>JAIVJJ010000318.1 GCA_020200095.1 Acidobacteriota bacterium | reverse complement strand
CTTCAATTGTTTCTTGTCCGAATAAATCTTTTAATTTGTTTACGCTGGCAGGTGCATGTCCTTCGTAGAAGTTGCTGAAATAAATAAAAATGTCTGTTGCTTTTATCTTTTCAATTTCTTCTTTCCAAATCTGCAAATTCGTATCTTGATGCCGATAAATTTTGTCAAACTTTTGTAAGTCTCTCTCGCCCATAAAACGAATGTATGAGAAATCCGTTGTCGCTTTTTGGATTGCTTTAAACATCGTTTCGCGCGAAATCCAACTGCCTTCGACCAGGCACAGAGCAGTTTTGTTTTTCTTTAGTTCATCAAACGTCCAATCAATCATCCATTCCCGATTGCGAAACTCTACTGCAAAACGAATTTTTTTCGGAAGCTCCACTAAAAATTCGCGTAAAGCCTGTGCGTTTTCTTTCGAGGCTTCAAAGTTTGGCGGAAGCTGAATCAAAATCGTCCCCAATTTTTCCTTGAGCAGCAAAACTCGTTCGCAAAATTCCTCCATAATCGGAAAAGAAGGCTCGCGCAAACCGTATTCGTGCGTTATTTCCTGCGGCATTTTTAAGGAGAACGTAAAATTTTCCGGCGTTTTTTTGTACCAATTTTCAACTGCCGAACTCGCTGGAATCGCGTAAAACGTCGAATCAACTTCTATGGTTTCAAAAATTTGCGCGTACTGCGCGAGCATCTCACTCGAGCGTGTTCCGCGCGGATAAAAAATTGTTTTGCCGTCGGCTTTCGTTATCCAGTCATCATAGTTCCAGCCCTGACAACCAATTTTGGATTTCGGGTTTCGGATTTCGGATTTTTTTGTCTTTCTATCTGTCTTCATCTGGGTTTATTTGCGGGCAATTTTTGTATTTATTTCTTCACTTCGCACACAATCAAATTCACTATTCCAAACGTTTTTTGTTTTATCTGCAAAATTTCTAATCCGGAATTTTCTGCAATTTTTGTTGTTCGGCGATTAAAATAATCTTCAAACAAAGAAACCGTAAAAATACTTAAAAAATCAAAAATGTAACCCAGCAAACCTTTGGGACGAACGTGTTCAAGCAAAATGACTTTACCATTTTCTTTGACAACTCTTTTGAGTTCGGCAAAAGCGCGGTTCGGATTTGGAATCGAACAAAAAACCAATGTCGCGAAAGCCGCATCAAAAGAATTTTCGGCAAAAGGCAGAATTTCGGCATCTGTTTGGATGAGTTTAATAAAATCAGTTTTTCCTTTAGCGAATTCGAGCATAGCAAAAGAAATTTCGCTCGCAACGGCGTATTTGCATTTCGGGTAAAAGCGAAAATTCGCGCCCGTACCTGCGCCGATTTCTAAAATTTTGGCATTTTCGGGCAAGTATGACAAAGTTTCCTTATGCCAACCGGAAAGAAACCACTTTTCAAATGGCGCAAAGGCTTTATCGTAATTTTCAGCGAATTTGTCATAAATCATTTCAGTAGTTAATTGTAAATGGTTAATGGTAAATGGTAAATCAATCTGACTTTCGGAATTTACCGTTAACCATTTACTTAAAGAAAATTTTGGTATATTCAATAACTTATGGCGAAAAAGGGTTCAGTTTTAGTTTGTGATGACGAAGAAATAATGCGCGACGTGCTGGAAGCGATTCTTACGGGCGCGGGCTACAAAGTTGATTTGGCAAAAACGGGCGAAGAAGCTATCGAAGCGTATGAGCAAAAACCTTATGACGTGGTTTTAATGGACGTTTCAATGCCCGGAATGGGCGGCTTAACGGCGCTCGAACAGCTTATCAAAATGGATTCGGAAGCAGTTGTGTTAATGATTACGGCTTACGCAACATTTGATACGGCAATCTCGGCTTGGGATAAAGGCGCGGAAGGCTGCATTCGCAAGCCTTTTCAGAACGAGCAAATTCTCGCGCTCGTTGCTCGCGGCGTAAAAACGCGGCGTAAGGAAGAAGAGCGCGTTTCTTTAAGACAAGCGATGACACGCTCGGTCAGCCGCGACGCGATTATCGGGCGTTCCGATAAAATGGAAAACATTTTTCGTCTAGTCGAAAGAGTCGCTCCGGCGCGTTCGACTGTTTTGATTACAGGCGAATCGGGGACTGGAAAAGAATTAGTAGCAAAATCAATTCATGAATCTTCACCGCGCGCAGATTTGCCTTTTGTTGCGGTTAATTGCTCGAACATTCCTTCCGAGTTGCTTGAATCAGAACTTTTCGGACACACAAAAGGAGCGTTTACCGGCGCGGTTGCAGCAAAAAAAGGACTTTTTGAAGTTGCCGATACGGGTTCTATTTTTTTGGATGAAATCGGAGACTTGCGCCCTGAAACCCAAGTTCGATTGCTTCGCGTCGTGCAGGAGCGCGAATTTACGCCGCTCGGTGATACGACTCCCATAAAAGTTGACGTTCGAATAATCGCGGCGACAAACGTTGATTTGAAAGAAGCCGTGCGGAACGGAACTTTTCGCGAAGATTTATATTATCGTCTGTCGGTCGTGCCAATTGAACTTCCGCCTTTGCGCGACCGACGCGAAGACATTCTGCCGCTGGCGCAGCATTTTATTCACAAATATAACTCGGAAAATCTTCGCCAAATCAGCGAAAATCTTTCACCTAATGTTCTGTCTTTGATGGAGAATTATTATTATCCAGGCAATGTTCGCGAACTGGAAAATATCATCGAAAGAGCCGTCGTTATCGCTCCCACTGACGAAATTACGATTGATTGCCTGCGCCCCGAAGTACGCGACCCAAACCTTGCGCGGGATATGATAAAAGACACAGAAGGAAGTTCGGAAGAAGTAGACATTTCCCGCGGAGTTAATTTCTATGACGAAGTACGTCGTTTTGAAACTGATTTGATTCGCCGCGCTCTCGACCAAACCAGCGGGCATCAATCACGCGCCGCACGGCTTTTGGGATTGAACGCGACAACACTTAATTCTAAAATTAAAACCTATAACATTCCCGCTCGTTCTTAAATTTCCTTAAAAATAAACAGGGAGCGATTTCTCGCTCCCAAAATCTAAACTTGTTATAACAAGTTTTAGAAGAAGTAACGCGCTCCAAAATTAAAGCTGCGTCCGCCTGTATTCGTCAAACCGAAGTTTAAGAATGATGTAGGGCTTGTTGTTGCAACGAGCGTATTTGTCGGAATTGCGGTAAAATTGCGACGGTTGAAAACATTGAAGACTTCAAGCCGCAATTGCAGGCGTTGTCGCTCGCCAAAAGTGCGAATGTTTTTCACCAATGCTGCATCAGTATCATAAACTGGTGGGGTGCGTTCTGTGTTTGCACCAAGATTACCTAAAATGCCTGAGTTCGTGGGATAAATCACATATCTTGCATCCGGATTGGCAACTGTTACTACACCAGTTGAACTGACGGTTGCAGTAGTGAAACTATTACGTGCTCCGCTTGGATTATTCAAGCCAACGCGCTGTGAAAGCTGTACTGTGCTAATTTGACCTGGCAAAATTCCCAGCGCATTATTACCGTTAAGAATACTAAACGGGTTACCGGAACGGGCAACTGATACAGTTGAAAGCTGCCAACCTCCGGTTAAACGTCTAACAAAAGCATTTCCGCCGACTTCCGGTGTTTCATATACCAAACTCAGAACAAAGCGGTGCGGTACGTCAAAAGCTGACCGTGCGCGGTCAAGTTTCGGGTCGCGCGGATCTGCCGGCAGAGTTCGGTTTGCCTGTCCACCGAGTATGTCGTCAGATTCGCTGATAAACGAACTGTAAGTATAGTTAGCGTTAAAGGTAAAATTTCCGACATTTGCGCCGAAAAGATCAAGCCTGCTCAACCGTTTTTCGAGAGTAAATTGACCGGAATGGTAAATTGATTCGGCAATACCTTGACCGACGAGAATTGAACCACGGCTCGGATCCAGGCGTTGTCCCGTACCTCCGACCGCCGTAACGAAACCAAAGTTTTGTTCGACCTCGCGCACCAGATTGCTGCCTTTTGTGCCAATGTATTCAGCCTTAAAAACATAATCGTTGCCGAATTGATACTGTGCTCCGAGTATCCATTGCATTGACATTGGCTGTTTAACCCGCTCATTTGCCGCAAATAAGCGTTCAGGAAGAAATGGAATGTTTGATGCCGGAACATTTTCCGGTGTGCGGTTAAAGAATTGACTTGCGGTTAGACCGCCCGCCTCAGCCGCAGGAATGACCGCTGTCGAGGGAATACTGCTAAATCCTCTAAACAGTTGACATCCTACGCAGCTTGAAATCGCGTTTTGCACTACACGCGGAAAATTGCGCGAGACATTCAACAAAATGTTTTGAAACACTTGGTCATAAGCAATTCCGAAACCGCCGCGCAGAACCATTCTGCCGCCAAACCTATTTTTTGGATTGTAGGCAAATCCCAAACGCGGTCCAAAATTGTTGATGTCAGGGGTGGCATTTGAAAAATATCCGAACGGCGTAGTTACATATTCGTAACGCAAACCGAGATTAAGCGTTAAATCATTATTTACTTTCCAGTTGTCTTGTCCGAAGAAGCTGTGTTCATAAGTTACGGCGTCAACATTAAATTCGCCGGTGGCGTTTTGCGGGAAACTTCCCCTGTCAGCCAGCAGATCGGCAATACTGTTGTATTGAACAAATCCGCGTGAAACAGGAGCAAAAAAGCTGCCGAGTTTATAACGCAGCATATTGTAGCCAAATTTTAGACTGTGGTTTCCAGCCGAATAGCTAACGTTATCGGTCAACTCAAGCACCCGGTCGTTACGCCCTTGCGGAAAGTTTGCGTTACCACCGCTAAATGCGCCAAACGCGCCAAGAACGGAAAGCTGCGCTCCTCCGGCAAAAGCGCCTAAATCTTCAGGAAAAGAAATATCCCTTTGGCTATACGTGAAACGAGCCTCGTTGAGCAATTTTGAGGTTATTATATAAGCATCGTTGACTGTAAATGATTGGTCGGTGTTGGTTGAACCGATTTCCAAACCGGGGAGACTTGCCGGAAAACCGGGATCTTCAGATTTGTTGTATATGTAACGGAAGGATAAACGGTCTTTATCGTTTATTTTCGTATCAACTTTGCCCAAAAACCGTCCGAAATCGGTTCCGTAAGCCAAGCCCTGCTCAAGTGTTCGGTTAAATGTGCGGAATAACAAAGGGACAGTTTGACCTGTCGTTGTCGTTACGTTAACCGTCGAACCTGCCTGGGTTGAAGAAGCAAGCGTTGGGTCATTTGCTACCGGAAAAGTGTTAAGAATAAAATCAACCGCTGCCGGAGATGCGAAGTTATTGCGGTTTGCCTGAAGTAAAGAACGGCTGGCAGCATCCAAAGCCGGACGCGCGGACGAGCCGACAGTCGTGCGAAAAGGAGCAAAGTCGGCGCTTGCGAAGAAAAAAGTATGATTTTTCACAATCGGTCCGCCGAGGGTTCCGCCATAAATTTGACGCACCTCAACACTGCGAGAACGGCGCAGAGCATCTTCATCGCTAAGACCTGCGGCACGGTTTGCATTAAAAGTGCGCTGCTCCGCCGTAGTCAGAGCGTTTTGCTCATTGCCTGCATATGTATAAAAGGCTGCGCCGCTAAACTGATTTGTTCCGGAGCGCGTAATTTGATTGACGGTTGAACCGGCATTGCGCCCGTATTCTGCGGACGGATTATTTGTAATAATCTGAAATTCGGCAAGTGCTTCGGGCGGCAGATTTTGTCGCGGAATTGAAAGCGATTGGTCATTGTTGTTCGCGCCGTCAATCGTAAAATTGTTTGAGCGTGTGCGGTTGCCGTTGACAGCGAAACCTGAACCGGGACGACCTTGCGCGTTTGGCACAACGCCCGGATTGAGCAGTGCCAGACCGGTTAGACTGTTACGTCCGGGAAGCTCTAAAATTTTTACTTGATCAATGGTTTTTATAGCCTGACTTTGAGTCGTATCAAGCAACTCACCCTCAGTGGCTGTCACCTCAACTTGAGCTGCGACTTCCCCTGTTTGAAGCGTTAAACTTACTTCTGTTTCAACTCCGGCACTAGCATTCACATCAGTTCTGGCAACTGCACCGAAGCCGCTTTTTTCAATACGAACGGTGTAAGTTCCGACCAGTAAACCGGGCGCCCTGAAGCGTCC
>JAIVJJ010000001.1 GCA_020200095.1 Acidobacteriota bacterium | reverse complement strand
TCGCACAAATCCGACAATCTGTTCATCGGTATAAATCTTTTTCATTTGTTTCTCCTCATATTGATTTTTCAATATCGGAAGAAACTTGCCAACTAAATGGCTCAATTTTATGGTTTCAGGTCAGCTGCGTTAGCTGGCTTAATACTTTGTTTAACGTCGCATTATTGAGCCACATTTCGCCGTTATAAACTCTCTCAATAGCTGTGAGTATAACTTTCGCTGGATCGGATTTTAATAAGACGCCGCGCGCGCCCTGCATAATGGCATTTTCATGCAGAGTCGGATTTTGCGCTCCCGTCAGAATAATAACTTTGGCATCTGTTTTGTTATTTAGCTCGGGCAAAAACTCGATACCGTTTTCATCGCCAAGATCAACGTCTAAAAGTATAATGTCCGGTTTGGTTTGAGCAGCTGCAGCGATTGCTTCCTTAGTGTTGTTTGCCATTCCCACGACTTCCATAACCGATTTATTGGTGTTAATAAGCATCGCCAGACCATCTGAAAAACTTTTATGGTCATCAACCAGCAAAATTCTGATAGGTTTTGTATAAGTGTTCATATTTATCTCAATTTCCGCTATAACGGAATTTCAACCGAAACTGTTGTGTGATGGTCTTTGTTCTCAACAAATGCTTGCCCGCCAAGGGCGTTTGCCCGCCCGCTTATTGATTTCGGAACAAAATCAAGCACTTTGTCGCCGTTCAGGTTATTGTTTTGTATTTCAATCTTTAATCTTTTGTTATTCGCCTCAATAAAAATAGAGGCGTGATCGGCTTTTGTATGCCGTTTGATATTGCTTAAACTTT
Organism: Acidobacteriota bacterium; assembly: GCA_020200095.1. GTDB lineage: Bacteria > Acidobacteriota > Blastocatellia > Pyrinomonadales > Pyrinomonadaceae. The sequence goes on along the minus strand of JAIVJJ010000001.1, from coordinate 21,424 downwards.
CCGTAACTATCTGAAAAACTTCCGCCGACAACCGGTCGCTGATGTTAATAAGATTATCTTCGGCGAAAACTTCAATTTGGATTCCGTAAAATTCACTTATTTTTTTCGCTTGCTGTCTGATGGCGGAAACCAGCACGTTGCCGGCTTTGACATCGGATTTGTCTCCTCGCAGGCGATTGATATAACTGCGAATTTCGAGGATGTTTGTTTCAGCCAGATTAATCAGCTGACTGATGCCGTCGGCGATGCTTTCGCCAGCCGCCTGTTTGATTTGCAAAGCCTCCAAACCTAATTTTATTCCGATGTAAGGCTGAACAGTGCTGTCGTGAATATCGCGGGAAATTTTTTGACGCTGCTGCTCGGTCGCTTCCGAAGCGAGACGGTCGAGTAAATTTACATTTTCGGTGACAGGAAAAGCCTGTTCCAGCAATTGGCGTAGGAATTCCACATCCGAATAATCAAAGATTTTTGTTTGAGAGATTAGGTAGAGCCGCCAGACAACCGTTTCTCGCAGACATAGTGGAACACTGATAAATGACTGCGTTTCCAAAAGGTCTGCCAAAAGTTCTCCGTTTCGCCGCGGTTCCTCGACGCGCTTTCCGCTTTGCAAATCAAAAACAAGATAGTTTGTATTGTCTTGCGCCCATATCTGCCGAAAGTTGTGATAAATAACAGCATATTCACAAGGCAGCGTAATTAACGGACTATCGCTGTTTATTTGTTCGGCGTGGAGCGCTTGATCGGGATTTTCGCGGTAACTCTGCCTCAGTTTATAACTGGACATATCTGCGTTAGCCGTAATCAGCAAACACGCATACGCGTCGAACGAAAAAAGAATCTTTTGCAAAAAGGCATTCATTGTTTGGTCAATACCAAATCGCGGATTGTATAATTTATTGATGTCTTTCAGAATTGCCAGACGTTCTTTATATTTGAGTTCCCATCCGCCCCAGTAAGCAATCATATATCCTAAAACGCAAAGATACACGGGTTTCAGCAAAAAACGATTTAACTCAAACTCTTCTCCCGCCGGTGCCGTCAAATACCCGACAATAGTGAACATCACAGCCGAAAAAACAGTGGCTCGTAATCCTTCCATGAATCCAAAGCGGAAAGATGCCACCAATATGCCGAAAAAGAATTGAAAGAAGAAAATACTGCTCGTGCCGGTGCCGAGTGCGAGTAACACTAAACAAAAGATAATATCTATCCAGTGGGCAAATTTTATCGGAACAAGAGCATGATCTCGGCGCGACAGCAAATACATAGTTGCCGCATAAATGTTATAAAGCACAAGTGCTGAATAAGTAGCGGCAACGAATCTTTGGGGCTCTGAGGGGTCAATGTAGATGACAAGTAAAGTTGCCAATGCGAGAATAACGCGCATGTTGCTAATCATGCGCGTATTCATAGCATCAAAGGAAAATTGTTTTTCTATAGGGAGAGAAGCCATTAATTTTTATACTGTATATATACGGTGTTTCTAAAATCTATTAGATGTAAAACTCCTTTGTATATTGTTTTTCCGATAACTTTTTAGTAATCCTGCATAATATATAGTCCTAATAATCTTTCAAGTCTTAACTAACGAAAATATCCTCTGATAATGCTTAATCTTTTTGCTCACTGGTATATGTCAAAATTTCGCAGAATCTTACAAACTTTTTTGGCACTCCCGTTACTGTAAAGTTTTATAGTTAGTCAAATTTTTCTTCTGTTTTTTCTAAAAGGTTAATTCAATATTCGGTTAAATTTTTCTTCTATCTATTAACGCACCAAATCTGCACAAACTATGTCACATCAAATAAATAAAAAGTTAATTAGATTTCTATCTCTTAACGCACGAAATACGAGAAGAATCTATATGCAAAAAGAAAATACTTTAAAAAAGTTAAGAAAAACAAAGTATTTTTTTTACTTCGCTCATTTTTCGGGGCAGAAAAATGATTGAATATCAGATTACACAAGTGTGGTAAGGATTTTACCAAATTAACACATTTTGATAAAAAAGATAAACGTTTATTGAGATACGCGTTTGAGTTGAACAGCAAATTCATTTTGCAAACCTAAACGCTCAAGCCAAGCAATTTGTTCGCGCATCAATTTTGGTAAATACACCACATCGCTCAAGGCGTAATGAACCAATTCATCCGTCCAAACACCATCCCAAGATTTGTTAAATTTCGCGCGGTGCGATTTTTCCAAATCAACCGCGAAATATCGGTAAAGCGTTTCAGCTAAGCTGGCTGATTGATTTGCGCCTCTGGTTAAAATTTTTTCGGCAATCATTGTGTCGAAAATATTCTGCGCTTGGTAGCCGTTTTCTCTTAAAAATTCCAAATCGAATTTCGCGTTGTGAAAGATTTTTATAATTTGTGGATTTTCGAGAATTTCGGTGAATTTTCCTAAAGCCACACCTTCGCTGATGGGAACTAAAACATTAAAATCGCCGTCGGAAAACTGTGCGCTGAGAAGTCTGCCAGTTCGCGCGCTTAAAGAAGACGTTTCCGTATCACAGCCTAAAATGGCGGACGCGGAAAGTTTTTCGCAAGCCGATTCGATTTCTTCTTTGGAACGCGCGACTAAAATTTTCACTCTTCGATTGTAAATCATCGGGCAATCGAGCCGGAAATGTATTATTCTTTTAGAAATTGTTTGAAAAACTATAATTGCCTGCGAAACACGCGAAAGGCGTGAAAAGGAAAAATTATAAAACATCAAATAACTTTTCTTCTTTTGTATATTTTGTGTGTTCCGCGGGCAATTTCTTTTCCTTTCTTAAACCAGATATGTCCGAAAAATTAACCAAAACCGAAGCGCGTGTTGTCGGCTGTTTAATCGAAAAACAGTTGACTACGCCTGAATATTATCCGCTCACCCTTAACGCGATCATCGCTGCCTGCAATCAAAAAACCAACCGCGAGCCGGTCGTTTCTTTCTCGGAAGAAATCGTGCAGAAAGCGTTGGACGATTTGCGCGAGAAAAATATCGTCTATGTTTTTTACGGCAGCACGAGTCGCGTCGTGAAATACAAACATATATTGGATAAAGTTTATGAACTTGACGAGCGTGAAATTGCCGTCGTGTGTGTTTTAATGCTTCGCGGAGCGCAGACCTTAGGTGAATTAAGAGAGAGAAGCGGAAGGCTTTACGAGTTTTCAGGTCTCGGTGAAGTCAACGAAACGCTCGACGGTTTGATGAGAAGAGACGAACCCGTCGTCGTTAAATTGGAACGGCAAGCCGGACAAAAAGAAGTTCGTTTCGCTCATCTTTTATCAGGTGAAGTTGCAATAACAGATAACAATTTACCGCAAAATAAAACGATTGACGCGCCGGCGGAAAATGAACGAATAGAAAAACTCGAAAGCGAAGTGGAAAATTTGCGCGGCGAATTAAATTTGTTTCGGCAATCTTTTGAAGAATTCAAAAAGCAGTTTGAGTAAATGTAAAAATGGAAAACGGACAATGGAAAATTAAAAGACTCAAAAGTGAAAAGTGAAAAAGATAGCCGTTAATTTGCGACAATAAACTTTTCCACTTTTTCAACTTTTCGCTTTCATTATTTGCCGTAAACGCCGATGCGCATCTGCACCATTTCTTCAATTGTTACGTTCGGATTCTCGGCTTTTGCTTTGCGAACGAACGCGCCGTCAATTTTGAAAATCTTCATCTTTACGTAATCTTCGATGTCAAGATTTCGCAGACCTTCAGCCTGAATTTCGCTCAAAAATTCGGGCGTGATTTTGAAAATCCGCATTTTAACCAGACTTTCAAACGGCTCTTTGTCAAAACCCATTGCGGCAACTTTACGAACAAAATCGGCGTCAACTTTGAAGATTCGCGCTTTAACTAAATCTTCCATTCCAAGATTGGCAAAACCGCTTGCTTTCATTTCAGCCATAAATTGCGGCGTAATTTTGAAAATGACAGCTTTAAAAAGGTCGTCCGTATCGAGTTTTCCAAAGTTTGCCGAAAGCAAATCGTCGGTGAAAGCGGTTGTCAGATTTAAAGTTGCGGTAGCGAAAAGTTGGTCCTCAGAATTATGTTTGTCGGAAGATGTGCTTTTTTCAAAGTCAAAACCACGGCTTTTCATTGCCGAAACAAATTGCGGATTCGGCGTAAAACGAAAAGTTCCCGCGCCTTTACCGTTTTGAAAACTTCCTTCGCATTCGATGTTTCCTGCTTCGCGCACCAGGCGAAAACTGACCGCGCTGTTGCGTGTTGTTTGTTCGCGGCTCAAACCTTGTAAATCGGAAAAATCATAACTTTGTCCCATCTGATTTTTGCCGCCCTTTACCGTGCGCCGTTCAAATGAAAGATAAATTTTTTCGGGTTTGTCTGATTTAGCTTCAGCTTTCCAATCGCCGGTAGTGACATTCTGCGCGACGATAACGTAATTTCCGATGACAATAACAATAAACGCGAAAACAAAACGTAAAATGATTTGAATTTTATTCGTCATAAAAACTCCTTTGTGTTTAGAAATATAAAATTGATCCGGACAAAAGGAAAACACCGCAAGACAAAGTTTTATGACAAAAAAATTGTGTTGAAAATTTGAAACTGAGATTTAGAAAATGTGAGAAGAAAAATTTAAAGAATTATTGACTTTACAAAATGCGAGGAAAAGGGCGATTGACTAAGCGCCGAGTTGAGAAATGCAGCGCGTTTACAAATCCGGTTCATTATTCAGTTGAAACTTCTTCTTCGCCATGCAGGGCGGCATTTAGCGTATGCCAGCTTAACGACGCACATTTGACGCGAGCAGGGAATTCACGCACGCCCGCAAAAATTTTGAGTTTTCCAAGAGAATTTTCTTCCCGTTCTTCGTCGAGTTCACCCAAAACCATTCGGTGAAATTCATCAAACACTTTCTCGGCTTCTTCTTTCGATTTGCCTTTGACAACTTGCGTCATCATCGAAGCCGAGGCTTTTGAAATCGCGCAGCCTGAACCTTTGAAAGCGACATCCTTCACACGGTCATCTTCAAGTTGGACATAAACTCTGAGCGCGTCGCCGCACAACGGATTATTGCCGTCTGCTTTGAAATTCGCAGTTTCAATCTCACGGAAATTTCGCGGATTTTTGTTGTGGTCTAAAATAACTTCCTGATATAAATCGCTTAATTCGGACATAAATTTCTACAAATTTGCTAACACCTTTGCTTCCAAATTCTTTTCATCAAAATCTCGATTGAACAAATCTTCAATGCTCAAGCTTTCTTTTTCAATCAGATATTTTACCATCAAATAATATTTGAAGTAGCTCGGCTTATCGGGATTTTCTTTCAAATACTTGATGCCTTCTTCATAAGTCAACGTCCCGTCGCCCGCCACATATTCGCAATAACCTTCTTTTTTCCAGGTCGGAATTGTACCTACAACTCGCGCCCAACCGAATTTCTTTTTGATAAAAAGATGCGTTACTTCGTGGGCAATCACGCCGCTCAATGAGCGTTTGTTATATTCGGCGCGATTTATAAAAACCAAATCGTTCGCCGCGTCAGACTTATTAACCAAAATGTTATCAATGCCTGGAATGCTGTTGGCAAATGAGCCAAAGGCTTTATTGCTCAAAAAAGCGTAAAAGGCGTGGCTGTCGGTCAGAAAAACTTTTCGCACGACGCTTTTATCATAAATCGGCGATTTTGCGAGCCGCGCTTCCGCCGAATCTAAAACTTTGTCTATATTTCCATCAAGCGGCTGCCGTGCATAAACTTTAAAATTCTTATGCGAAACTTCGTGAGCAAAAAGATATTGCGGAAACATTATCGTCAAAAAATACGCGGCAAATAATACGTAGAAAGCATAACGAAAAACCTTAAACACTCGACTTTGCCTTTTGAGATTACGGTATTGGTGATATACCTCTAACAATGAAGATAAAGACTTTTTCATAATAATATCTCACGATAAATTGAATTCAGTAACTTACCGTGAATGCGAATTGATTGATAAAAAGTTTGATTCTCAGAACTCGTTCGGCGCAAGCAAAATCGTAAAACTGTATTCGCCAACTTGAATCAGAGTTTGTTGTATGTTTTCTGTAATTTGATTGTTTAATTTTGATGTTTACTTTACTTAGTTTTCAGTTTTAATTTCCTAATATTTGAATCAATTCCACCGAAAAAATAAACAAGAATTAATTCTTTTGCTTCATCGTCGCCCTCTTGTTTTATTTTTTCAATTATCTCAAATACCTTTTGAGTTTCTCGTGTTTCATTATTGTAATGAAGCCCGAAGATGTGGTCTGCAAAATCATCTAATAAGTTGTAGTAAAGAATTTCTCCGTGAAACTCATTTAGTCCTTCATAAGTTGGTCTAAATGAAGGACAAGCATCAATAAGTAAGGGCATCATTTCTTCTTTTGTTATCATCTCACGCAAAAACCTCAATCACTTTCTGAATCGCGTCCGCCAAAACATCCACTTCCTCGCGCGTGTTGTAAAAAGCGAACGAAGCGCGAGCCGTCGCCGGAACGTCAAAAAACTGCATTACAGGTTGGGCGCAGTGATGTCCGGCGCGAATCGCAATGCCCGATTGGTCTAAAATTGTGCCGATGTCGTGCGGGTGAACATTCTCAATGGTGAAAGACAACACGCTTGCTTTTTCTTTCGCTGTACCGACGATGCGAACGCCTTCAATCGCCGATAATTTTTCGGTCGCGTATTCCAGGAGTTCGTGTTCATAACGCGCCGCCGCCGCAAAATCAATCGAGTTCAGATAATCAATCGCCGCGCCGAGTCCGATGTTCGCGGCAATCGCGGGCGTTCCAGCTTCAAACTTTTCCGGTATCGGCGCAAACGTCGTTTTCTCGAAACTCACCGTGCGAATCATTCCGCCGCCGGTTTGATACGGGGGCATTTTGTCGAGCCATTCGCGTTTGCCGTAAACCACGCCGCTGCCCGTCGGCGCAAACATTTTATGACCGGAAAATGTGAAAAAATCCACGTCCAAATCCTGCACGTCAACCGGAAAATGCGGGACAGATTGCGCGCCGTCTACGAAAAAGGGAACGCCGAATTTGTGCGCTGTCGCAATCATTTCCTTAATCGGATTAACCGTACCCAATGAATTTGAAACGTGCGACACAGTAACAATTTTCGTCCGCTCATTAAGTAGATTTTCGTATTCTTCGATAATCAGTTCGCCGCGCTCGTTCATCGGAATTACGCGTAGCTTCGCGCCTTTTTCTTCCGCCAACATTTGCCAGGGAATAATGTTGGCGTGATGTTCCATTTGACTGACGATAATTTCATCGCCTTCACTGACAAACTTTCGTCCGTAAGAACTTGCTACGAGGTTAACGCCTTCGGTGCAGCCGCGCACAAAGATACATTCTTTTGCTTCCCGCGCGTTGATAAATCTTTTCACCTTTTCGCGGGCGGCTTCATACGCAGTTGTCGCGTGCTGCGACAGATAATGCACGCCGCGATGAATGTTTGAATGTTCTTCGCGCAGGTATTTCGCGCCGCGGTCAATCACCGTTTGCGGCACTTGCGACGAAGCCGCGTTGTCGAGATAACGAAGCGGCTTCCCATTCACCGTTTGTGACAAAACAGGGAAATCGGCGCGAACTTTTTCAACGTCCCAACTGTTCGATTTCATTTTTTTTACAGCTTTCATAAAATACTTTCTCACTCGATTCTTTGCCTTCCAGATACAAAGTTTCAGGGCTAATGTCCTGCTCGTCTGTCCACTGCACCGTGCCGAAAGCTATTTTGATTCGCTTGAAATAATTTAAATCCTTTAACGGTTTGAAAACTTCATAATCCAGATACGGTTTCGCGTCAAAACATTTCTGCTTTCCATCGCTAAATTTTAATTCAAGCGAATAATCATCATTTGCCTTTGCCGAAACGACTTTAATCATAATTATTTTAACGGGTCTATTTTGAAAACCTGCTGACCGTTAACCGCCAATTGCCAATCCGCCATCAAATCTTCCTGATGAATTTCAATCCATGCCTGCACGAGTTTTAATTTATTGGCGCGTATCACGCCTTCGATAACTTCGCCGTCAGGAATTGAAACAACCGCTTCCTCGCCGCTGTATTGAACGTGAATATACGGAAGCTGGTGTTTTCTATTGTCAAAGTAATACATCAAAACAATGACGCCGTAAAACATTGAAATTACGGGCATTTTCAATATGACCTCAAATTATTTTGTTCGCGCTCCGGCTTTTTTGCCGACGGTTTCGACCTCTAAACTAATCGGCGCTTTTTTTTCTTCGCGTGCGATAAACTCGCGCAAAGCCTTTTCGATAACAGCGGCGCGTTTGTGTTTTTCCCCCGCTATGACGTCGATTTTTTTCAGCAACTCTTCTTCCAAAATGATGTTTGTTCTTATTCTCATAGTTTTTTATGCTTCTAGGTTCGCGTGCAGGCGATTTAGAACCGCCTCATCTAATTGTTTTTTGATTGATTCGATTTCGATTTTGTTAATAATTTCCTCGGCGAAACCGTAAGTTAAAAGATTTCGCGCTAAATCTTCATTCAAGCCACGGCTCAATAAATAAAACAATTCTTCTTCTTCCAATTGCCCGACGGTTGCGCCGTGAGCACATTTCACGTCATCGTTAAAAATTTCAAGCTGCGGCTTCGTGTCAACCCGCGCGTCGTTTGAAAGAAGAAGATTTTTATTCGATTGTTGCGCGTCCGTGCCGCTTGCATTTTCTCTAACGAAAACCTTTCCGTTAAAAACCGCCCGCGCTTTTTCGTCAACAATTCCTTTATAATTTTGATGTGAAACGCAATTCGGCACTGCGTGGTCAATAACCGAATGCGTGTCCGCATGCTGCTCTTCCGAAACCAGATACAAGCCGTCAACAAACGCTTCCGCGCCTTCGGCGTTAAATTTTACATTTATGTCGTGGCGCGAAAGTCTTGCGCCGAGCGTAATATTTGTCGAATCATAAACGCTCGCGCGATTCAAACTTGCCGCTGTCGTCGTAACGTGAAACGCGGCGTGGCTCTCGCGCTGAACTCTTGTGTGTTTTAATTTCGCGTCGTCGGCTAAAACAATTTCGATGATTGAATTTGTAAAATACTTTGCCTCGCCGGTTCGCAAATAACTTTCAATCAACGTCACTTCCGACCCGCGCTCGGCAACGACTAAAACTCTCGGAAAACTTGCTGCTTCGCCGTCGGCAACAAAAGCAATGTGAATCGGCGTTTCAACGCGCGTGTTTTTCGCAATGAATATGAAAACGCCTTCGTTCAAAAAAGCCGTATTCAAAGCTGTGAAACCGTTTGTTTCAGCATTTACAAACTTTCCCAAATGCTCTCTAACCGTCACGCCGAAAGTTTCGTCTTCGACGGCTTCACCCAAATTCAAAACCCGCGCGCCTTCAGGCAAATCTGAAATGTTTGTCAATTCCGCGTTGAAAATTCCGTTGGCAAAAACCACGCGGTTCTCATTTTCTGTTTCCGAAAATAGTTGACTAATTTTTTTCGCGTCAATGTTTTCATTTTTCCTGATTGTGAACTGTTCGCGCACGAGTTGTGCAAGATTCGTATATTTCCAATCTTCATCTTTAAGCGTCGGAAAACCTTTCGCGGTAAAAACCGCAAATGACTTTTCCCGCAAATCTTTCAACCATTCAGGCTGAATGTTCGATAAAGTTTCCTTGAAAAAATTGCCGTAAATTGTTTCTTTTACTAAACCCTCTGTCATTTTATTTTGCTGCTGCTTTTACCCAATCATAACCTTTTTCTTCAAGTTCCAAAGCCAATTCCTTGCCGCCTTCTTTGACGATTTTGCCGTTTGCCAGAACGTGAACAAAATCAGGCTCGATGTAATTTAAGAGACGCTGATAATGCGTTACAAGAATTATCGCTTTTTCAGAATCTCTTAATTTATTGATGCCGGCGGCGACGATTCTGAGAGCGTCAATATCAAGCCCGGAATCGGTCTCGTCAAGGACGGCGAGTTTCGGCTCTAAGACCGCCATTTGCAAAATCTCGTTGCGCTTTTTCTCGCCGCCGGAAAAACCTTCGTTGACCGAACGCTTGAAAAACGACGAATCCATTTCGACGACTTTCGCTTTTTCTTTCAGATAATCGTTAAACTCAAGCGGGTCGAGTTCTTCCTGTCCGAGATGCTTCATTTTCTCGTTGTAAGCAAGGCGCAAAAACTGCGAATTCGACACGCCCGGAACTTCGACCGGATATTGAAAGGCAAGAAAAACGCCTTCTCTCGCTCGTTCGTCCGGCTCTAAATCGAAAAGATTTTTGCCTTCGTAAATTATCTCGCCTTCCATCACTTCATACGACGGATGACCGGCGATGACTTTCGCCAAAGTTGATTTGCCCGAACCGTTCGGTCCCATAATCGCGTGAACTTCGCCTTTGTTTATTTGCAGATTCAAGCCTTTTAAAATCGCTTTGCCGTCAATTCCGGCGTGTAAATTTTTAACTTCTAATAACATAAATTTTTAAACGTAAATCTCACCTTTTAAATATAAAACCGCGTTGCCGCCGATTTTCACGCGCTCGCCGTTTGATTCGCAAAACAACTCGCCGCCGCGCTTTGAAAGCTGCCGTGCGTAGAGTTTTTCCTTTCCAAGCTGCTTTGCCCAATACGGAATTAGCGAGCAATGCGTCGCGCCAGTCACCGGGTCTTCGGGAATTCCGATGCGCGGCGCGAACAGACGCGAAACAAAATCCGCCGATTTGCCCTTTGAGGTAACAATAACTTCGTCGTATTTCAATTTGCTCAAAGCCGACATATCAGGCTCTAAGTTCTTAACGTCGTCTTCGGTTTCAAAAAGCAGCATCGCCATATTGCCTTGCGTTTCCCAAACTTGTTTCGGCATTTTCCCGACCGATTCAACCAAATCTTTCAAAATCACGGTTTCGTTCAAATCGTAGGCGGGAAAATCCAAAACTAAAACATCACCCTGCTTTTCGACGCTCAAATCGCCGCTTCGATGCGAATAAAACTTGATATGCTCGTTTTCCAGATTCAAACAATTAAAAATCACAAAAGACGCTGTAAGCGTCGCGTGTCCGCAAAGATTTATCTCAACCGTCGGCGTAAACCAGCGAATCTCGTATCGGTCGTTTCGCTTAACAAAAAAAGCCGTTTCGGAAAGATTGTTTTCCGCCGCAATTTTCAGCATCACGTTGTCCGCCAGCCATTCGGTCAAAGGACAAACCGCCGCCGGATTTCCAGCGAAAAGGTGGTTTGTAAAGGCGTCAACCTGAAAAATATCAAGATTCATTTTTTATTCTTTCACCGCAGCAATCGCCTGAATTTCAATCTTCGTGCCGAAGTGCAAATCCTTAACCGGAACAATCACCCGCGCCGGTTTGTGTTCGCCTAAAATTCGCGCGTAAGTTTCATTGACTTTATCCCAAAGTTCCATCTCCGAAACGTAAATCGTCATTTGCAAGACGTGATTCAAATCGCTCTCCGCCGCTCGCAAAATTTGTTCGACATTCCGCAAAGCAACTTCCGTTTGCGCTTCAATTGAACCCGTTTCTACTTCGCCCGTTTCAGCATCTCGCGGCAATTGTCCAGACACAAAAATTAAGCCGTTATGCACAACGGCTGAGGAATAATGACCAAGCGGTTCGGGCACATTTGGTAATTTAATTTTTCTCACGTTCTAACCAACGCTTCCTTCCAATTTCAAGCCAAGAAGTTTTTGCGCTTCGACAGCATATTCCATCGGCAATTCTTTGAAAACTTCTTTACAAAAACCGTTGATAATCAACGACACCGAATCTTCTTGAGAAAGTCCGCGCTGCTGCAAATAAAACAATTGCTCTTCGCTGATTTTCGATGTCGTCGCTTCGTGTTCGACTTTCGCGGAACTGTTCATCACCTCGATATACGGAAAAGTGTTCGCCTCGCACGATTGCCCGATAAGCATCGAATCGCACTGCGTATAATTTCTCGCGCCTTCCGCTTTTGGCATTACTTTCACCAGTCCGCGATACGAATTGTTTGATTTTCCGGCGGAAATTCCTTTTGAAATAATGGTTGATTTCGTGTTTTTGCCGAGATGAATCATCTTCGTTCCGGTGTCAGCAACCTGCGCGTTATTGGTTAATGCAACCGAGTAAAATTCACCGATTGAATTATCGCCCTGCAAAATTACGGACGGATATTTCCAAGTAATCGCGCTTCCGGTTTCAACCTGCGTCCACGAAATTTTTGAATTGCGCCCGCGACACGCGCCTCGTTTTGTCACGAAATTATAAATTCCGCCCTTGCCCGATTCGTCGCCCGCATACCAGTTTTGAACGGTTGAGTATTTGATTTCCGAATTGTCCAAAGCGACTAATTCAACTACCGCCGCGTGAAGCTGATTCGTGTCAAATTGGGGAGCGGTGCAGCCTTCGTTATATGCAACATAACCACCTTCTTCCGCGACAATTAGCGTTCGTTCAAATTGTCCTGAATCCTGCGTGTTAATGCGGAAATAAGTGGACAATTCCATCGGACATTTCACGCCTTTCGGAATAAAAACAAACGAACCGTCAGAGAAAACCGCCGCATTCAGAGCCGCGTAATAATTATCCGAAGATGGCACAACCGAGCCGAGATACTTTTGAATCAATTCGGGGTAATCAGCAACCGCTTCGGTGAACGAACAAAAAATCACGCCCGCCTCAAGCAATTTTTTCTTATATGTCGTCGCCACCGAAACCGAATCGAAAACGGCGTCAACCGCGACATTCGCCAGCATTTTTTGTTCGGTCAAAGGAATGCCGAGTTTTTCAAATGTTCTCAACAATTCCGGGTCAACTTCGTCTAAACTCTGTTTTTTCGCTTTCTGTTTCGGCGCGGAATAATAGCTGATGTTTTGGAAATCAATGTTCGGATAATGAAAGTTCGCCCAATTGTCGGGCAGTTTCATCGTCAGCCAATGCCGATATGCTTTCAGACGAAAGTTAAGCAGCCATTCCGGCTCGTTTTTCTTTCGTGAAATAAGACGAACGGTATCTTCCGATAAACCTTTGGCAATCGTTTCCGTTTCGATATCGGTCGTAAAACCGTATTTATATTCTCTGTTTGCAAGTAATTCAACAGCCGTACTCATAATATTTTTATTGTTTTATAAATTAGCAAAAATTAGTGTCTTAAATTTTCCTGTCCGATTTTGCGCTCAAATCTTTTAATTTGGTGAAATGTCGCGTCAACTTTCGCTTCATCGCCGACAAGCTGCGCGAGCGTTATGTTTGAAAGAGCTTCCTGCACAATTTCGTGAAGACCGACGATGACGGGGCGAATGCCGCAATCGCCTTTGTGAACGCACGAATCGAGAACGCCCGTGTAGCTTTCGCAATGATTACTGATTTCGTCGGCGTCTAAAATTTTGATAACTTCATTCAAACGTATTTCGCCAGCCGGACGCGATAAAACATAACCGCCTTTTGTTCCGCGTGTTGCCCGCACAAATCCGGCTTTGCTCAAAAGCCACATCAATTTTCCGGCGTTTGCCTGCGAGATGCCCTCACGCTCGGCAATTTGCGGCAAGGTCAAACTTTCGTTTTCTTCAAGCGTCGCAAGCTGCACGAGGCATCTTAAACCGTATTCTTCTTGCGCGGATATTTTCATAAATTCAAGAAGCGTTCCTTCGTTTTTATAAATCCTTTTCTTATCAAGAAGCGTTCCTTCGTTTTTATAAATCCTTTTCTTATTTAGAATAGCAAATCATTACTTTTTTATCAAGATTGAGCTGACGAAAAGTTACGCAGTATTTGATAAACGGAATATTGTTCATTCTTAGCTCGTTTCGATTTGCTCGCGCGCCTCCGCTTCAGCTGCCGGCGACGCTTCCGGGTTGTCGGCGGTCAGCGGTTCGTGACGCTCGGCGACTTCGTTGTCGGTCGCATCATCGAGACTGCGGTCGCCGGTTACTTCGTCCCAATCGTAGCCGAGAAAATCGGCTAAATGAAAAAGTTGTTTTTCCCAACTGTCGCGGTCTGCCGAGTATTCATCAAACGCCCGCTGAACGTCGCTGCGCGTTTTGATTTGCGCATTTTGCAGACGCTGCCACGCGCGATTAAAAGAATTGCGCCGCCGCTGCCGCGTTTCCGCTTCGGTTTCAAACGGATTGCCCGCACGTTCGCCGAGTTTGAGCGTCGTTACAAGTTCGGCGAGAACGTGGCGCGCGCTGTCGCTGGCGATAAGCACGTCCGGGTGGTCGCCGGCTTCGACGTATTCCTTTTCGCTGACGTGAGCGTTTAAAACCGCGGTCGTTTCCAGCACAATAAACAGCGCGCGCGGCAAGCCTTTGTAAACTTCGAGCGGGTGAAAATAATGAATTACGGAATGTTCGAGATGCGACTCAAGAAGTTCATCCAAATCGCGGGTTGATTGACGCAGAGTTTCCGTCAAACTGTAAAAATGCCCGCGCGCAAAATGATTTGTAATAAAACCGGAAACGTCCGCGCCCTGCCGAGCCTGATGATAAAACGTCAGCGCAACCGCTCGTTTTCGTTCCAGCGCGCCGTAAACCGACAATAAATAAGTTATCGAAAGCGAAATAATCCCTAAACCGCAAGCGGCTTCAATCATTGCGGCAAGGCGCATCGCACCCGAAACCGGCACCATATCGCCGTAGCCAATAGTTAGAAGCGTAACGCCGCTAAAATAAAACGCCTGCATAATTGCGCCGCCGCCCGCTCTTTCGTTGATGTTAAAATCGGTTTCTATTCGCGGCAGGTAAACAAGCGCAAATCCGGTTATCAGCATCGAAACTATAATCGCAATGAGCAACGGCATTAAAAGCGGTCCGACCGATGTCAAAACGCGATGCCGCCAGCGACGGTTGAGACTATGCGTCATACTCGTCGCGATGCGCCACAAACTGCGGTTGAGAAATTCGCTGAGCAAACCCTGCCGTTTTGTCGCGCGCAAAATCGTTTTGTAAATGTCGTAAAAGGTAAACACAAGCAAGCCCAAGCCCGCCGCCGTTACCAAAATGTTTGTCGCTGAAGTCATAAAGCGTTTTTACTTTCCCGCAAACTTTTGACGAATTTTAACACTTCTTTCCAAACCGTCGGCGACTTCCAAAACTTTCAAACGTAAGTCTTTATCAAGATTTGGATTGTCCGCTAAAAATTTGTTAACGATTTGCAAAGCTTGTTCGCTTTTTTGCCCGCCAATAAAAGCGGCGAGCCAGCCGTTGACGAAAAAGATTTTGCGGCTGCGTTTGAGATTCGGTAATTCTTTCAGCGCGTTTTCTAAAAACGGCAAAGTCAGTTCGCTGTGTCTGATTGAATTAAACGGAACGAAAGCAGTTTCGATATAACTTTCGGAAATTTCTTTGTTGTTCAGAAAATCACCAAAAAACTTTTGTTTGTTTTCCGTCGTTGCAATTCCGGCTTTGGCGGCGTAAGCGTAGCGTTTCGCTTCGTCTGAAGTTTCGGCTTTTTCGAGTTCGGCTAACAGGTTCGGCGCATCTTTGTCGCTTAAAATTAAAAGTTTCGTTACGATATCGAATCGGTCTTTGGTTTTTAATTTCAAATCTTTTATTTGTAATTTGCCGCTTAAAACGTCTTTCAAAGTTGCCTGAGCTTTGTCGGTTGAAGCGACGTTCAAAAACGCTCGATAAAACGTGATTCGTTGTCCGAGCGTCGGCGCGTTTTGCATTTTCTCAATCAAAAGCGTTTCGAGTTGCGGCGCGAGTTCTTTCGATTGCGCGTCCGAAAGATAATAATTCATCGCGGTTGAAACGCGCCCTAAAATTGTTTGAATCGTGAGTTCGTCTTTTTCGGTTGAAATGTTTTTGATGGCGAGTTCGACGTAATCGCGCGGCGCGAGTTCGGCTTCGCGCACGCTGTCCCAGAGCGTTCCCCACATCATCGAGCGCAGAAAATCGTCCCGCTCGTTCTGGATATTTTTCAGCACGTAATCGCGGCTTTTCGCGTCAAGCAGAAAGATGCCGTAGCCGTAATCTTGATAGTTTGGAAATACATACGCAACGTCTAGTTTGTTATCCAATGTATCTTTCCGCATAAACCCTGTTATGTATGAACGTTTAGATTTATCTCCCAACGATACTTCCCGAATAATTTTCTGTCCGCTTTCCAGCAAAACCAGCACTTTAAATTTGGTGACAGGAGCCACATAGATACTGAAACTATGCACAAAAGTTGGAATTATGTTAAACATATCGCCTGAGATCGGTGTTACAAATCTCGTCGTGAAGATTCCCTTTTCTTTAACCCAAACATTCGCCCAATCTTTCAAATCCTGCCCGCTCGACAATTCAAATTCCTTCACCAAATCCGTCCATTCGGCATTGGCGAATTGATGTTTCTTCAAAAATGCGCGCACCGCCGTTTGAAATTTATCTTCGCCCAGATAAAACTCGGCTTGGCGCAGAAACGACGGGGCTTTGCGATAGACGATGTTGCCGTAAGCGGATTTTGCCGCCGAGAGGTTCGGGATTTGCTGGTAAATCGGCGTCGTCCCGCGCGTCGAATCTGTCAGATAGGCGAGCGGTTTGTTGCGCTCGTAAAAGGCTTTCCAGGCGTTGTATTCGGGCAGCACTTTTTCCAGCGTTTTATACGCCATAAACTCGGCAAAGCCTTCCTTGAGCCACAAATTGTCAAACCATTTCATCGTCACCGTGTCGCCGAACCATTGATGCGCGGCTTCGTGAAAAATCAGGTTGGCACGCGAGATGTAATCGTTCGCCGTCGGCTCGGACGGGAAAATGACGGAAGATTCGCGCAGAAAAGTCGCGCCCGCGTGTTCCATTCCGCCGAACGGAAATTCGGGAATCAAAACAAGGTCGTATTTCGGAAACGGGAATTTGTAATCGAAATAGCTTTCGAGATATTTGACGGCTTCGCGGTTGAGGCGAAAAACTTCTTGTTCGTGAGGCTTAAATTTTTCAGCTTGCGATTTGCGAACAAATATTGAATTTCCCTGAAGTTCTCTGTTTCTTCGGTGATGTTTGTCTATATCAAATCGTCCCGGCGATACCATACCGCCATAAACTGTGTTTTCAAGCGAGTATCCGAATTCCGTGAAACTTCCTGCCGCGAAAGCGAAAAGATATGTGCTAATCGGCAAAGTTTCATTGAAAAGATATTTAGTATTACAAGGTTTATTCTCCTCACAGAAATATTTTGTTCTTTCCCAATAATCTTCATTTGAAACTACTTTCCAATCTTTTGGAGCAGTTAATTCCAAAGTAAATCGCGCCTTCAAATCCGGCTGGTCAAACACGGGAAACGCCGTGCTTGCGTCTGACGGCACGAACAGCGAATAGACATATTCCGCGCCGTCTTCCTTGTCAACATAGCGGGTGATTGCCGCGCCGCTTGTTGCAATCGGCGCCGCGAATTTTATCTTGACGACGTTTTCGCCTGTTTTTAGCAACACTTTCGGTATTAAAAGATGTTCATTTTTGTAGAGTGTGGAAATATTTGAGTCGTCAGCATTATTAACCTCATAAGCGTAAGCGTAAGGACTATTGGCGAAAGGACGCACAAGCGAGAGTTGTCGCCAATCTAAAATCAAATCGTTCTTCGCGCCTTCGTCCGTCAATTTAACGCGAATCTCGATGTCGCCCTTCATCAATGGCGCGCCTTTCTCAAGCGTGATGTTCAATTTATAACGCACGTTTGAATAATTCGCCGCTCGCCATTTCGCCAGAGTTTGCGGAACGCCCGTTTCAATAGTCAGCGTTTGAGCGAAAATCGAAGTTGTCATCAAAATAAAAGCGAAAATTAAAAGTCGTAAAAGCATAATTTTTAAGAATTTTCACCATAGGAAAATAACGATAAATGGTAAGTGATAAACGGTAAATAACAAACGGATTTTCATTTACCATTTACCATTTAGCATTTACTATTATTTTGGTGAAACGGTTCTAAAAGCATTAGGCGATAATTCAGACGAAAAGGTTGCAGCAGTAGATTTTTACGGAATCATTTCGCCTATTTTATAAAGTTCTTTGGCGCTGGCATCTGCCAAATCATTTCTAACTAACAGGTAAAGTTTAACACCCGGACGAAGCGGGTATGTTCCCGCATATTTATAATTCGCTCCGTATCTTCGAGCTAATTCGCCTGCTTGCGTTTCCGAGGCGACAATCATTTCCGATTTAGGCGCGTCAACAAATTTCCCGTGAAAAATTGCTTGCGGATATTCGCGCAGATACCACGGCATTGACCAGTAATCAGGCGAGATTATGTCAACGCCGGCATCTTTGCCTTTGCCGCTTTTTTCAGCGTAATAATCAATGTTTTTGATTAAATCGAGAAAACCGCGCTCGGTGTGAGCGTAAACATACGCCATCTGGTCGCTGTCGTAACGCACAAAATTCAAATCGTAAGTTTGATAACCCAAAATTACCGCCGCAAATACGGATAAAACCGCGCCTAGAATTTTCTGCCCAACGTCGCGGGAAGTTAATAATTCATTAATGCCGTAGCCCGCGATAATGCACATCGGCAAAAGAAATGAAAGCGCGAGCCACGGCGTTTTGTATGGAATAAGTGAATATGCGGCAAGCATACCGAATGCCCAAAATCCCGCGAAAAGCGCGAAACGATGTCTGGCTTTTATCAAGGCAATCAAAGTTCCTATTGCCGAGAGAATGAAAATCGGCGATTCCATTTGCATTCCCCATTTCAGATAAGCCCAAAAGCCATTCTGCGTGTGGTCTTTGTTGCCGGTTTTGGTCCAGATTGCATAAGCCTCAAACGCTTTCGAGATGCCTTCCTGATAAGTGAAAAACGATGAGAAAAACAAAACGCCGATATACGCAAAAACGAAAACACACGCAAAAATCAAAAGCATCGAATCGGTTGAACTGCCTAATCTTTCACGAAAAGTTGTCCAGGTTAATGCGACAGGTTCGAGTTCGCCTTCTTTCGGCTCGCCAAACATCGCTCGGTAAATTTTTCGCCAAATCCAAACGCAAACCGCCGCAATCAGTATTGTGCCGATTGTAATAAACGCCGTTTCTTTCGTAGCAAAAAGCAGAACGGTCGAAGCCGAAGCGAGAAGCAGATAAATCGGTCTTCCGTCGTTCCAAGCCAAAAGCATCCGCATTATCATAAAAACCAAAACCGCTTCGAGGGCAAACAAACCAATCCGTAAAATCCAAACTAAAGTCATATTGTCTTTACCGGCGACACTTGCTAGATTCAGCGCGGTTGGTAGAAAACAAACCAGCAAAAGCAGAGTCATTGTCGCTACCGAAAAAGCTCCGGCTTTGCGTTTTTCAATGAAATACAAAACGCTCAGAACAATACCTAAACTTAAAAACACGAACAAAATCTCGTGAATAAAATAGCGCGAAATATAAACCATTCCAGGCGACAGTGCGAGAAACAGAGCGGCGGCGAGACTTCCGATTTTGCCAATGTATCTTTTGAGAAAGAACGCGAGAACAACAGTTAAAACGCCAAAAATCGCCACGCTCAAGCGAATCGGAATTGTGTCCAGACCAAAGGATTTTGTAAAAGCCAGAGCGATATAATAAAGCGTCGGACCGTGGTAATTGCTCGGGTCATATTTGTAAATGCCTTCGCGGAAAAGTGTCGTGAGAAAAAATCCATTGACGCCTTCGTCGTGATGCAAGGGTTTTAGTTCCAACCAGAAGAAACGCAAAAAAGCGGCTATTGTTGTGATTAAAAAACAAGCGACAAGCCAAAGCGAGTTGTGAGTTGTGAGTTGTGAGTTGTGAGTGTTTTCACTCTGGCTGCCGACTGCTGATTGCTGACTGCTTTCTTCTAATCTGTTTTTATTTTTATTCATCTGTGGTTTATTTGATTTTATAAACTTTGTATTGCCCAGCTTCGGCTACAACGGGAAATTTCACGAAAAAATTTTCTTTCACAGTCAGAGAACTCGTTTCTTCCGGGCTTATTAAAACATATTCAATTTGGTATTTGTCCAATAAAATCCGCGCCCTCGCGTCGCCAGCGTAAATTCGCTTCAAATCCGTTTCGCGCTCGCTGTAATCAATGCCGTATGAAGAAAGATGTCCGACATAACGCATCAAAGAACGCCTGCCCGACAAAACAACGGCGGAATTATACGTCGGCGCATTCAAAAATAAAGCGTTTGGCGCGGTTTTTTGTTTGATTTGTTCAGCAATTTTTACCGCGTCTTTATCAAAAACTTTATAATTGATTTGCGCCGAAACAGTACGCAAAACGTCCAACGCGCCCGCAAAAGTTAAAACTACAAAACACGCGACGGCAACGATTTTTAGTATCAAATTTTTTTGCCAAAGCCAGGCTAAAGCAAGCGCCACAAACGGAATTGAGACGACAAACCAGTAAATCAAAACTTTGATATTATCCCATTCCCACGGCGCGAGTTTTACGGCGTTTGAGACGATGAATAAAAATACAAACGGAATATAAAATAAAAAGAGACGAGGAGAAAGAGAGAAAGGGAGAAAGGGAGATTTTTGCCCGATCGTTTTGCTCTCCTCTTCTGCTTTTCTCCTTTTCTCCTTTTCTCCTTCCGCGTTTTTGTAGCTTTGTGTTAAAAAAATTCCCGAAAGCAAAAGCGGAATGAACAAACCCAGGTTCTTTAACCAAAAAACGAGGAAAATTTCATTCTTTTTATCCCAACCGAAATGCCAGTCAACAAATTCGGTCAAATGCGTTGCGCTTCCGGTCATTGCCCAAACGAGTTCGGGAACGGCAATAACTGTGACACCAAGAGCAAAGGCAATCCATTCACGCCATTTGTTTAAACTGAAAAAAAACAAAAACGCGCTTACCACAAACAAAACAACAAGGCTGTGAACGTGGACGAGCGGCAAAGTTCCGGCAAGCAAACCGATTAAGAAAATTGAAAATGGAAAGTGGAAAATTGAAAATGATTTTTCATTCTGTCTATCCTGTTCATTCCTATAAATTTCTTCTCTGTGTTTTTGTGTCTCTGTAGTGAAAATCTCCCAGAGTTTCTGCAAAACAATCAAGGTCAGCGGCATCCCCAAAAGCAAACTTCTTTGCGTAATAAACAGCACTACCAAAGAATTTCCCCAGCGAAATTTTTCGCCAATTGTATAATCACTCGGTAAGTTTCCGAGAAAATCAAAAAAATCTTTTCCGCTTTGCCAGTAATCATTCAAAAACCACAAAAATCCGAGACCACCGCTAAAAAATAAAAGCGCGGGCGCAAGTTTTCCCGCCAGGCGACTGGCGGTTAATTTAAAAGCGAATCTTTCGAGTAAAACGAGCAGCGAAAAGCCGAAAAAAACGTTTTGCCAGAGCGTCGCATCGCGCACGCTCGCACCGAATTTTACAAAGCTTGCCGTTATTAAATCGGCGATAAACGGATAGGTGAATTTTGCAAAAGCGAAAGAAGGATTTTCGGGCGGGAAGTTTTGCCCGTCGGTGAAAGAAAAAATCGCGCCGAGATGAAACGGCAAATCGCCCAGGTTTTGAGACGCGCCCGTGAAAATTCCATCCGGTTTTTCGAGT
>JAIVJJ010000317.1 GCA_020200095.1 Acidobacteriota bacterium | reverse complement strand
TTGCCGGTAAAACCTGCGCACCTGTTCCACGTTATGAACCAGGGAAGTTTGATGAACTTCACCTTCCTCATTATTACAATAACTGACGGTTTGTTGATGTGGATGAAAATCCACGCCGATGTATAATGTCATTGCGGTTTCTCCTGTCAAAGAACGAATAATCGGTTAGCACCTGTGATTATAAATCAAGGTGGGAGAAACCATCTTTATAACATCAAAAAGGGGTGTTTGTGAGACGCCCTAATACTGTCCGGTTATTTTCTATGGCACCAAAGAATTAGGAACAGGTTTGTCTTCGGAAACACCAAACTGAACACCCGTAAATCCTGATTGGCTTCTTTGCAAATACCAAACGCCGTTCGACGGACGAAAAACCGCCAAATCACCCTTCCCGTCGCCGTCGTAATCAGCTGGTGAAGGTAAATCCGCTGCATCTCCAAACGCCACACCCGTAAATCCGAGTTGGCTTCTCAACAAATACCAGTAACCGTTCCGATAGACTGCTACGTCAGCTTTTCCATCGCCATCGTAGTCTGCCGGAACAGGTTTGTCTCCTGTTTGTCCGAATTGAAAATAGGTAAAATGGTCTTTTGAACGGTCAATATACCAAATGCCATTGCTTGGTCTAAAAACCGCTACATCAGCTTTTCCATCGCCGTCGTAGTCGGCAACGACAGGTTTGTCGCCTGATTGTCCAAACTGAATTCCGGTAAATCCAAGTTGGCTTCTTTGCAGATACCACGTGCCGTTGCTCGGTCTAAACACGGCAATGTCAGCTTTACCGTCTGCGTCATAATCGGCGGGAACAGGAATGTCGTTTGCATCACCGAAAGAAACGCCAGTAAATCCGAGTTGGCTTCTTTGTAGGTACCAAGTTCCATTGCGATAGACGGCGACATCCGTTTTGCCGTCTCCGTCGTAATCAGCGGGAACTATTTTATCTGTTCCGAAACCAAATTGAACGCCGGTAAATCCATTTGTTGATTGTTGTAAATACCACGTGCCGTTTGATGGGCGGAAAACGCTGATGTCGGATTTGCCGTCGCCGTCGAAATCAAACAGGACGCGCGTTAAAGCGGCAGTTTCTCCGCCTTGATAACGAGCAAGTATAGAGTCGTTGTTTTCGCCGCCGAATCCGTATCCGCCCGTTACGATTTTATCGTCTGCTTGTAGCGACACCGATAAAAACTCGTCATCGGAAATACCGATTGGCGTAGTGATAATGCCGTTAGTTCCGAAAGAATTATCGAGTGAGCCGTTTCGATTATACCTGACGATGATTGAATCGAAATTAGTTCCGGTCAATGAAGCTCCGACAACGACTATTTTACCGTTTGGCTGGATAACCAAATCACTGGCTTTGCTCAATGTGTTAAAGGCAGTTGTAACCTTTCCGTCGCCGTCAAAAGAAATGTCCAACGAGCCGTCGGTGTTGTATCTGGCTAAAGCGATTTTTTGGTTGCTGATTCCAGCCGCAACAATTTTTCCGTCGCTTTGAATTTTGACGCCTGATGCCGAATCCTCGCCGCCCGAAGTATCAAAAGCAGTCGTAAGTTTGCCGTCGCCGTCAAAAGTAGTATCGAGCGAGCCGTCAGAGTTATAGCGGACGAGAGCGAAATCCTCGCCTGTATTCGGAATGTTGGAAGCATAACCGGCAACGACTATTTTGCCGTCGCTTTGAATCGCTACGTCCTGTGCCGAATCGCCCAAGTTTCCGATGAATGTTCTGGTAATTCCGCCGCTGCCGAAACCTGCGTCCAATGAGCCATTAGTGTTGACTCTGCCAACGACAATGTACTGAATCCACGAAGAAGAAAATTGAACGGGACCGTATCCGCTTCCGACGGCGATAATTTTTCCATCCGCTTGCAGCGCGATACTTTCCATATAGCTGCGTATTCCGGCAGTAAAGTTAGCTATACCGGATTGACCGAAAGATGTATCGAGCGAACCGTTGGCATTGTATCTGATAATGCCGAATTGAGGTTGGTATAAGCCGATGCTGGAATTATAGACTCCGTAACTAAAACCGACTACAATTTTGCCGTCCGGTTGAAGAGCGACGCTTCTTGCGGCGCCTAAACTGGGCGCGGGAAAAACGCTTGGAGTAGCAGTTACCACTCCGCCGTTTCCGAAAGTTTCATCGAGAGAGCCGTTGGAATTATATCTAACGACTGTCAGAATTCCCGCTGTGTTTCCGACGGCAACGATTTTGCCGTCCGGTTGAATTGCAGTATCAATGAACCCGCTATCCCCATCGCTGGTTCTTACCAGACTTATGCCGTCGCCGTCAAAAGAATTATCGAGCGAGCCGTCGGAGTTATAGCGAACAACGATGATTTTATCGATATTGGTACCAAGCGCCGAATTAAAAGCAACACGACCTGTGCCGACCCGCACAATCTTCCCGTTTGACTGAATTACTAATCCGCCTGATTTATAACCGGCTTCCGCAGCTGTCGCCTTCCCGCCGCTGCCGAAACCGGTGTCAAGCGAGCCGTCACCGTTAAACCTAATAACGGTAAAATTGCGAGTTGAAAGGCTGACCAATATCTTGCCGTCGGTTTGAATAGCGACTGCTGGATTAGTACCGAATGTAGCTTCTTCATTTGGTGTTTTAATTATGCCGCCAACGCCGAAGTTTGTATCGAGCGAGCCGTTGGAGTTATATCTAACAACGACGACATTATAAGCATTATTGCCGCCATCCGCGCCGACGGCGACAATTTTGCCGTCCGCTTGAAGCGCCAGACCGGAAACACGACCGGATTGCCCGATTACTGTCGTAACTCTGCCGTTTGTCCCGAAACTGTTGTCGAAACTGCCGTCGACGTTCAGGCGAACAACACGAAATCCGCCGCCGCCGATTCCGCCGACTAGAATTTTGCCATCTGGCTGAATTAAAATCGAATTAGCCCCAGAATACGCCGTGTCATAATCGAAAATTATTTTTCCGTCACCATTGAACGAGCTGTCAAGCGAGCCATCGATGTTGTATCTGGCAAGAGCGAACGCCTTTGGGTCGGAACTGTTACCCGCATAAGCGAATCCGGCGGCGACAATTTTCCCGTCAGACTGAATAGCCAATGACTCTAACTGGACTTTATAGTTTTCAAATCTTGAAAAAACAACACCGTCCGCACCGAACGATGTATCGAGCGAACCGTTCGAATTAAATCTCACAATGGTAAAGCTGATACCATTAGGTACATATGTGGTTCCGCCGACGACAATTTTGCCGTCTGCTTGAATGGCTATGGATACAGTTCCATAATAGTAAAAGTAATCGCCGAATGTTTTACCGCTTATGCCAAACGAATCATCTAAAGAGCCGTCCGGATTTAGTCTGGCAACAACCAGCCTTGTTTTAATGCTCTGATTGTGTCCCGCGACAATAATTTTCCCGTCGGGTTGTAAAGCCGTAGCGTAACCGAAATCACTGGAAGCGCCGAGTTTAGTCATCACCTTGCCGCCGTTACCGAAACTCAAGTCAAGATCGCCGGGCGCGGCTACGATTACTGTAGGCAAAACTAAAGCGAATAAAATTAAAAGCATTGTGTGAGAAATCTTGATTGTGTTCATAACTTTGTCCTAAAGAGCATTGAGGAAAGTCTTATATTATATGACTAATCAGGCGGAATACAAGGATTTTTTAGTTAAGGAATAGTATTAGCGGCAGTAATAATTATTCTACGATGAAAAATATTCCTGATTTTGTATCAAAAAGGGGTGGTTTTTGAGACTATTATAGGATGTTTTAAGAGTTTGGCACACAATAGACACACAAAACGAAAAGGACAACCTTCTTGGTTGCCCTAAACTATTGAATTTATTGGTGGAGTCGAGGGGGATCGAACCCCTGACCTCATGACTGCCAGTCAATGGTCGCCTCTATTCAGGAATCTCCTAGTCATCTCAGAATCTCCTTAAACGCTAGGTTTTTAAGGAATTTATAAATAATGGAATTCTCTAGTTGTATCTCCAATTATCTTGAGATTACAATTGAATGTGTCCTTGAATGTGTCCCTGAGAATTATGCTTTGACTATAATAAACCTTGGACTTTTGAGGAAACAAGATTTAGAAATTTGAGTTGAATTCCAGTCAAAGGACTATTTTTTATGGCAAAAGAAAGAAAAGGTTATGTTTTTGAGGATAAGGATGGTCGCATTTGGGCGCGTGTCACATACACTGATGAAATTACCGGCAAGCGCAAAAATGTTAAAAGAAGAGCTGAAAACAAGACTGCGGCACGTGAATTATTAAAAAGAGTGATCCGATCCTTAGATGATGGTGGTGCCAAAACGATTGAAGGTGACAAACTCGCTTTTGCCAAGGTGGCTGAAATTTACGAGAAAGCCAAGATTCACGCTCCAGTTTATGTTGGTGACAGAAAAGTGGCAGGGCTACGATCATATAAGCAAGTCCATTGGCATTTGCTACCACTAACGGAATACTTTGGACGTAAATTTATTAAAAACATCACCAGCTCTGATATACAAAAATACAATACTTCATAGGCTTAATACTCCAACTCGTTTTGATGGTGGGCAAAGAGCCATTGCATCAGTCAACAGAGAACTCGCACTACTGAGATCAATTTTCAATCATGCAAAGTCAGAAGGTTGGATCGGACGGTCACCATTTGAATCAAAAGGCTTTTCCTTGATTTCATCAGCAGATGAAACGAAAAGAGATAGAGTGTTGTCAGCTCAAGAAGAACAGCTGTTATTGGCAGCTTGTTCTAATGAACGAACTATCACTTATACTCGGAAAGGTAAAAAGACTACTGCCAGAATACCACCCAGCAATCCGTATCTGAAAGCTATCATTATCACAGCTCTGGATACAGGAATGAGGAAAGGGGAGCTTTTAACTCTTACTTGGAAAGATGTAAATTTTACTTCAAATGAAATACAGATACGCGCATTCAATACCAAAACAGGCTCTCAGAGAAACGTCGGAATGACTTCCAGAGTAATCAAAGAACTTAGCAAGTTGTGGGAACTATCACCTCGAAATTTGGATGGACTTGTTTTTGGATTAAGAGAATTTAAAAAATCATTTGCCACAGTAACAAGAATCGCACAGCTCAAAGATTTTCGCTTCCATGATCTGAGGCACACTGCTGTCACTAGAATGGTAGCTGCTGGAATGCCAGTTCCAGAAATTATGAAAATCAGTGGTCATACAAAAATGGAAACATTTTTGAGATATGTTAATCAAGACAACACCACTACGCAACTTCATGTTAATGCTCTAGAAAAATATTTGGATAAAGTTAATCAAGTTCCGGAAAATAGTGGCGCTAACTCACAATTGGTGAATTAAAGGACTAACAATATGGGAACAATGAATATTTAGGACACAGCCAAATGACGACTTTTGCAAGATATGTTAATTCCTGATACAAATGCTGTCCAGAGGATTGCTGATAGATTGTCTACCCTCAACACAGAAGCTATGAACGAAGTTTCATTGTCTAGCGAATTGCCAAATTAAAGAAGTCAAATATCTCGATAAATTTAAGCCTGTTACAGACCGTTTGTAACAGGCTTTTTAGCTTGGTTTCTAAACCCTTTAAAGCAAAGGGGTTACAGTTAATTGTTGTAAATAAAGAAGTTATTGAATCCCTCCGAGTTTGATCTTTGAAGCCGGATGTGCTATAATTAGAGAATAGAAAAACGGCTCATTTCAAGAGCCTGGTAAGCATAGAAACGAGCCGTTTAATTTTTATTAGCAAGGACATTTTTGTGTCCTTTGAACGAGGCTTTTGTGTGCCCCGACTTATATAAATCATACCCTATCCCGTAACGAATGTAAAGCCAGGGTGTATGGCAAAAACAAAAAGAAACCAGAGTGGTTTTTAGACGAGCAAGAATTAGCATTGGATAAGTAAATTTAACAGGTCTGAAAAGGCGTAGCTAAAACTGCGCCTTTCTACAGAATAAAGGTGAAGTGCGTTTATCAACAGTAAAAGTTAAGACAGGAGATATTAGATAGTGGAAGATATGGCAAAAAGTACTCAATTAGAAACAGACGGCGCAGAAGGAAAAAGTGAACAGATAGAATCATTTATTAGATATGAAGAGGCGCTGGGAAAGTTTTTTAAAGCACTCGACCTGAAACCAAACCAGTGCCAGCTAATCAGAGCCTTTGTATTGGTTTCCAAAGGTAAAACCGAATTTGAAGCGTCATTCGCAGAGTTGGCTGGTGTCTTCCACAAAAGAAAAGCAAATAAGTCTCGTCCTGACAGCACAGCCCGGAATGCTTTTAAGGGATTATTGAAGTGGCAGAAAGAACACCAGATGGAACTCGTCCGTGTTCTGAAACCAGGTCATCGAGTTCAGAATGATGATGGGACATTTGATTGTGTCAAATCCAAATATGAATTCGTGATTCTGGATGAGCTAGTAAAAGTTCTTCACTCGAATTCCGAAGACTTGGAAACAGTCATCGATCAAACTTTAACTAAAATCAAAGCACAGTATAAGCCTGTCGAAAAAACTAAAGCCTATCATCCTAGACATCTATTAAAGAAGGCTAAAAAGACCATCTCTACGAAGTTGAGGAAGGTTTTTGAATTAGCTGTTCAATCAGGAGTAGATCCTGCTGAAGAATGCCAGAGAGTATTAAACGATTCTTGGAATATTTACAAAGAATTAGAAGAAGATTGGACAGAACAACAGAATCGAGAAAAATATAA
The DNA here is from genome assembly GCA_020200095.1 of Acidobacteriota bacterium. GTDB lineage: Bacteria > Acidobacteriota > Blastocatellia > Pyrinomonadales > Pyrinomonadaceae. Next base: position 316 of record JAIVJJ010000317.1, on the reverse strand, counting down.
AGCAGGATTTGAACTTCTGTTGAGCAGCAATGAAACAAGTGAAGATGTGGAGTTTGCAGCATAGTAAATCTTACCGTGTAAAAATTTATCATCTTATAACTATCTCTCCCTATCCCCCCACTGTAGAGAGATACTACCAGGGATGGATACTGTGCCTAGGGAATACATAGTTATAAGATGATAAATTTTTACACGGTAGTGTCAAGACCCCAAACCTTGAGCCATTAGGCTGGCGAGTTTCTCCCTTGATTCATATTTCAATAATCTTTGCCGCTTTTCCCAATCCTGTTTGAACTCGTCAGGCGTTTGATAACAT
>JAIVJJ010000202.1 GCA_020200095.1 Acidobacteriota bacterium | reverse complement strand
ATATTATTTAGTTCCTCGCCGCGAGCGAAAATCTCGATTTTATAATTGTGTCCGTGCAGATTTTCGCACTTTCCCTTGTAGCCGCGCAGTTGGTGTGCGCTGGAAAAGTTGCGTTCAATCATTACTTCGTAAAATGATGGCATATTTCAAAATATTTGGTATTTAAATTCAACCATAACCGACACGGAAACAGGCTGCCCATCTTTTACTGCCGGTGTAGTGCTCCCCACTAATCAAGCTGTCGCAGAGTGAGTAATTTGATTATTTTTGAACCATTCTGCTTCAAATGCGTTCGGCGTTTTGTAGCCAAGAGCCGAATGCAGATAATTGCCGTTGAAATACTCGACAAACTTTTCCATCTCAATCGCTAATTCTGTGACCGATGACCATTCCCGCAGCCAACAAAGTTCTTCCTTAATCGTGCGAATCAGGCGTTCAGTATCAGCATTCCCTTTCGGGTTGGCATAAGCGGTAAAGGCTTGCCGGATGCCGAACGCGCGGCATTCTTTCATGAAAGTCACCGATGTCGGCTGCGAGCCGTTGTCGCTCATCAGATGCAATTGAAGACTCTCAACTTCTCTGATACCACTCGGAAACTGTCGGCAAACCGCCTCATTGACCGCCTCAAGCCAATCGCTTGCACGGCTTCTGTCAGCGACAAAAGCACCGAGAATCTTTTTGGTGAACCAATCATTAACAACTACCAGATATGCCCAGCCTTCACGGGTTAAAACTTTCGTCATATCTATTCCCCACCAACTATTTGGGCGGTCGGGACGCGGCTTCGATTGCTTTGAAACCCGTCGCGCCTTCAATTTCTCATTACCTTTGACGAGCAAATTGTTTTCACGCAAGAGCCGATAAACCCGCTTTTTGTTAATCACTATGCGCTCGACAAAACTCAAATATGCCCAAATCCTTCGATAGCCCCAAAACGGATGCTCCGCTTTCAATCGCCGGATAATCGGCAACACCAGTGCGTCGGATTCTTCGATCGCCGCGCTACGCTTGCGGCGTAGTTTTACCAATCGTTTTTTTTAAGTTCCATCGCAAGCTCGCCAACCATTGTTTTAAGTTTCTGGTTTTCACGCTCTAGGGTCGCTTCTTTCTTGGACTGCTGGTTAGTTTCAAAAACCTTCGGAACATTCTCCAAAAACTGTTCGCGCCACTTGTAATACTGCGTTTGATGAATCTGATGCTCATTACAAATTTCAGAAACGGCGCGACCTTTCAAACCCTGAACGACAATTTTCGCCTTTTCTTCCGCCGTCCAAATTCTGCCTCTTCCCATAAAAAGTATTCTCCCGTTTTGTTAGAATACTCGCTCTGAATTCATCTTGTCTTAACGGGGAGCAGTATAAAATTCACAACGCTAAAGAGTTCCCATTTAATTCCTTATCTAAATAATAGCTATTCAATTTTTTGTATAAAAGTTCGATTATTTGAACAGTAT
>JAIVJJ010000201.1 GCA_020200095.1 Acidobacteriota bacterium | reverse complement strand
ATGCATTCCGTTCGCTGAAGCGGTCAGAGTCGCCTTTTAAGACGCGAACGCATTCTTTAATCATCTGCACCACGTCATTGTCGCGCGTGAACTGCGGGTAATCTTCGCGGCTGTAGTCCTCGACTCCGTGTGGCAAATTGACGTAATGCCACGTTCCGTGCTGAGAGTTTTCTCGATCTTCGAGAAAATCAACGGTGTCCGCGTCATCTCTATTTGGGTCCGGTCTGCGCCTTTTGATTTGGTCAGCCCAACCCGCAACGTCGGCTAAACTAACCGTTTCAATCGGCGCGAGAATGCGCTCAACTTCAGTTCGGGCGCGGTCGGTTAGAAATTGCTCCGCCGCTCCAGCAATCAGCTTATGCCGCGAAATTCCCCAAAACTCACGTCCGTAAAGCGTTCCGTCGGGCATCGTCAATTCGGATTCGTCGTTTAGAACTGCGTTCGTTTCGTCCGCCATTTTTTTATTTCTCCTTTTTTTTATGATTTTTCTATTGCGGTCAATCTTTCCAATGATTCAGTTAAGTTTCCGATTTGCGATAAATACTCATCATTTTCGTTCGGCGTATTCGGACTTAAAAAACAAGCATAATTAGTCAATTGCGGTAAAATCTCGGAGATTTCAGCTAAAACTTCGGGCGCAAAGAGAATTACATCGCGCCAGCGAAGCGTATTAACATATGCTTGAACGTCTTCGCTTGCTACATCCTGAACCTTAATTCGCTGCAACTGCCAAATTGCATTTCCCTTTAAAGGATCTGCTAACTCCTGCGTCCCGGTCTTAGCATTTGCCAAAGCCTTTTCCCACAATTTTTGATTTTTCAGTCGAACGCGTTCGCGTTTCTGCGGCGATCCGCGGTCGTGCAGTTTGTCGGTCGGCTCCAGTAGGGACAAAAAAGCCGCGTTGCCGTATAAAATCCGCTTTTGCACGTTGGTGATAGCGACAAATTCAGCGGTTTGCAACAATTTGTCGGCGGCTCGTCTCAATCGTTCGGCTAACTTTTGCGCCAGGTAAATTTGTTCTTCGTTTGGCAACCTCATCGTCTGCTGCTGCTTCGACTTTTGAACCGGCTTCGTTTTACCGACATTGATCAAACGTTCGGCTTCAACGCGAATTAGCACGGCGTTTTCGACGACTTCCGATGTGTCTCTTAAGTCGACCTTTACATTTCCTTGTGCATCTTTGAGCGGCAATTGGCTTTTTGCTGCTGATTCGCATTTACTTTGTCGAGCGAGAAGCAAGGCGTATTCAAATACCTGTTCGGCTGTCGAAATGGCGGCTTTGCTTTGTTTGGAGTGCGGTTTTGAGAATCGTTTTTCTTCGCTTTGAACGGTTAAAAGCTGTAACCCCCATTCGACGCGCGATAAAGGCAAACCGGACTCGCTGCTGATCTTCTCCGGCTCGGCGTTCTGAATAATGTCGCTCACAACCTGATCCGAATTAAAGTTAATTAATAC
>JAIVJJ010000316.1 GCA_020200095.1 Acidobacteriota bacterium | reverse complement strand
CGGAAAACCGCTGGAGCAATTTTAACGCGATAGTAACGGAAGTTTTGCCCGTTAAAGGCGATAATGTCAGACGCGTTGATACTGAAGGAACGGTTGAAGGCAAAAGCTCGGTTAAAAGCGATTCGGTTAAAGTAGGCGCAATAGCAGGCACTGGTCTGGTTATCGGCGCGATTGCTGGTGGACCGGTCGGCGCGGCAGTGGGCGCGGGCATCGGAGCGGCTATCGGCGCTGGTACAGTTGTCGTTGAGCGCGGAAAACACATCAAGCTTAATAAAAGTCAACAACTTCGTATTAAGACCTCTTATGAAACGCAGATAAGATAAGTTAGTGGTGAGTAGTGATCGGGAAGTTTAACTTTCAAAAATTCACCATTCACCACTTACCGTTATAAAGACTTTTTGGTGCGAAACAAAAGCTGAGCCTCGCGCCGCTCTACAGTCCACGAAACTACGCAAATTTTTTTATCTGAACTTTGCGGCGTGTTTCGTGGAAATTTTTTTGAAGATGGTAATTGCTCTTTTAACCGATTTCGGCACAAAAGATTATTTTGTCGGCGCGATGAAAGGCGCGATTTTGTCAATTAATGCTAAAGCAAACATCGTCGACATAACGCATGAAATTCCGCCGCAAGATATTTGCTCCGCTAGTTTTACGCTTCTTGCTTGTTACAAAGATTTTCCGCCCGAAACACTTTTTGTCGCGGTAGTTGATCCTGGAGTAGGTTCGGACAGGCGAGCCGTTTTGCTTGAGACTGAAAATTATTATTTCGTCGCGCCCGACAACGGCTTATTGAGTTTTATTTTTGAAGAAGAAACAAATTTTCGCGTCTTTGAGCTAACAAATAAAGATTTTTTCGCGCCAAAAATAAGCCGAACTTTTCACGGGCGCGATATTTTTGCGTCCGTCGCGGCGCACCTTACAAAAGGCGTAGAGCCAAACGAACTTGGCGATGAAACGGTTGATTTTGTTCGTTTCGAATCCGCCAAGCCAAAGAAAATATCCGAAAACGAAACTGAAGCGGAAATTATTCACACGGATAATTTCGGCAATCTTGTTACAAATCTTAAACATTCCGATTTGCCCAAAGATTTTATGCTAGAAATAAACGGAAAAATTATCAAAAAGCGGCAGGAATTTTATGCCGAAGCCGAAAAAGACGAAGTATTTATGATTTTGGGAAGCGCAGGGTTTTTAGAAATTGTTGCATTCCAAAATCGAGCAGAGAGAATTTTAAGTGTCGAGAATGGCGAGCAAATCATTTTAAGAATGACAAAATAAAATTTATCAAACTACAGTTCCGTCTTTAACAATAGCATTTTTCGGAACGATGATAATGCCTTCGCGAATAAAATAAGAACCGTTTTCGCCGTCTCTGGTTTCGATATTATCTTTGTTGACGAGCCGGACATTTTTGCCGATACGAGCGTTTTTATCAATAATCGCGCGTTGAATGATAGTACTTTCTCCGATGCCGATGTGCGGAATATCTCGGCTGACATTTGTTTTTATTTCGTCAAACGATTCAAAAAAATCCGCACCCATAATAATTGCATTTTCCAATCGCACGCCATAATCAATTCGGCTTCGCAAACCGAGGATTGAACGCCGAGCAAAAATGCCGTTTAAGATGCAGCCTTCGCTGACCATCGAGTTGTCAATATCGCAAGCGTGAATTTTTGACGGCGGCAAATAACGGCTGCGCGTGTAAATCAAGGCTTCAGTGTCGAAAAAATTAAACTTCGGTAAAGGCGACGCCAAATCGAGGTTTGCTTCGTAAAAAGAGCGAATCGTTCCGATGTCTTCCCAGTAATTTTTGAACAAATGCGCCTGAACATTCAGTTTTTTTATCGCCGAAGGAATTACTTCGCCGCCGAAATCAACGCCTGAATTTTCTTCGTTGAGAAGCTGAATCAAGCGTTCATAGTTGAAAACGTAAATTCCCATCGAAGCTAAAAACGGACGATTTTCCGCTTCTTCTACGGTCAAACCAAAACGAGTGGTATCAACACGCATCGTTTCGAGCGCGTCGCCTTTCGGTTTTTCTTTAAACTCAACAACGCGACCCTTTTCATCAGTTTTTAATAAGCCGAAGCCTTCGGCATCCTCACGCCGCGAAGGAATAACTGAAATTGTTACATCGGCATTGGTTTCAAAATGCCGCGCCAAAAACTTTCGATAGTCCATTCGGTAAAGATGGTCGCCTGCAAGAATCAAAATTGTGTTGACGCGCCAATCGCGGATGTGTGGAATCATCTGCCGCACCGCGTCCGCCGTTCCCTGAAACCATTCGGGACTATCCGAGCGCTGTTCGGCAGCAAGTACTTCAACAAAACCGGTTGAAAAACTCGAAAAACGATAAGTGCGCGAAATGTGCCGGTTCAAAGACGCCGAATTATACTGCGTCAAAACAAAAATTTGCATAATGTTTGAGTTGATGCAATTGGAAATCGGCACATCAACCAGACGATATTTTCCGCCGAGCGGAACAGCCGGTTTAGCGCGTTCTTTTGTCAGAGGAAAAAGCCTTGTTCCCGCCCCGCCGCCTAAAATCACTGCCACCACGTTTTCATACTGAGCCATAAAATTAAAAGAATTTATTTTTTCGCTTTTCAGAATAGCCGTATTCAGTGTGTAAATTCAAGCATAATTTATTCAATGCTAATTGCTTTTGACATTTCGAGACGGACGTGATATTTTCCCTTTCATCGAATTTGTAAATATGCGCGTGCATAATCAAAATTCGATTGCGGTTGTTCTTTTTCAACTAAAATACTTTTGGACATCGCTTTTGCAGAAAAAAGCGAAAAGGGAAAGTCGAGTGAAAATCTCGCACGGTCGCGCCACAGTGATGCGATTTTAGATTTTAGATTTTAGATTTTGGATTATTTGTTCAAGCAAATCCAAAGTCCAAAGTCCAAAATCCAAAATCGAGTAAGTCTGGAATCCTAATCAAAAGTTTTTTAGCCGAAAATCGTCTCGCGTCAAGACGATTGGCTAAGTAGGTTGTTATTTCATTTTCTCTCCTTATTTTGAAGTAAAAGTCCTATCTGAATTGCCTTTCGCCTTTAGTGCGAAAAAGTAAAACAGGTAGGGCTTTTATTTGTCTAATGTAAATTTAAAAATTTCTGAAAAAGCTATCTTCGCAAACGCTTTTCTTTGTGAATTACGCGCCTTTACGCCAAATGCTCGTTTTCAAAAACTCGCATTTATCAGCTTATTACTTTGCGCTTTTCTTTTTACAAATTGCAAAAGTGAAATTCGTAAAGCGCAAGTAAATTCGCCGTCACACGAAGTTACAGACGATTTAGGTCGTCGCGTAAAAATTCCCGAAGCGATTGAACGCGCCGTTTCGCTTGCGCCGAACTTGACGGAAATTGTTTTCGCAATTGGGGCAGGCAACAAATTAGTCGGCGTTACGAGCTATTGCAACTATCCGATAGAAGCGCAAAAAATCCAAAAAGTCGGCGACACTCTAAATCCGAATATTGAAAATATCATTGCCTTGAAACCGCAAATCGTTTTGGTTTCGACGGCTTCACAGATTGAAACTTTTACCAAAACTCTCGAACAACAAGACATCACGGTTTTTGTTACCAATCCGAATAGCCTTGAAGATATTTACAAGAGCATTTATCAAACAGGCGAAATTTTCGGTAAAAAGGAAAAATCGCAGGAAGTTGTAGATGATTTGAAAAAGCGTGTCGCCGATATTGAAGCGCGAACGAATACGGCAAAAGATATAAAAGTTTTTTTGCAAATTTCCAATGAGCCGCTTTTTACAATCGGAAAAGAGTCTTTTTTAACCGATCTGATTGCGCGGGCGGGTGGCGTTTCGATTACCGAAACGGTCGCAACAGCTTATCCGAAAATCAGTAAAGAAACCGCCTTTGCTTTGCAACCCGAAGCGATAATTTTGTCGGACAGCGAAGACAATCGCGAGCCAAACGAAATTTTCAAAAATTCTCCGGCGGTAAAAAACGGCAACGTTTTCAAAATCAACGCCGATTTGCTTTCGCGCCCGAGTCCAAGAATTGTTGACGCTCTGGAGCAGATAGCGCGAGATTTGCATCCCAAAACTTTTGATTGATTTTTCAATGACAAGATGCAGACAAAGATAATGAAAAACGGAAAACAAAAAACGAAAAACAGGCGGTTGAAAATTTTTGCATTTTCCACTTTGCATTTTCCACAATCTTCGTTCTCGGCTATACGTCTCGGCGTTTTTTTATTTGTCTTGCTCGTTTTGACGCTTTGCATTGCCGCCCTTTTGGGAAGCGAAAAGCTCTCGTTCTTTGATTTAAATGAACAGCAAAAAGCTATTTTATTTGATATTCGTTTACCGCGAATTTTGCTTGGCGCAAGTGTCGGCGCGAGTCTCGCGCTAGCAGGAGCGAGTTTGCAATCTCTTTTGAGAAATCCGCTTGCTGAGCCATATCTTTTGGGAGTTTCCAACGGCGCGGCTTTAGGCACAATGCTGGCTTTTGTGTTTTTCGCGCAAATTGAATTTGCGCGTCCGATTTTTGCTTTTGCGGGCGCAAGCTTGGCGACCTTTGCCGTTTATCAAATGGCGAAAAGCCGCGCGGGAATGAACGTCGAAAGACTTGTTTTGGCGGGCGTGATTGTTACAACATTTCTTTCTTCAATCATCGTTTTGCTGACAAGTCTTTTAGACGCGGCAAAACTTCGCAGCTTTACATTTTGGCTTTTGGGCGATTTGTCGCAAGCCACAAAAAACGGATTTTACTTAAGTTTCGCGGCTGTTCTAATCGGTGTTTTTGTTTTGGTTTCACAATCACGTGCGTTGAATCTGATGATGATTGGGGAACGCGACGCATTTGATTTCGGAGTTGAGATAGAAAAAGTTCGACTTCTGGTTTTTGCGGCGGCGAGTTTATTGGTCGGAACGGCGGTAGCGGCAAGTGGTTCGGTTGGTTACGTCGGTTTGATTGTGCCGCATCTGGTTCGCTTAGCAATCGGTAGCGATAACCGTCTTGTGATTCCTTTTTCGGCATTGGTTGGAGCGATTTTTGTTATTTTCGCGGACACGCTGGCGCGAACCTTAATTGCGCCGCGCGAATTGCCGGTCGGCGCGATTACGGCTCTCATTGGTGCGCCACTTTTTATTTATTTATTAAGAAGGAATTAGCCGCAGGTTTTCACGGCAAAAATAAATGCTAAAAGTTCAAAATATCACAATCGGTTACGGCAAAAGCGAAGTTATCAAAAACGTTTCTTTCGTTTTGCAAAACGGCGAAATTTTAGCTGTTCTCGGCGCAAACGGCGCGGGCAAAACGACTTTGCTTCGCGCTTTGAACGGAATTTTGCCGATTAGAAAAGGCGAGATTTCGCTAGACGGAAAAAATATCAAAAATTATTCGCGCCGTGAAATTGCGCGGAAAACCGCCGTTGTAGCGCAGGAAAACGAAACGAAATTTCCTGTAACGGTTTTGGAGTTCATTTTAGCGGGAAGATTCGCACACGGAAACGCTTTTGGTTGGGAAACCGAAAATGATTTGCAGATAGCCGAAAATGCCCTGGAAATGTGCGATTTGAAAGACTATGCATCGCGTTTGATGAATGAACTTTCTGGCGGTGAAAGACAAAGAGTTGTTTTAGCGCGTGCGCTGGTAACCGAAGCGAAAATTTTACTGCTCGACGAACCGACGGCGAATCTGGATTTAGCGCATCAAGCAATGATGTTCAGGCTCGTGCGCGAAAGGTGTAAATCGTGCGAGTCTTCGGCAATCATCATCACGCATGATTTGAATTTAGCTTCGGAATTTGCCGACGAAATTTTGCTTTTGAAGCGAGGCAAAGTTTTGGCGAAAGGCAAGCCGGAAGCGGTTTTGACAAGCGAAAATTTACAAACGACTTTCGATGTGAAAGTTCTATTGGACGAAAATCCGGCGAGTAAAAAAAGGAGAGTTACTACAATTTACTAGAATTACGAATTAAAGAAATTATTTCAAAATTCGTAATTAGTAATTGAAAAACAAGCGGTGCAAGGGAACGCGGTGAAAATCCGCGACTGCCCACGCAACTGTAATCAGCGAAAATCAACGCAAAAAGCCACTGTTTTTCGGAAAAATGGGAAGGCGTGTTGAAAAGAAATTCAAGCTGAAAGTCAGGAAACCTTGCCGTTTGTTTCAACCAAAACCAATTCTGCGA
>JAIVJJ010000315.1 GCA_020200095.1 Acidobacteriota bacterium | reverse complement strand
CAAAGAACACTTTTTATTTGCACTTAAAAGAGTGCGAGTTTAGATTTAATTACAGACATCAAGACTTGTATAAAATATTGTTGAAAATTACCAAGAAAATTATCTTTCGCTAGTCATGACCCTAATTTTATTTATCGCAACTGCCCCGCCGAGACGATCCCGTACCTAAAATTTGCCCTACATTTTGAGGAATGAAGACAAAATACTCTTTAAATAATTTCTTTTTCAGATAGAAACGTTTTGTGAGCTTCGTCATTTGTAAAAGGCGGCGCTCGATCGCTTTTTAATGGCAGTTTTGTTAGAATTTAATCAATGAATACAAAGGTTTTCTGGTTATCCTTAATCGTAATTTTTATAAGTTTTGTGGGCGGATTTTTATTGGCAAATGCGTTTAACAGAACCGAGCTAAATGATCTACGGGCGGAAAACGAAAGATTAAAAAATTCGCAAGAAGATAAAAATTCCGTTAATTCACAAATAGCGTTGAGCGATGAAGAAATACGCCGAAAAATAGCCGAAGCCGACCAAAATCCAAATAATTTTGCTTTTCAAAAAAGTTTAGGAATTGCATTGTATCGTTACGCGACGATGAAGCAGGACACTGAATTGCTTGCGGAAGTAGCGAGACTTCTTAATCGAGCAGTTGAGAACAATCCGAAAGATTATGATGTAATAGTAACGCTCGGCAACATTTATTTTGATATTGGATATTTCAAAAAGGAAAACGATAAATTACAAAAGGCTAGAGAATTCTATCAGAAGGTTCTGGAGCAAAAACCAAAAGATGCGGACGTGAGAACTGATTTTGGTTTGACTTATTTTTTGGAGACTCCGCCGGAAACGGAAAAGGCAATCGTCGAATTCCAAAAATCATTAAAAGAAAATCCAAAGCACGAAAAAACTTTGCAAGTTTTAACCGAAGCACTTTTAAGCCAAAATAAAACGGAAGATGCGGAAAAATACCTTGCGAAACTGAAAGAAGTTAATCAAAACAACCCATCCGTATCTCATTTAACAACTCAACTATCGCAAGCTGAAAACAACGGGCAAAAATAATGAAATGGCTAATTTTACTAATCTTATTTGGTGCGGTAGCTGCGATAATCGCAATGCGGTATCGCCGACAAATCCAAACTGCGCTTTACGTCTGGCGGATGTTTAAGAAAATGCGTCAGGTGAATAATACCAAAGAAAAGAAAATCGAAAGGAAGGAAACGACCGGTGATGTTCAACTTATTAGTTGCGCCAAATGCGAAACCTGGATTCCGCAAAAAAACGCTTTGAAACTGCGCTCAAAAACATTTTTTTGTTCGGCAAATTGTATGGAAAAGGCTGTTGAAGTTAATTAATAGCTGCTTCAGAAAAAAGTTTCAAAATACCATCCAATCATTTGTTCGCCAAATAACAAAGCGATAACAGAACCGATACCAAGAAATATGCCGAAGGGAATTCGGGTTTGAAAATTTTTATCTTTTTGCGTTATAATAATTAAAATTCCGGCAAGCGAACCGATAAAAGCACCAAGAAAAATTGATAAAAGCGCCAGCCTCCAACCGAGTAAAGCGCCGACGGCGAACATCATTTTGACATCGCCTAAACCCATAGCGTCAACACCGCGAAGACGTTTCCATATATCGCCAACCAGCCACAAAAACCCTCCGCCGACCGTTGCTCCTAAAGATTGATTCTTCAAGCGGTACGCGATGAATAACGACATTTAAAAAGCTACCAACAGCCGCGCCGAATAAGAAAATAAAAATATACCCGACAAAATCCGGTAAACCGGTTATTGATTCAAAAGGAGCTAAAAAAATGTTCATGAAAGAAATCAGACGAGTAAATACGGAAAATTAGCAGCGAACGTGACAACGATGTTTGTCTTTTCAATATAATAAACATTTTAGAGAAAAAGAAAAGAAAAATGAAAGGTTTCTTCGACAAAGATTTCCAAACAATTGTTGATTGTTAAGTCATTTAATAGAAAAGTATAGGCGAAAAAAACATCGGCAATTCTTTAAGCAATGCAATTCTTTTTAATAGTGTTTGATATATTATTGAAAAAGCGGTTTGACGATTACCTTTGAAATAAAATTAAGTAACAAGCAACAATATAAGGAGAAATTAATGATACAAGCTAAAGGTTATGCTGTTGACGGACCTGAATCTAAATTTGAGCCGTTTAGTTTTGAGCGTCGAGATTTGGGAGCGAGCGACATTCTAATTGAAATTCATTATTGCGGCGTTTGCCATTCCGACATTCACCAGGCGAGAAATGAGTGGCAAAACTCGATTTATCCGATGGTTCCGGGACACGAAATTGTCGGACGTGTGGCAAAAGTCGGCTCAGAAGTTTCAAAATTTAAGGAAGGCGATATTGGCGGAGTCGGCTGTTTCGTAGATTCGTGCCGCACATGTGAAAATTGCAATGACGGCTTTGAACAGTTTTGTCAGAAACATCTCGCCCTAACTTACAACGGAACGGAAATGGATGAAACAACTCCGACTTTCGGCGGTTATTCGTCGCAAATTGTAGTCGATGAAAATTACGCATTGAAAATTTCCGAAAAACAAAATCTCGCCGCCGTTGCACCGCTTCTGTGCGCCGGAATAACGACTTATTCGCCGCTCAAACGTTTTAATGTTCGCGCGGGTCAGCGGGTCGGCATTGTCGGTCTGGGCGGTTTGGGGCATATGGGTGTTAAACTCGCCGTTTCTATGGGCGCGGACGTAACGGTTTTCAGTACGTCACCGTCAAAAGAACCGGATGCGCGAAATCTAGGAGCGCATAATTTTGTCGTTACGAAAGACCCACAAAATCTTGAGCCACTTGTTGGCAAATTTGATTTCATTCTTGACACGGTTTCCGCCGCGCACGACCTTAATATGTATCTTAATCTGTTGCGAACAAACGGAGCGATGGTGATTGTCGGCGTGCCGGATAAGCCTGCGGAAGTTTATGCCTTTTCAGTTATCGGAAACAACAGAATGCTTGCCGGTTCGATGATTGGCGGGATTCCAGAAACACAGGAAATGCTTGATTACTGCGCGAAACATAACATTACTTCCGATGTCGAAACGATTCCGATTCAAAAAATCGAAGAAGCATACGAAAGAACAGTTAAAGCCGACGTGCGCTATCGTTTTGTAATTGATATGCAATCGTTATCTGAAGAAGTATAAAATTTGCCGACAGAGATAAATATAACCAAAAGATCTTTTTGTGGGTTATATATATAGCTGTGACAAAAAACTACAACGCTAACTTTCTGATAAATTCAAAAAAGGTTGGCGTTGTAGTTTTTAATGAAAAGTGAATCACTGAAGTTATTTTGAAGTTTAGCCAATTGAAATACTTTCTACACTAAGCTTTACAATAATACACCTTGCTTTTTGCTCAGTCAGTCAAGAGAATTATAAAACGCAATCATGTAATGACAGCCGTCGTCAGCATCAAAAGTATCTCCACCGCCGTCTTTTTCACTTACACGCACACGTGCAAATCGAAAATCGCCATTATCTTTATCTCTGCCTTTTCCCTTGCGTTTGGGATGTGATTTTTCTTTTGTCTCGAGTTTTTTTTTGGTTCTTAAAACAAAATCTTTATCAGCCCCCGGGTTACCCTCACTTCTAATAGTAACGTCTGGATTTATAGGCAAAGTCACGGGTTGCCATACGCCGTTTACGTAATCTTGAAACCAGATATCAACATCAACCCACTGAGGATCGTCATAAGGATAAGAATTAGCGGATCCATTTACCTCATTGTTTATGAACACTCTAACACCCTTGATTTCATTAAAACCAATCCTTTTATAAACATAAGGATTACCACCTGTGCCACCGGATTCACTAAGCTGTTTATCAGATTCGATAATAAAAGAACCTGATTTAATAATAATAGGTGGAATACTATCTTCAGGTACATCATCAGCTCGTAAAAGATATTGTACTGTTTTAACAACGCCATACGCTATCAGCGCAAAAAAAGATATGCCTGCAATTGATTTCGAGAGTTCATTTCGTCCTGTTGATTTGTCGAGGTCAAAGTGTGTTTGTTCTCTAGAATTCATGATCTAATCTCCTATGTTTATATTGTTTGAATAGAACCTATTTTACTAAGATTGCATTAATTCTCCTGCCTGCCTAAAGTATACCTTTACGTCCGGTTTTTCAAGATAAGTTTTAAAATGTTCTTCTCCCCAATTTGCCTGTAATTTGGAAAGTGTTTCAAGTGCCTTCGCCGCGTATTCTTTAGCATTTACTCGGTCACCTTTTTGTTGACTCGCGCTAGCGGCAATAAGCAGCGCGCGCCAACTAGATTCTTCTAATCCAGCGATTACAAAGTATTCATTTGCTTGTAAAGTAATTTCGAGTGCATCTAAATGGTTCCCAACATTTAAGTAAGCTTCTGCGAGCGCCAATTTTGCTGTATAAATTGCTCGCGGATCTTCCATTTTTGTAGCTTCGTGCAAAGCTTTACTACAATTTTTTACACCTTCTGAATCTTTCAAATTTTGTCTTGTTTGTGCTAGTCCAATTATTCTATATATATCAAATGCAATAGCAGGATTTGTCTTAGTACTAATGAGTTCAGCAAACTTAACTGCTTGGGCGAAGTTTTGCTCACTTAAAGCAATTTGAGCATTTACTAATTGAATATCATTAAGTAATTCTGGAAGGGAACTATCCTTTTCATTAGCTAGTTCCTCTGCTTTTATAAGTTTTGCTTTCGCATCTTCAAAATTACCCAATTGGCATTGAACATCGCCTAAGCTATGCAAACTGTAAGCAATATAGGAGCTATTACCTATTGACTCGTATAACTTATAACTTTGTTCGAATCGCCGAAGAGCCTGCGGGTATTTTTCTTGACGCATTAGAACAGTACCAATGGATAAGTGTGCAAAAGCCCTATCAGAAGCATCTTCTGAATGTTCCACCTCCTCGAATGCTTGAAGGGCAGTATTGTAATCCTTATGCTTTAAGCTAGCTAGACCGAGTATAAGATTAGCTTGCGAAACCTGTTTTTTGTAACCCCCTTTCTGGTAAAAGGGAAGAGCCTGTTTGACATAATTTTGCGCTTCTTGGGGCTTATTTTGTTGTAAACTTAAACTTCCAAGGGCTAATAAAGCCCTTGCCTCATTATGACTTCCTTCATCTTTACGCGCAAACTCAAGTGCCTGCTGAAAATTCTGTTCAGCTTTGTTGTATTCTGCCCGTGCTAAAAAGGAATTTCCAAGATCAATTAAACCGTTAGTAGCAAGATTTTCCATCCGTTCTTCTTTTGCTAATTTAATTGCTCTTGAGGCATAATCCTCGGCGCAAGTGGTTTTTCCTTCGCTGCAGCACGCACTGCTTATTTGCAGCATTGCCCTGATTTGCTGATATTTACTAGCTCTTGGTGCATTGATGACTTGTTCAAACTGTGTGCGGGCAGCATCCAATTTTTCTTGACTGTTTAGTGAAGCGCCGCGTTGCATCCTGACTTCAGCTACTCCTTCGTCATTGCTTTGACGGTCATAGATATTTTCGGCTCTGTCAAAAGCTTCGAAGGCTTTTTGGAATTCGGTTTTGCGATTTAAAAGTATTCCTAATCTCAAGAAAGCGCCGCCGTTTTGTGGATTTAGTGAAGCCGCTTTTTCATAATTTTCAACAGCTTTTTCTATCTCTTCGTTTTTTTCATACGAGCGACCTAAATCCACATAAACATAGGGTTCTTCGGGAGAAAGTCTGGCAATTGTTTCGTAAATACTTAAAGCCTTGGGGAAGTCTCGTAAAACAATTGCGCTGACGGCATCTATATAAAGTGATTCTTCATTTTGGACAAAAGAAAATGAACTCCATCGTGTTTGTTCTTGCTGCAGATTCCGAACTTTTAACAATTCATTTTGCGCTCGTCCGACATAATCTAATTCCATCCAGGCTTCAGCCAGCCGAGCGTTAGCGAGCATAAACTTATTGTCTAGTTTAATGGCGTCTTCAAGCATTTTACTCGCTTTAAAATAAGTACCATCACGCAATGCTTCTGTTCCGCTGTTAAATAATTTTAAGGCTTCAGAGTTTTGTGTAGAGTAAGAAGCGGTTGAGCGCAGTTGGAAATAGGCAAACAAAAGGAAGGCAATTAAAATAGGAAGTAGAAGAAGTGTGGTCGGAGATTTATAATTGTATTTAGATATTGAATTTAAAACCTTTAGATTTCGTAGGTTTATTTTCCTTTTAGATGGTTTGGTTGGAAATTGCTCCAAATTTTGCAATTTCGTTTTTATTTCGTTTAGGTCAGCAATAATTTCATCGGCTGTTTGATAACGCTCATTTGGATTTTTCTTTAGAAGTTTTAGAGTAATTTTATCTAATTCAGGTGAAATTTGTGAATTAAATTTTGAAGGATTGGGTGGGTCAACTTTGACAATTTCGGTTAAAATTTTGGTAATTGTTTTGCCTTGAAAAGCAGGTTTGTTTGTCAGGCATTCATAAAGAAGGGAACCCAACGAAAACAAATCAGTTCTGGCGTCAATATGATCACCTTCTACCTGTTCAGGCGACATATAATTTGGAGTGCCAAGAAGTAAACCAGTTTGTGTATGGAAAGAGGTGATTTCAAACGGATCCAAATTTTCCTGCTCAACAAGTTTTGCGATACCAAAGTCGAGAACTTTAACGTAACCATCACGTCGAAGCATAATATTTTCAGGTTTTATGTCGCGGTGTATAATGCCTGCATTATGAGCAGCCTTTAAAGCTGATGTAACTTGAGTGATTATTTCAAGTACCTCGTGGATACTCATTTTCTTGTTTATAACTTCACGCAATGTAATTCCATCAACAAACTCCGTAACCATATAATGATTTTCTTTGGTTTGCCCGATTTTGTGAATTGTTATGATATTCGGATGATTAAGTTTTGAGGCAGCTTGGGCTTCTTGCCTGAACCTTTGCACTCGCTCTTTATCTTTTGTAAATTCTTCGGGAAGGAGTTTAATCGCAACTTTCCTATTAAGTTCCGTGTCTTGAGCAACATAGACGTCACCCATTCCACCGCTTCCGATTTTTTTTATAAATTTGTACAAATCAATATTTGGTGGCAATAATGAATCTGAAAAATCATCTTTTATTGGATTAATGATTTGAAGACTTGAATCTTTTTGCAGAGTTTCTGTTTTCTCCTCATTCTCATGAGTAGCTTCTACCTTTTTTAGCGGAAATTCTTCGGAAACAGAATTGTCTACGAGAGACGCGATTCTATAATTAGCCGGGCGTTTCTTTGTGGCACTGAAAATTTCTTTGACTTTTTGCCACCGGTGACGGTTCATTGTTTTAGTATTGTCTAATCAATTTGAAATGATTAAATATAACTTAACATTACCTGATTTTATTTTTCAGTTTGTATTAAAGTTTCATCTTACCAAGCTGCTTCAAATGTTGAAGTATTACGAATATTAACTATTATACTGGTAGCCTTTAAAGACATTAATTCCATATTCTTCAAAGCAACATTCGAAGTTTCGGGATTAAAGTAAGAAGAGTATATGAATTGACGATAATTTAGTCAATTTTTTTTTCGACATTCTAAAAAGTGCAAATGAGCTATAAAATTTTTCCGTTCGGAGATGGCGCTTTGACGGTTGATTTCGGCAACGAAATTGCTTTTAAATTGAACGACCGCGTCTTAAAGCTTGCCCGATATTTTGACAAAAACATTTTTGAAGGCTTTGTCGAAATTGTTCCGGCATACAGTTCGCTGACTGTTTTTTACGATGTTTTCAAAGTCAGAAAAAACTTTCTCGAATTTCCCACAGCTTTTGAAGCAGTCAAAAGTTTTATTGAAATTGCCCTGGAAAATTTAGCAGAATCACAAATACCTGAAC
>JAIVJJ010000071.1:2654-8841 GCA_020200095.1 Acidobacteriota bacterium | reverse complement strand
CCGTTGAATCCGGCGTTGCTCGCGTCGGCTTTGCTGCCCCCGTTTTCCTTGTCAATCACCCGAAGGTTTGGGTAAATTGTCGATTGATAAACAGTGCGAACCGGTTTATGCGCAAGCCGGTAGCGAAAAGCTTCGGGAAATTGGGTGAGCTTAAATTCCTCGCGCATAACTTCGAGGGTTTTATCTTTTGACCCGTCGTTGACGACGATAATTTCAAACGTCGGATAATCAAGTTGCAGCAAGGAATAAATCGAAGAAACGATAACCTGTTCTTCGTTGTAAGCCAGTATAACGAGTGAAATTGGCGGCAGAAAATCGCCCGGTGCACGGGGTAGTTTGTAGTGCAGAACCTGATGCTGCAAATAATCCGGCAGTTTGAGAAATGCGAGAAAAATCGTTATCAGGTAACCGCCGTTTAGAAAAACGAAAAACAGCAGAAAACCCCATTGCGCGGCGACGATAAAATCAATCAATGTCATACGAGCCGTCTCTCTGCCATAACTTGACGTAAAATGTCCCGACCGAAATTATCCGTTTGCGCGGCAGCTATATTTTCTAATTTTTCTAGATCAACCGATGGGAGACTAGCGAGTGCATGCGCTGAGCGATAGCGAACCCACCATTCTTTATCGTGCAGCGCGCCAATTAAAAGTTGTTCGTCCTGCGCAACTCCAGTACGCCCGATGGTGTTTGCGGCGTTGACACGAATTTGCCATCGCTCATCGCTGAGAAATTGACGCACCGCCGGCAAAATCGCTGGGTCATCTGAGACCCTTAAAGCGGCGGCAATAGTTTCCAGGTCCGTCATCGTCAGCAAAACGTAGCGCACCACGTAAGTTACAAAACGAGGGTGAGAAAAGCGCATAAGATGAATCAGACGCGAAGGAGGAACTTGTTGTACCAAAGTGTCTACCTCTTGCGCTGGACAGTTTTTGCGGCAAGCAGCAATAACCGCTTTCGAGAGAGGCAGCGAAATCACGTCAGCCCCCACTTTTTTGAACATCAAGGAAATAGCTTCGTGTGTCCAGTCTGTCCGCGAAGCGACAAGCGGCATAACAATTTTTACTGCTTTTTCAGCGTCAATCTGCAGTAACGCCTGCGCCGCTGTGAATGATAAAGTTGCGTCCACTTGACCCAATAACTTCTCCAACGCGTCCCAACTTTCTTTATCGCGCAGATTTCCGAGCATCCTCACAGCCATCAGGCGCTTGCGGACTTTTCCTTTTTTTAAAAAACGTCGGGCGGCAATGTCCGCTCCAGCTGCGCGCGCTGTTTCGTTTAATTTTTCGACCTGATTGTCGTACAGTGATTCGTGCAGATTGTTCCAGAGCGTCAGAAATTCGTAAGCGTCCGACCTTTTCAAACGCGAAATTTGCTGCGGAACCGACACAACGCTTTCAAGCAGAATCGGCTGCCAAAATTTCATGGCGCGTTGACGCTTTCGCTCTCTATAAAAGACGATTCCCCGAAAGGCGAGAACTTGCAGCATCATTAAACCGACGCAGATGTTGATTGCAAGTCCTATCCACCAAACGATTTGGATGGTGTTTTCAGAAGCGGTAACGAATGCCATAATTGAAACCCTGTCTTGTATAGACTGAGCCTTGCCGGGTGAAGCTGTAATTGTAACTCAAACCCCAATGCGAATTTATCCAGTGTCGCCCGCCGACGCTGAAAGACTGCACGTCGGTTTGCAAAATCCGAGCGCCGAGATTTTCGACTTCGCGCCCGGCGGCAAAACTTAAATTCAGAGAACTTTTTTCATTGTAGTATCTGGTCAATTGAACGCGGTGCGCGGCGGAAACTCCAGCGCCTGCCAGATTCGTCGCGTAAAGCGTATAAGCAGAGCGGTAATTTGAAAAATACCGCTCTACAGTAAAAATTCCCGTATTCGTCCGCGCTGTATTAAATTCGGTGTGCCGCCAGCCGGCTTGCGCACCCCAGCCTTTTTTCAAGGAATGTTCGATTTGCAGAAGCGTGGAGAATTTCGGCAAAACACGGTGTGTCGGACTTGCATTTCCTTCGGCGAAAACCGTCCAGGTTTTGCCAATCGGCTGGTAAAAGCCGACAGTCATTTCGTCGTCGCTTTGACGGAAACGGCGCGTTCGACGATAAATGCCGTAAACCGCTCGTCGGCTTTTGAATTTTTTGGAAGCTGACAAATAAATTTCGCTCCACGGCGCAAAACCCTTCGATAAATGCTCAAAGGATATACCGGCTTCGACTTCCACAGTTTCCGAATTATTTTTGCTGCTATCCTTTTTTTCGGTTAGAATTTTATCGATTCCATTAGCAGCACCCGTTGCGCTTTGTCCCTCGGTAATCGCAGCAAACAAAAGAATTGGTAAAAGATACGAGCAAAGGCGGCTAAATTTTCCCATTGGCAAAACATCCCTTATTTCATGCTTCAATTCACGATAACTTGATAAAAGGCTCAGACGAGAACTAATTACCTTTTTTTTCTATTGCGTAATATTGTAAATATTCTGGATCCGTGCCGATTGCTTTTACTACATAAGCCGGTTGGTTATTTTTTTCTGGCACCTCTAATTCATAAGTGTAATTAGGACCGGATGTAGTGAGCTTCGCCGTATTTATATCCATCACGTCCTTGTAACGCACACGTTTTTCCTTTGCCAGGGCATTGATAAAACGCATTGAAGTATATTCTTTGTCGTACGAGATGATAAGATGTGAGTAAGACTGGTCACCAGTTAAAGTCCAAACTTCTTGTTGTTTTCTTTCTTGCTTATCTAAAGTTGCTATTTTTTGTAGTTGAGGGAGCGCTTCTTCTTTGCTCGCTCCAAGTTTGACACCCATAATTTCTGGTAAAGGTTCAGTTTTATTACCAATTTCGCTGTTACAGCTAAGCATTAACAAAACCATAAAACAAAAAGCGACTAATACTTTCATACTAAAATCCTTTCTTTTAATAAGAGGCAAAAAATCTACCAGCGAATATTAATCTTTAACAGTGAATAAAATCAAATAACATGTTAGGAACTGAATTTTAATCAATTTCCTAACATGTTACAGGATTAAACCTGGCGCTTATTTTATCCAGAATGAGTCCTGCCTCTGTTTTTGATAAGCGCCGGCTAGTAATTAAACACTATTTCTTCTTCTTAACGGATAACAAACCCTTACCGCCCGATTGGCGAATGATTGTACCTTTGTCATCCTTATCGTTATCGTAACCATCGACTCGTCCGTCTGGAGTGCCGGCTGGACCGCTTCTATCGACGCCTTCGATACATGCCTGAGTGATACATCCATCAGCAAACGCAGCTAGAACACGCCCTTGAGCATCCATCGTTGCATCATTGAAGTCCAGAAGTTTTCTCGTTCCCCTTGCACATAAAGTTCCTTGCCCGCAGATCGGACCACGTTGAACAGGATCACCGGGAGTAGCGTTTACTGTCACCCAGCTGTTGCCGCCATCATAAGTAACTGAAAAAAAGCCATACCATGAACCGTCAAAGCCGCCTAAATCTTGACCTACTCCAGCTGCTCCACCGGTTGTCGAGCCGAGGAAGAAGACTGCTGCTTTGTTATCATCACCAGCGACGACTGCTGGGAACGCAACGTTTTTAATATTTTGACTCGCGCCTACATCCCGAATGTAAGTCCAAGTTCTTCCTTTGTCTCTGGAGACCGCTACTTTTGGCATTGAATCGCCCTTATCAGCATAACCATAATAAATTGTTCCGTTTGCTCCAATACCAAGAGAAGGATCAGAAGCGCTATCCGTACTGTTTGGAATTGTGCGTACTTCCCAAGTAATTCCATTATCCTCAGAAACCGCTAGTCCTTGATTTCCTCCACAATTCGGAATTGGAATGTAAACCGTTCCATCTGTGGCTACTTTAATATGACCGTGCAAGCCGTTGCACTGCGTCAAATTGTACATCGGTATCGCTGCTCCAAAGGTAACCCCACCATCATCGCTTCGCGCAATTTGAGCTAAGCCGATATCCTGTGAAGCATAATAAATCGCATGTGGATAGATTTTTCCGTCAACGCCAGGTCTTTGAATAGCAGCACCTTTCAATGTTCCATCTGCGTTTTTGGCATATGGACCACCGCCGACAGTTTGATGATCAACACCAGAGTTAATGCCTGATCCCTGACTCGGTGTCCATGTTGCCCCGTCATCATCAGTAAATGCCATTAAGCTTACTTTTGAAGGAAGCAGTTGGGAAACAAATGTTCGGTTTGTTCTGGATGTGCTAACGTCACTATCTGTAAAAAGGATAGGATCAAAACTATCAATAGATGTAGTCGGCGCACTAACATTTGTCCAAGTAGCTTTAGCCGGAGTCGTCGAATCATCAAAAGTAACGCGTAATGTTTCCAGAATGGCAATAAACATTACGCTGCCCGTATTCCAGTTAACACCCAGCGTAGGCTCGCCTGCATCGTTGCCCATCCCAGCCGGAGATTGAAAGACATTGTAAGTTGGCGCCGGTCCCTTAGCAGTAATACTGGTTGTCGGAGTAGTACTTTGGACAGATACGCTTCCACTGTACTGATCAGCAGCCGTCGCTGCAAAATAAACAACATGAACAACAAACGTGCCTGTTCCTGCTAAAGCAGGATCTATGTCAGCTGATTCTTTATTAGTTGTCCCACTAGCTGAATCGGCTACAATAGGACCGTCAAGGGTATCTTTATGAATGTACATATCGTAATCATTCGCCAGCAACAGCCACGAAAGATTTACTCGTGCAACCTTTCCTGTCCAATCCGCAGGTGTTCCTGTCAAAGTAATTGTGAAGACATCACAATTCACGCCATCAACACAGGTACCTTCACTCTCGGAAGCGCCCCCGGGAGCGGTACCCACCCACTTGACTTCTGCGCCAGTCGGACTAAGGGTACCTGATGCAGGACTGGCTGCATAAAGACTCGAAAGAGGTGTAAACAGCAACGCCACTGCAAATATTAAATTGGCTACCTTTTTTACAAAATGATTGTTTCGATTCGGTTGGTTGTTGAAATAGTTATTTGTAGACATTTTTGGACTCCTTTTTCTTTTTTAGATTTTCTTACCAATTCAGTAAGGTGAAACCTTTCACCCCTTTTTGTATGTCTACACTTTAATTAAACGCACTTGAGAAATTCTTGAGCTTAAAGAATCAGGCTCGCGCTGGGTGTCAAAAAACTCTTCTTTTCTGACACCATATAACTGATATTTGAACCTCAATAGAAATAGGCGTTTGAGCGTCAGAGCCATGAAATTGGCGTGCTAGTTTGATTTGATAGTTTAAAGGAAACTGGTATTGGCTCTAATAATACGTAACTATTACTAGGAATAGTTAGCTCAAGCATTAGTTTAGGCATTCCACTTTGCGCTTTTACAGTTATTGATTGTTTTTGTTCTAAAGAGACAAGAATTATTACGCAAGCAGAAATAACCCCAATTAAGATAAGTAATTTATTTTCTTTAATCATATCTATCCTAGATGATCAACAAAATTTATATCCTTGACCAAGTGCTACAAATCCTCTGGCTTAAACATAACAACCGACGAACAGCAGAAGTATATATCAATTTGATAAAGAAGTTTATCTTTTTTAGGCTAGGCAGGTTGCTTGAGGAGAGTGTCAACAGGGTCGTTTTGAGACATAGAATTGCTTTAGTAAAACTAAAGAAGGCAAATTTTAATAATATGTAATAGTTCGCAATTCTGCTGGAAAGGATTCGCCAGCATTTATTCTTTCAGAAGAATTGATGTCATCAGATGTGTAGCTAAGCCAATTGCCCTGAGAATCGAACTGATAAGTTAATGAACCTTTGCTCGTAATCTTTCCATTTGAGTCGTAGGTGATTCTTGAACTTCTATAGCCTCGCTCATCATAACCATCAACGTATCTGGTTTGGATTGAATCATCCTGATTATAGATAATTTTTTCAATCATATTTCCTTGCTTGTCATAATTAAAGGAAGTCCTGCTAGAACGAATAAGTTGACCGCTAGCACCTAGCAAATAGCTAATAGCTTCCTTTCGATTGCCATTTTCATAGGTAAAAATTCCTTTATAAGTAATTGAACCTTCCTTATTAAATTCAGTAGTTTGAATTAAATTCTTCCCATCATATTTATATTTAGTAAAGCGAGATAAATATTTTTCAATAGATTCATTGGTTTGTTTACTGTCGTTGATAATAGGAACAGGATAATAA
>JAIVJJ010000071.1:0-2642 GCA_020200095.1 Acidobacteriota bacterium | reverse complement strand
GGATAATAACTCCTTTCTTCAACTTTATTGCCTTCTGAGTCATGAATAAGAATCAGAATAGACTGCTCATTAGATTCGGCATAAGTAACTGTCTGTTTAGTTCTATTGCCTTTATTATCGTAACTGTAAATGCTCTTAACGGGAATTGGTCTAACGGAATTATACTCTTCCCAACCTGTAGCAATTCCTTTGGAATTAAAATTGAAAATGACTCGGCTAATAGAGGAGTCAGTGCCGTAATCCTTACTACCTTGAGTTAGCCTTTCAATTCTATTGCCTTGCTTATCATAAGTAATAATTTGCTCTTGAGAAACTGCGGTTTTAATGTATTGACCATCTTTTTTTACAAATACAGCAAACTCGCTTTTAACGATATGAACATTTCCTTTTAGACAATCAAACTCTCGGTCTTTGGTAGCTGTCTTTGGGATTGCGCATCGGCTTTCAGGCATAGAAGGAGTGCTATCAATACTAGAAATTCGGGCATCCGTAAAGACATTGCACAATAACATCACACAAAAAGCTATAAAGAGTTTTTTCATATTTCTAACACCTTTGATGCACTTCATTAGTTAAATAAGAAATTTAATCAATAATTATTTGTTTCAAAAGGGTCATTCCTGAGAAGCTGTTTCCGCCTTGCGTCCAATGATTTGTTAGGCGGTACGCGAATGTGTTGCTCTTTTGAAGGAAAGAACCAAAGATACGATACAAGTACTCCACAGGAGAAACTTGACGATGACCACCAGTAGGTTGTCTGGCTCGGAAGCGGTATGTCGCAAAGTCTCCTCAAGCTGAGACCAAAAACTGCTGCTCATCAGACCAGCGACATAAGCCCACGCCAGAACGAGAAACAGCTTTCCCCAATGCCGCTCCCGATACGATGCCCATCCGCCAATGAGGAGCAATGCGCCTGCGACGTAATCCTCAAACATGGTCGTTAACTCGATACCCCAGTAACTGATACCTCGACGGCAAGTTTCCAGAACAGGGAGAAGTATCCCGATAATAAATGCAGCAATGACTTCAAGTCTCACGACAACTCTCCTTATGACGCCTAACAATTGAGATGACGCGGGGCGAAACCGCCGCCACACAAGCTAAGGGTAAAAAGACAACTCGATAAGAAAGTTGCTGCCCGCGCCCTCACGTCCATTGAATTGTTGGGCGTATGTTAGCAAACAGAAGATCTTTTATTTATTGCTTTCAATTATGGCGCATTAACCACTTGAGCGGATCACTTATTCGGCAGATAGTATCCGTTTCGCGCACTAACTACAACCTTCCGTTCTTTGCCCCGTTCGTCATTCGCCTTTACTCTTATCTCTAACTTGTGCAGGCGATTTGTATTCTGCTCGTTATCTTCAATCGTAAAACCGAGCGTATAGCGCGAGGTCAGATTGCCGATCAGTTTTTCAAATTCCTGGACATACTTTTTAACACTGCCGACGCGTGCCATTCCGCCGCCCGTCTGCTGCGCAGCGTCGGCGACAACATCAATTGTTCCCGGCACTTTCCTATAACCGGCGCCTTTTTTGACTGCGCCAGCCAACAAACCGGTGAAAAAACTTGTTCTGATGCGCAAAAGGTTGATCGTGATCCCGGTTTCCAGCGCACTGCGAATCATCTCGTCCCGTGCATTAAACGGAAAATAAACAAGATCGTCTGTCGCCACAATCATTACTGCCTGCGAGTTCAAGCGTTCTGCCACCGCCCGGCGAAGTGCGGCGGCAGCGCATGGGATGCCGGAAGCGGCATTCTCGTAGATATGGGGAGCATCTCTTAGCTCAACGGATTTTTGATTATACTTTGTGACGAGATCAGGTACGGCTTCGAGTGAGGAAATTATCTTTCCGCGGTCACGGGTAAAATCCTGCAACACCTGCAGCGGCGGGAAATCTGGAGAAACCTGTTCCACAGGCGAACAGGGAGACGTATCTCGTCCAAGCCATGTGGTTGCAATTGCCACTTCATCCTCAGGCGGCAGTTTTGCTAAAACCGAAGCCAAACCTGCAACAATTTCTTTATCGTGAAAAGCTCGCCCGTCTCCGCCGAAGAAATCTAAAACCAGCATTAACATCCGCGGTCGGCGTGTTTCGCTTCCGGCACTAAAATAAGTCAGTTCGCGAACTTGTCCATCATCAAGCACTGTAAAGTTGTCGCGAGTCAAGTTCCTCACGGGTGTATCTTTTTTTTTGTCTTTGACAAGGGCATCAATAAAAACGACACGCGTATTTACGCGCACAATATCATCAGTTGGCTCTTTCCCCGTTGGTGAACTTGGTCGTTGGACGGTTTTTTTACTCTCCTCCTTCTCTTGTGCAGCAGCAAAAGGAGCACAGCATAATAACACCAGCAAGCAAGCCCAGAGAAGTGATTTATCTTTTGTCAGCATAAATTTAACCTCTGCCATTTTTATTTACGGCATTATTTACTTAGACGATTAAAACAAGGAAATGTTAGCAAGGCGGCGCGCCCAACGGCGGAGATGACGTGGCGGCAAACCGACTACACGCAAGCAAAGGGTAACAAACCCGCGTCATAAGAAAGTCGCTGTTTCGCCCTCTAGTCCTTTGAACTTAAAATACGTATGTATGAAAAAAGTCAGACATGGTATTCGTTAAGGTCGGATACCTGAAGCG
>JAIVJJ010000439.1 GCA_020200095.1 Acidobacteriota bacterium | reverse complement strand
TCTCACGATAGTTGAAGAGTTAACGGAAGTGAATTTTGTGGCTGACAATAAAATTTTGGAGCAACTTTAACGGTTGATTGTTCTTTACAAAACGTGCCGACGAATTAGTTATTGGACACGAGGCGGAAACAGCGAATTTCTTATTCACGCGTGAATAAGAAATTCGCTGTTTCACGCCGCAGCAATTCGGGCGTTGAAAATAAAGTAAGCAATAATAGCAATCATTAAACGATTAAATTATGGCGTATCACCCTCAATGCTTTGCAAAAATTTCAAAACAATTTGGGCTGCGCGTTTCGAAGCTCCACCGGGACCTAAAGTTTTGACAGTTTCACTTAATTTTCCGCGCACGTTTTGATTTTTCTCTTTTTCCAAAAGCCGAAAAAGTTCAGTGCTTAGATTTTTCGGCGTGCAATCATCTTGAATTAATTCTTGGGCTAGTCTTTGTTGTGCAATCAGATTAATGAGACCGAAATGTTCGACCGTTATCAATGGACGTAACAATTTATAATTAAAAACGGAAGTTTTATAAACAATTGCCATCGGCGTTCCGATAATTGCGGCTTCGAGCGTCGCCGTCCCGCTTGTTATGGCAGCAATATCAGAAGCGTTTAATACTTCGCGCGTTTCATTTTGGACGGTTAGTAGATTTTCTGGCAGTTTTAAATTTTTTCGCTTTGCCTCGGCAATTGCCGTTTCGACTTCGTAGATTTTACGCGTCGAAGGCAAAGCAATTACAAATTGCAAGTCCGCATTTTTCTCAGCCATTAAACTCGCTGTTTCCAGCAGAACAGGCAATATACGGATAATTTCTTTATGACGGCTTCCGGGAAGAAGCGCGACAATTGGTTTTGAAGAATCCAGATTATGTTTTGCGCAAAAGTCTTCTTTTGAAACCTGGGATTTTACTTCGCCCGCGAGTGGATTGCCGACATATTCAACGTGCGCGATTCCCTCTTTTTGATACCAATTTTTTTCAAACGGCAAAATCGTCAAAAGCAAATCAACATATTTTTCGATAGTTTTTTTCCGGTATTTGCGCCACGCCCAAAGCTGCGGCGAGATATAATAAATAATTTTTAATCCGTTTTTTTTAAGCGCTTTAGCGAGCTTCAAATTAAAATCGGGAAAATCAACTAATATAACTGCATCCGGTTTGCGTTCGATTGCCACTTTTTTCAGAGTTTGAAACGCTTGCCAAAACATCGGCAAGGCGCGTGCGATTTCAGGTAAACCGACAATTGATAAATTATTGGCATTAATGATTGTCTCCACACCGGCTTCGCGTAATTTGTCGGAGGTTGCGCCGAAAAACTCGAAAGTTGTTTGGGGTGAAATCTCGCGCAGAGCTTTAACAAGTTTTGCGGCGTGAATATCGCCGGAAACTTCGCCGACAACTATCATTATTTTGTAGCTTTGTCTCATCAATCAGAAAAGTGGTAAATGCTAAATTATAAGTTGTAAAT
>JAIVJJ010000070.1 GCA_020200095.1 Acidobacteriota bacterium | reverse complement strand
CCTTAACTACGCCTTCCAAACCGTTCGACAACGCAAACAGCGCGATAATAAGTTCCGCCGCGTTGCCGAAAGTCGCGTTTAATAAACCGCCGATTCCCTGTCCGAGATGCTCCGCCAGATGCTCGGTCGCCTTTCCCATCCAGCCCGCGAGCGGAATAATTGCCAGACACGAAACGATAAAAAGCGCGGTCGGATTATCGAGCGATGGTATGAATCGCAATGCTATCGCAATCAAAACAAAAATTAAAAGCCAATCCAAAGAAGGTTTCAGCCACGATGTTGATTTAGTTTCAGCCATAATTAATTAAGTGTAAAAATATAAATGATTATAATTCAACGCATATCTTTGGGCGAGTCATGGAAGTGAAAAGCGCAGCATTTTGCTTTACCTCGAATTACGCAAGTTACTAGTTGACCCAAATTTAGGAGCAGAAGATTAGTATTGATAACCAAAAGCATCGAGAGGTTAACATAATTTCTTAAATGACGCAGTAATGACGCACCAAATCTGTTAGGGCAACTATGAATAAAGTGTTGAAACTGTTATTGGGTCAATGTTATATTTATTTGATTGTTCCGCACAAATGAAAAGCTATCGGATAGAAATCTGAAGATTATCTCCGTCTTTCGTCCTTCGAATGGTGTCTGGTACCGGATTAACAGCGCAAATAACTCGTTTTCTGCCATTCAGTTTGGACTCAGTACGGATAGAATCGCTCCTGCTGACTATGACGGCGACCGCAAAACTGACATTGCTGTTTTTCGCCAAACATTGACAAATCCTTATCTTGCTTATTTTTATATCTTAAATAGCTCAAACGGGGCGCTTCGCGTTGAACAGTTTGGAGAAGCAGGCGATTCACCGGTTCCGGGTGATTGGGACGGAGACGGCAAAGCGGACATTGCTGTTTATACTCAGTTGCTAGGCATTCCGGAGGCTCCGCCTCCGCCTGGTTTTTTCTCATATCGTCCGTCTTCTAACCCGAGCGGAAGCAAAGTTACGATTGGAGTCAATCCAGGCGGTATATCGGTGCCGGGTGATTATGACGGCGACGGCAAACAGGATGCAGGGGTATTTACGTACACAGGCGGCATCTGGTTAATTCGACAAAGCTCAAACAACACGTTGCGAACGGTGCAGTTCGGGCTTAATTCGGATAAACCTGTTCCGGCAGATTACGATGGCGATAGCAAAACCGATATTGCCGTTTTTCGCTCGGGAACTTGGTATATCTTAAACAGTAGCAACAACAGATTTACTGGAGTTCAATTCGGATTTGCAACAGACAAACCTGTTCCGGCAGATTATGACGGCGACGGAAATGCGGACATAGCGGTTTACCGCGACGGAACTTGGTTCTTACTGCGCTCATCTGCGGGCTTTACGGCTGTGCAATTCGGCTTCCCAACTGACGTTCCGGTACCGACCGCTTATCTGTGGCAGTATTAAAAGTTTAAGTTCCAAAGCAATTGCGGTTGTACAAGAATTTACTCTTTCGCAACCGCATTCTTATTTTAACATCGGAACTTCAACATTGTTATTTTTCGCAAATTCAATACCTTCTTCCTAGCCTGCGTCAACGCGCGGACGATGCCGATTCCTTGGTCCGTTGTTAAAATTCAGCACCAAATAAAACTCTCTCTGCACGAAATAGTTGCAAAACTCATCCTACAATAGAGAAAAAAACCATTAAATTTAAGCCCCAGTTGTGGCATCCTAATTGCTTGTAATTTTGTGTTGTAAAAATTAGGCGAAAGTTGATTTTGCAATAAAAAATTCATAGAGGGTAAAATAAGAAAATGAAAAAATACTTAATTACATTTATTATGATGGTATTGGTGGTTGGATTAATGCCGCTTATGTTGCCTGTTACAGCTGAAGCTCAGCAGAAAATATATGCTAGACGCGTTGTCGATAGAAACGGGCGCGTACGTTATGTCAGAACCAGGAAACCGAGTTTTTATCGTCGTCACCGCAATAGAGTCAATATGGGCGCTGGAACAGTTGGTGGGGCAATCCTCGGCGGTCTTCTCGGCGGCAAAAGAGGTGCTTTAATCGGCGGTGCCGCAGGTGCGGGCGGCTCGGCGCTTTACACCTATAAAATCAGACCGAAGAAAAAGAAATACGTTCGAGTAAAAAGATATTAATTTATCTCCGACTATTTAATTGTAAAAACCGTGGAGTGTTAAACATTCCACGGTTTTTACTGGTAAAAGGTTTTACAACCGGTTCTTAATAAAACATTTTTTATTTCATCATTGGAACTTTTACATTATTATTGTTCGCAAATTCAATACTTTCAGTATAACCTGCATCGGCGTGCCGGATGACGCCCATTCCAGGGTCAGTCGTTAAAACTCTTTCGATTCTTTTTGCCGCTTCTGGCGTTCCGTCGGCAACAATAACTTGTCCTGCGTGAAGCGAATAACCGATGCCGACGCCGCCACCGTGATGAAGCGAAACCCACGTTGCGCCGCCAACAGCATTTATCATTGCGTTGAGATAAACCCAATCGGCGATGGCATCCGAGCCGTCTTTCATCGCTTCGGTTTCGCGGTTGGGAGAAGCGACCGAGCCGCAATCGAGATGGTCTCTGCCAATTACAACCGGTGCGGAAAGCTCGCCGCTCGCAACCATATCATTTAATTTTAGTCCGGCTTTCGCGCGTTCGCCATAACCGAGCCAGCAAATTCGCGCAGGCAAGCCTTGAAATTCAACATTCTCTTGCGCCAATGTCAACCAGCGCGTTAAATGGTCGTTGTCGGGAAAAAGATTCATTATCGCTTCGTCGGTCTTGTAAATGTCCTCCTTTTCACCCGACAGCGCAACCCAGCGAAACGGACCTTTTCCTTCGCAAAAAAGCGGGCGAATGTAAGCCGGAACAAAACCCGGATAATCAAAAGCATTTTTCACACCGTTGTCTTTCGCGCGTTGACGTAAATTATTTCCGTAATCGAAGACGATTGCGCCGCATCGCTGAAATTCGAGCATTGCTTCAACGTGCCTTGCCATTGAATCCATTGCGCGTTTTTCATATTCAATTTGATTTGTTTCGCGCAAAGTTTTTGCTTCTTCAACGCTCAAACCAATTGGAATATAACCGTATAAAACATCGTGCGCGGAAGTTTGGTCGGTAACGACATCTGGAACGATATTCCTTTCCAAAATTTGCCAGTGAACTTCCGTCGCATTTCCCAAAAGCGCGATTGATTTTGCTTCTTGTTTCCCGACAAATTCTTTAACCATTTGCAACGCTTCATCGAGATTTTCGGTTGCTAAATCAACTTGTTTAAGCTGCAATCTTCTATCAATCCGCCAACGGTCAACTTCGACAAGAAGACCGACGCCGCCGTTAAATGTAATTGCCTGCGCCTGCGCTCCGCCCATTTCGCCAAGCCCTGCCGTTAAAACAAATTTTCCTGCCAGATTTCCCCAGCCGTTCAGCTGCGCCAGCGAGCCAAAAGTTTCATAAGTTCCCTGCAAAATTCCCTGTGTGTTTTGAAAATTCCGACAGGCTTGCCAGACTGAATTAAAAGTGTTTCGTCCGTTTCCAAAATTTTCAGTGATTCCAAAATTGAATCTAAACATTCCCAATTTCGCGCCGCTTTCCCACGTCCGCCGTAAACGATTAAATTGTCCGGGTCGAAAGCTACGTCGGGGTCGAGATTGTTTTGAATCATTCGATAAGCGGCTTCAGTCAGCCAAGTTTTGCAGGTTAGTTCAGTCCCGCGCGGAGCAATTATTTTACGATTCATTTTTTGCTATTTCCCTTCAATAAATTTCACGATTAAAGAATTAAAAATTTGCGGTTGGTCAAGATTGGAAAGATGTCCGGCGTTTTCGATAATTGCCAGTTTTGCTTTTGGTATTTTTTCTGCCAATTCCTTCGATAATTCCGACGGAGTCGGAACGTCTAATTCACTGCCGATGACAAGAGTCGGAATGTTTATTTCGGACAATAAATCTGTATAATCCGCCATCCAAACCGCCGTACTCGCCCAATCGTACGTGCTTTTATCAATCCGCGACATTGATTCAACAACTTCGGAGCGAATTGCCTGTGAAGTTTGCGGCGCAAGCAAAAGTTCAACTCTCTGTTCAGCAAAATCGAGCATCGAGTGATTCTCTATAAACTTCTGCGAGCGTTCAACCACTTCCACGCCGTTCGGGTGTTTAGCGAAGGTGTTTGCCAAAACGAGCGAATGGATACGTTTTTTTGTTTGCCTAAACATTTCTAAAGCAATGACTCCGCCCATTGATAAACCTACAACATCTGCGATTTCAACTTCTAAATCGTCCATTGCTTTTAGGACAAATGCGGATATTTCTTCGCGGGTTAATTTTTTTTCCGGCAAATCGGATTCGCCGTATCCTGCGTAATCAAAAGCGATTGCGCGACGCGAAGCTGAAAAAAAATCAATTTGTTCATTCCAAACTGATTTGTCAGAGCCGACCCCGTGCAGAAAAACAATCGGTGTTTTTCCATTAACTTTTCCCTTTTCGGTGTAACCAATCTTAAAATTTCCGATTTTAACGAAACTCATACAGTTCTAATTGTTCGGAAGTAACGTCTGAGTAAATTCACCAATTTTTTCGATAAAATTTGTTGGAACTTCATCAATATCGGGTGCAAGTTTCATAACCTCAGCAACAATCGCCGAGCCGATCACCGCCGCGTCAGCATATTTCCAAACTTCACGGACTTGTTCTTTTGAAGAAATTCCAAAGCCCACGGCAACGGGCAAATCAGTAAATTTTTGCAATCTTTTGCGTTCGGCTGATTTTTGAATGGTAAATCCATCGGCAACCGGATCGCTGAAAGGCACGCCGAGTTCAATCACGTTTGCGCCGATTCTCGCCAATTCAAGAATCAATTTTCCGCTCGTTTCCAGATTGGGATCGCCGGCGACGATAAACGGTATGAAACCACCACATTTCCCCTCGCGCAATTGCAAAAATTCCTTTTCTATTCGATTCGACATTTTAATATCAAATTAGCCACGAACAAACACGAAAAGACACGAACTATTTTCCTTTCCTTTTCGTGACCGTTCGTTTTCTTTCGTGGCTAATCACAAAATTTCCGCAACTTGTTGCACGTCTTTATCGCCGCGTCCCGAAAGATTAACAATAATTGTTTGATTCGGAGACATTTCCGGCGCGATTTTTAAGACGTGCGCGATGCCGTGCGCCGATTCGAGCGCCGGAATAATTCCTTCGGTGTGCGATAAAGTTTGAAATGCCTGCAACGCTTCTTCATCATTTGCGGACGCGTACTCGACGCGCCCGATTGATTGCAGAAAGGCGTGCTCCGGTCCGACGGAAGCATAATCTAAACCTGCTGAAATCGAATGCGTCAACGCGATTTGCCCGTGTTCATCTTGCAAGAGAAAACTTTTCGTTCCCTGCAAAACTCCGATTTTTCCGCCGCCCGCTTTATTAAATCGTGCCGCATGTTCGCCTAAGTTATCGCTTTTGCCGCCTGCTTCAACGCCAATCATTCGGACTTTTTCGTCTTGTAAAAACGAATGAAAAAGTCCGATTGCATTTGAACCACCGCCAACACACGCCACCAAACAATCAGGTAAATCTCCTGTCCTTTCTAAAATCTGCTCACGCGTCTCTCGCCCGATTACGCTTTGAAAATCTCTGACCATTAACGGATACGGATGTGGACCAAGCGCGCTGCCTAAAAGGTAATAAGTCGTTTTGACATTTGTTACCCAATCGCGAAGGGCTTCGTTTATCGCGTCTTTCAATGTTTTCGCGCCGGCGTCAACTTCGCGAACTTCCGCGCCTAAAAGTTTCATCCGAAAAACATTTAACGCTTGTCGCCGCACGTCTTCCGCGCCCATATAAACGACGCACTCCAATCCAAAGAGAGCGCACACAGTAGCCGTTGCAACACCGTGTTGCCCCGCTCCGGTTTCGGCAATAATGCGCTTCTTTCCCATTTTCCGAGCCAGCAAAATCTGCCCGATAGCGTTGTTGATTTTGTGCGATCCGGTGTGATTGAGGTCTTCGCGTTTAAGGTAAATTTGCGCTCCGCCAAGAGTTTCACTTAATCGTTTTGCGTGAAAGAGTGGTGTCGGACGACCCGAAAAATTTCTCAAAAGTTGTTGAAATTCGGCTTGAAAATTAGCATCGTCGCGGACAGCAAAATAGCTTTTGGTTAATTCTTCGAGCGGCGACATCAGCGTTTCGGGAACAAACCGCCCGCCGAATTCGCCCCAGTAGCCGCACTCGTTTGGTTGAAAATTCATAAAACTATTTTATCGCAAAAATAAAATCTCTTACTTTTTGTGAATCTTTAATTCCTTTTTCTCTTTCAATCAGGCTACAAGCATCAATCGCAAACGGACGAACGTACTCAATTGCTTCGCGGATATTTTCAATCGAAAGCCCACCTGCCAAATACATTTTCGGAAAAATCTCTTGAACTTTCTTCGCAATTTCCCAGTCAAATGTTTCACCTGTTCCGCCATATTCTTTCGGCGAATAAGCATCAAGTAAAGCCGCATCGGCTTCGTATTGTAAAACCTCTTCAGGGCTGAAACTTTCAGAAACGCGAAAGGCTTTGATAATTTCTAAATTTACCTTTGTCTTCATTTCACGCACAAATTCAGGCGTTTCTTCGCCGTGCAGTTGAATCGCGTCGAGTCTAGCGGTTTCAGCAGTGTCAATTATTTTATCCAAACTTTCATTGACGAAAACGCCGACTTTTAAAACTTCTTTCGGTAAAGGGTTGATAATTTCCCGTGCTTTTTCGGGCAAAATATAACGAGAACTTTTCGGATAAAAATTAAAGCCAAGCGCATCTGCTCCGAATTTTACGGATAAAAGCGCGTCTTGTAAATTTGTAATACCACAGATTTTAACCTTTGTCATAATTCTAAAATTAACAATAAAAACAGATTACCATAGAAAAACATAGATAGTAATTTGTGATTTTCGGCAAAAATTAATCCAGTTTTAAGAATTCGAAAAAAACTATTCGCTGTGCAATAATATCTTGCAAACACACGGCAAAATTACAAACGGAAGGGAAAATGCAACGACCGAATTTTTTTCTGCGAACCAAATTACTTCCGCCGCGTCCGGTTTCCGAGTTGCTGACCAGACCGCGTTTGACGGAAAAATTACAGGCGAATTTGAATGCGCCGATAACAATGGTTGCCGCAGATGCCGGATGCGGAAAAACCACGCTTATTTCGGATTTTATCCGCAGCCAATCTCGCCAATCGGTTTGGTATCAACTTGACCACACAGATGCCGATCCGTTTGTTTTTCTCGGTTACATTTCGCACGGCATTAAAAATATCGCGCCCGAATTCGGGCAAACTATTTTGCCCTATCTTTCCGAAGCGACGAACGAGCTTTTGCAATACCCCGAACGAGCGGTTGATTTGCTTTTAAATGAAATCCTTGAATCAATCGAACAACCCTTTATTTTAGTTTTGGACGATTACCATCATATCGGACGTGATACGGTTGTGCATCAACTTGTTGACCGCCTTTTACAATACTCGACGGATATGATGCATTTGATAATCACTACGCGAGATTTGCCGCCCTTGGCAATTATGCGCCGCCGCACGCAATCTCGCGCTTTAGTTCTCACGCGGGAAGATTTGCTTTTTACCGATGAGGAAGTACGCGAACTTTTTCGACAAACTTTGAATGTTGAATTAAAAGATGAAGAAATTAGTGAATACAGGAAGCGGACGCACGGCTGGATTACGGCTTTGCAATTAGTCCGGCAAGTCGCGGAACAAGAAATTTTCTCGCACGCTGAAATGCCTAAACTTAATCTGCAGGCGATGCTGCAGCAATCGGAAAAAGATATTTTTGATTATTTTGCCGAAGAAGTTTTCTACCGCGAAACCGAGGAAACACAAAATCTTCTGTTGCACATTTCCCTGCTCGACTCTATGCCGCTTGATGTTTGCAGCCGTTTGTTTCCCGGTATGCGGTGTTCGGCAGTTTTGCCCGAACTTGTTCAGAAAAATGTATTTCTGACTGTTGCCGGAGATGGAAAATTTGTCGAAGAGTATCGCTTGCATCCGCTTTTCCGTGATTTTCTGCAACGCCGTTTACGTTCGGAAATCGGTCGCGCCGAAATTGCTAATCAAAGAAACCGCATCGCCGATTTTTTTCTAGCCGATAATCATTGGGAAAAAGCGATTCCGTTTCTTTTAGGAGCTGAAAATTATGAACGCGCCGCAGAAATCATTGCCGAAAAAGGCGGAGAATGGCTGGCAAGCGGCGCGATAACGACGCTCGCTATGTTCACTGAAAAAATTCCGCTCACTTGTATGGAAAAATTTCCGAGGGCGCTTCTTCACAAAGCGGAAATCGCCCGGTTGCAGGGCGAAACCGACAAATCAGTTAATCTTTTGCAGCGTACCCTTAAATTTCTTCATAAAAACGGCGATAAAACAGGCGAAGCCGAAGCGTTACACTCGCTGGCTAGCCTCGCGCGGCGAAAAGGAAAAAGTTCCGAATCACTTGGTTTTCTCGAAAAGGCTGAAAAGTTAATAGACGAAAACTCTGAAACTTTTCTAAAATGCTCCAACACGCGCGGGCTTTGTTTAATCGGTCAAGGCGCGTGGACAAATGCTGAACAACAATTTCGCTACGCTCTCGAACTTGCCGAAAAACAAAACAACGAACAATATATCCGCCTTATCACACATAATTTAGCTTTGCCTGCCGGTTTTCGCGGCGACTTTGGTGAGGCTTTGCGCTGGCTGCGGCGTATCTTTCGCCAAGACGAGCCCGACAAACCGATGCCTCAGGAAGCCATCGGTCATTTAAACATAGGGCGTCTTCATCTTTATCGCGGAGAATTTGATGAAACGGAAAAGCATCTTGAACGCGCTTTGGAAATCTGCCAGCTTTATAATTTGAGATTTCTGCGCGGCGAAATTTTTGAAGCCTACGGCAATTTTTACCGCGATAAAAATGATTTCACGCACGCGGGTGAATTTTATGAACGCGCTTCAAAGGCGTATGAAGAGGCTGAAATAGATCCTTTAACGCGCGAATTAAACGAAGAACGCGCCAAATTTTTATTTTTGCGCGGCGATTTTGTCAAGGCTCGCGCTATTTTGGAAAATTTGCTTCAGGCGCGGCAGAAAACCAATAACGAAGTCGGAATCCGAACGGTAAAACTTAATTTGTGCCGTGTTCTTCTAGCGCAAGGCGAAACGAAAGCCATCGCTGAACAATTAAAAGAAATTACGGCTTTTTTCCACGAACAAAATCTTTTTTATGACGAAGCAGTTGCTTCGCTTGTACTGGCGCAAGCTTATTTTACCCAAGGAAAGCGTAAAGAAATGCTGCTGCCTTTGCAACGAGTTTTGGA
This sequence comes from Acidobacteriota bacterium, assembly GCA_020200095.1. Lineage (GTDB taxonomy): Bacteria > Acidobacteriota > Blastocatellia > Pyrinomonadales > Pyrinomonadaceae. Next base: position 1,594 of record JAIVJJ010000070.1, on the reverse strand, counting down.
TTTAACTGCCAGGTTTGATTATGAATACTGGCTGCGCGAAGAAATACGAAAAACCCCTGACCTGTTCCGCGACGAAGATATTATCGGAAACCTTCCGCTCGATTTGCGTGAAAACCTTTTGACAATTGATCCTAAGAAAGCGGTTGTTCAGCAAGTTGTTTCGGTAGAAACTACAGAGCTAATTACGGATTTGACCGTAAAAGTTCTCGGTCATACGAATATTTACCGCGACAAAACAAAACCTTTTGCGCCTGATGCCTGGACCACACGTCGCGCCCGCGATATTTTTTGTTGCATCGCAACCAGCCCGCATCGACGAATTGAAAAAGACATTTTAATTGATACATTTTGGGGCGACGAAGAATTGTCCGCTATAGAAAAGAATTTTCATCCGACTATTTCTCATATTCGCAAAGCCTTAAATAGCAAGCAATCCTTCAAGCAAAATTTTCTAATTTTCCGCGATGGCGCCTATCAGGTAAATCCAGAGCTTTCTTATTCAATTGATACGGAAGATTTTGAAAATCATATTGTCGAAGCCGAAAAAGCCAAGCGCGAAAAGGACACAAAAAGTTTTAGAGAAAATCTAGAAGCGGCGCACGAACTTTATCGCGGCGAGTTTATGGCAGGAGTTTATGACGATTGGGCTGAGAAACGTCGTAATTATTTTACGGAACAATACTGGCGAATATTAAGCGGTCTGGCGAAACTTTCATTTGCAGAAAAGGGATGGTCGAATGCGCTGAAATTTGCCAACGAAATTTTGCAAGCCGACCCGTTTCGTGAAGACGTGCATCGGCTGGTGATGAGAATTTTAGCCGCGCAAGGCAAACCCGTCAAAGTAAAAGAGCACTATGAAAATTTGCAGGAGCTTTTGAAAAAAGAACTTGGTGTTGCGCCCGCCCCGGAAACACGCCGAACTTTTCAAGAGCTATTGAAATAAAATTATACGGAATTAGAAACTTAAAAAACAGATTTGAGATAGTGGAAAATCTCAAAGTAAAGTTAAAAGATGCGGCAGATGGTGATTAGAGTTCAACCTTTTGTTTGTTTGTTCTTTCTTAAAGCAAGATAATGCTGGATACAAAGTTTTAAGTTCTAACTTTAGTTAGTTTTTCTTTTGCTAAAACATCTCCATTTCATTGGGTTTATTTCCAAACTATTTTATCTCAAAAAAAAGGAGCGTGATTGCTCACGCTCCTTTTCTCCTATTAGTAAATTCAACCAAAGCTGAATTTGCTATATGCCTATCTCACGAATGATGCAGGAACCGGTGTGTCTGTACTCATACCGAATGGAACCGCTTTGAAACCGTCTTTCGACTGCAACAGATACCAGATACCATTACGATAAACTGACATATCCGCTTTTCCGTCTCCGTCATAATCGGCTGCTACCGGAATATCTCCGGCTTGTCCGAATTGAACGCCTTTGAATCCATCTCTTGAACCCATTACGTACCATGTTCCACTTCTAAAGACAGCCACATCGGCTTTACCGTCACCGTCATAGTCAGCAGGAACTGCTTTGTCGGTGTTGATACCAAATTGGACTGCTTTGATTCCTTCCGCTGATTGATTGATATACCAAACTC
>JAIVJJ010000200.1 GCA_020200095.1 Acidobacteriota bacterium | reverse complement strand
GCCTTATTCGGATTTTAATTTCACAAGTCTTTGGTGCTGGAATGTCAGCGAAAAGATTCAAGTATCGCAGTTATACGGAAATTTAATAGTTAGGTTTACGGATTATGTCACTGGCGAGCCATTCTATTCTTTTTGCGGCAACTGTGCCGCCGATAAAACCGCTTCTGCATTGATTGACCTTGCGCGAACAGAGGGACTTCCTTCTGTTCTCACGCTAGTTCCTTCTGAAACAGCCGCCGCTTTATCGAACAAGTTTTGCATTACCGAAGACCCGGACAATTTTGATTATATTCTTTCACTTGCTGAGATGAATTCGTTTCACGGCAATCGCTTCGGCGATAAACGTAACCTTATTAATAGATTTCTTCGTAGGAACACTGAAATTACTACTTGCTTGTTGGATTTGAAGTTAGCCTCCACACAGCAACAAATTGAGATGTTGTTGAAGCATTGGGCGTTTAGGAAGCAGATGAGCGCGTGGGAAACTAAGAAAGAGTTCACTGCAATCCGTCGTTTGCTAGACAGTAACTTTGTCGGCTCACTCATTGGATTGGGAGTATTTTGCCAGCAACAATTAGTTGGCTTCTCTATAACTGAGGTTCTTTGCAAAACTTATGCTATGGCGCACTTTGAGAAAGGAGACATACATCACGCTGGCATTGGTATCTATGCATTCGTAATGCAACAGACAGCACTTTACCTTGCTGAAGCTGGTTGTCGGCACTTAAACTACCAGCAAGATTTAGGGATTAAATCGCTACGTCACGCAAAGGATTCATATAATCCGTATATGCTTTTGAAGAAATTTCAGGTTACAATGACGAAACCTAATAATAGGTAGGCGTTTTTGAGGGTTTTTGACATCTCTAAAGACGGTTGGAATGTCAAGCCAAACTTTTCCCGCGTCGCCATTCGGCAACTTTGAATTTCGACTATATTCTTTGACAATTCACCTTCGTTCATCTTACTAACTCGTGTTTTGTGTGGTCTGATTTTTTTACGTGGTTCAGACCGATCTGGTAAAGCCATCAAAGCGGCTCACTTGATTCATCTCTCCGGGCATTTTGTCAGGTGTCGATTAGTCGGCACTCTTTACCCCTGATGTATGGATTCGCTCGAACTTCTCCTTCTCTGGAAAAGTTGATTGGCTAGCTCTATCACCCTGCGGTCACGTCAGACCTTGTCAAAAATCGAGCATTACCAACTGCTTTTGCCACGCCGGTCAAACTCATCTGCGGTAATGTTGTCGCGCAGCATGATTGCGAGCTTGACCAGAAGCTTACGAGCCGTCGCCGTTTTTGCGACTGCTATTGGTTTTCGTTTTAACAGTCCTTTATAAAAGGCTTTCAATCGTGTGTCATACCGGATAACGATGTTCGCCGATTGTCCGAGCAATCCTCTTAAAAGCGGCGAGCCTGCCTTGCGTGTGAACCGTCGCCAGAGCCGTCAAATAACCGACTCCGCGCTGAGTCTGCAAAAGCTGAACCTGCTTATCGGATGATGCTTTTCTATTAAGCCAGCTTTGAAGTTCACGAATCTGTTTGGTGAGCTGTTCTAGTAAGCTGAACAAATGCTCGCGTTGCATTTGACCCGATTCATTCATCCGCACTTGTTTGAGCAGACTTTGGAAACCGAGCGTTTTCATCTTGCCCTTCGGCAATCCGCCGCTGTGCGCCAAAGCCTGCAAGCGATTATAAGTTTGCGTTCGCTGATTAACTAACTGCCGTCTCAGATGCAAAACATCAATAATCTGACTGCTCGCCTGAGAGCGTCGCCAGATGGCTGGAAACTCATCTTTAACCAGCAAATCAAGAATCAATTGAGCGTCGCGGGCGTCTGACTTATGACGCGAACGCGCCCTGGCTCGAATCAAAGCCGGGTTACCGACCAATAATTGATGATTAGTCTGCTCAAGCACCTGTTCAAACCAGACGGCTCTGGAAGAAGCTTCAATACCGACAATCGAAGGCGAAACTGATTGGTAAAACTTAAGCACTTCACTCAGATTATGCTGCAAAGTACAAGTATCGGTTTCGCCCGTTTGGGTATCACACCAGACAACGGTTTGCTGATGTGGATGGAAATCGACTCCGATGTATAATGTCATAACGGTTTCTCCTGTCAAAGAACGAAATTGGTGAATGTCATCAACGATTATAGTTCATCGCTGCGAGAAACCGTCTTTATAACATCACCTTGAACTTCGACTTTTTGAGGCGTCGAAGGATTCACTATAATTCTTGATTCGCTTTCTACTTTTTTGTGATCACAAGAAAATATTTTTTATTCTTTGAAACACGCAGGTCAAAACCTTGCACTTTCAGTGCAAGACTTTCAGTAGCTTTCCGCTAAAATCTATTCGAGGATAGCGAAAGATGAAAGACAACCGAAAAGGCTCGCATACGAAAAGTCGTTTGACCGCGCATATTGTTTTGGTAACAAAATATCGTTACCACGTTCTGCAAGGCGACATCAAATTAAGGTGTCGGGACTTGCTGATTCAGATTTGCGATTCCGAAGATGTCCGCATCCTTAAAGGCGTCGTCTCCAAAGACCACGTTCATATGCACATCGAG
>JAIVJJ010000438.1 GCA_020200095.1 Acidobacteriota bacterium | reverse complement strand
TTTTTGCGATATTTGAATATTACGCCTGAAACAGCGGTAGGGTGCGCCGTACGTCTTGATGATTATCTTAAAGAAAGGTTGTTAGTGGAATGCCACAAGCTGAAATTATGAAAGCCACCGGGCGCACGCAATTAAAAACTTTTTGCGATATGTAAATTTGACGGCAGAAAGCCTCAGCAATAGTGCGAGGAATTTCGGTGAATTTTTAAGTGATAAACTTAAGAAAACAGGCCAAAACAGTGCAATGAATTTTCAACCAGATTCAGTTAATTAACTGTTATTGATTATGTCAAAATCTAAGATTTCGACCCTAACAAAACTTAATATTTAGTCTCAAAAACGACCCTTTTTGCGACATTGTAAAAGGTTAGATTGAGTTCCATATAAGAAGTTTTAACGCATGTACGGAGCGACATTCTTTGCTATTGTCTTTATCTCTTTCTTTGTAAGTTCCAGGCGGGAAAACGCCTCCCAAGCCTCTCGTGGTAGAAGGTTGGGGTTGGAGCCTACCGCTGCGTCCGAACCATAAAGAATCCGTTTGACTCCGATTTGGCGAATCCGCTTGACCAAAAGGGCTGAAATCTCAGCCGAATTTCCGGGAACTGCTACGGTCGTTACGTCGAACCAAAGATTCCGCGTCCGCGGGTCGTTTTTTGCGACCGCATCGGCAAGCACTTCGAGCACCGAGTGGGCTGGCGGATCATCAAAGCCCGGACCCGTGCCGGCGAGGTGGGCAACTTGTACCGGAATATCGGAAGCGAAAGAAAGTAATTCCAGAAAGAGACGCGCCTGTTCAGGTCCATAGGGGTGTTTTCTGGAGATTGAGCCTCTAATATGCACGACAATTGCCATTCGGTGTTTATTAGCTGCTTGAAAAACTTTATTTAATGTTTCGAAATGCTTGGGATTCTTCAGTATCACGTCGGAGTTGCCGAAATGCAGTTTGATACCTTTCCGGAGATTTGGGTCTTTTGCGCATCGCTCGAGTTCGTCAAGTGCATAATCTTTGAGAGGATTGAAGCTGCAAAATGCCCGAAAGCGCTTTGGAAACAGAGCAGCTTGCGCCCCTACCCAGTCATTCTCTTCTTTAACCTTTGCGTACTCGTTCGGCGGTTCATCTCCGGTTTGTCCATAAGCAAACGCAGTGGACAAGAGAACAGCGCGCCTTATACCGGCTGTGTCCAACAACCCGATGACGTCTTGAGCAGTGACCGGCTTTATACCCTCGACCTGCGCCATAGCCGGGCTGAACAGATGCTGATGGTGGTCCGCCTCAGGAGTGACTTGTTTAGACCGAGAATTAGATTGAGAAGACTGCCCGCTTTGGGCAACTACTATGGCAGAAGCCAGAAAGAGCAGCGAAAGAACCTGAAAAACTACAAGTAATCGTTTTATCATTAAAATATCTCCGAATCTGGAAATTTAATTGTTCAGTATAAGGACTTCAGGCAGAGCGACAGACGATTGGTGAACCGAGC
>JAIVJJ010000437.1 GCA_020200095.1 Acidobacteriota bacterium | reverse complement strand
ATGTAGAGATAGCAAACAAGCGTTTAGAAGAAGCAAGAAGAAAAATTGAACTCAACGATTTTCTTCCGCTTTTTTCAGACAAAGACGAACAACTTAAAACGGCTGTTCAAGAATCTTTGAGGCTGTAAGAATTTTTGTGTAAATCGAAATTTATAAATAAAAGGAGATTTACACATTATGGAAATACGAAAAGAGATTTTAGATGAACTGATTCGGGATTATAAGAATCCGGAAGATTTGCTCGGTGAGAATGGATTGCTCAAGCAGTTGACCAAAGCCTTGCTCGAAAGAGCGATGAATGCCGAGTTGACGCACGAACTTGGTTTTGAGAAAAACGATAAAAGCTCTTTGAAAGAAAATGGCAATCGTCGCAATGGAACTTCCGCCAAAACCGTCAAGTCAAAGCATGGTGAGATTCAGTTGGATGTTCCCCGCGACCGCTCGTCAGAGTTTGAGCCGCAGATAATCAGGAAACATCAACGACGGTTTGACGGGTTCGACGATGCGATATTGAGCTTGTATTCACGCGGGCTTTCGACACGCGACATCAAATCTTATTTGGAAGAAATCTACGGCGTAGAAGTATCGCCCGATTTGATTTCGTCGGTTACTGAAGCGGTCGTCGAAGAAGTTCGAGAATGGCAAACCCGCCCGCTGGAATCAATTTATCCGATTGTTTATCTGGACGCTTTGCGGGTAAAGATTCGATATGACGGCAGCGTTCAGAATCGGTGCATTTATTTGGCAATCGGCGTTAATCTGGAAGGTAAAAAGGAAGCTCTCGGACTGTGGACGGCAGAATCAGAAGGCTCAAAGTTCTGGCTTTCGGTTTTAACAGAGCTTTCCAATCGAGGCATCGCGGATATCTTTATCGCTTGCGTTGACGGACTCAAAGGCTTTACAGAAGCGATTGCGTCGGTATTCCCGCAGACGATTACGCAAGTTTGCATTGTCCATCAAATCAGAAATTCATTGACCTATATTTCCTACAAGGACAGAAAAGCGGTCGTTGCTGATTTGAAGCCGATTTACACGGCTGTCACTGAAGATGAAGCGTTGTTTGCCTTGGAAGAATTCGCGGAAAAATGGAATGGGAAATATCCGATCATTTCAAAATCGTGGACGGCAAATTGGCAGAAAATAAACCCGATGTTCCAATTTCCGAAAGAGATTCGCCGGGCGATTTATACGACAAACGTTATCGAATCGCTGAATTTCTCTCTGCGGAAGATTACAAAAACGCGCGCCGCCTTTCCGAGCGAGGAAGCGGCGATAAAATTAATCTGGCTGGGATTGCAAAACATTGAGAAAAAATGGACAATGCCGATACAGAATTGGAGTCTGGCGATGAATCAGTTTGCGATAATCTTCGAGGGACGGGTGCCGATTCCGGGACTGGCAGAAAATTCAATTACACAAAAATTCTGACAGCCCCTACTAATGTAGTCCCAGTCAAGATTGGTATCTAAAAATACTTGAATAT
>JAIVJJ010000069.1 GCA_020200095.1 Acidobacteriota bacterium | reverse complement strand
GCTCTTCCCTGCATCTAAATTTCAAAAACAAACGAATAAAATACCGGAAGACGAAAAACAGAAATGCTTTATTTAAACTGAGAAAGAGAATTGGTTTTTTAGAAAAATATCAAAATTTATTTCAAAACAGCAAGCTTAACTTAATCATATTCTTTAAAAATATAAGCATACTTATAATGAAGTTACTTGAAAACTTGGCAAAGTAAGGTGGAATAGAGTAGTTTTAAGCTAATTACTTAAATTTTCTAAGGAAAAAGTTGTGGCTCAAGTTATTCTAAAACATATTGCTTCCGGAGATAAAACGGCTGTTCAAAAGTGTATAGACACCTACGGTGGTTTAGTTTGGTCTCTGGCTCTTCGGATGTTGTCAAATTCTGATGAAGCTGAGGACGCGGTGCAGGAAATTTTTATAGACGTTTGGAAAAATGCCGGGCGGTTCGATGAAACGCAGGCTTCGGAAACGACTTTTATAGCAATGATTGCCCGGCGACGTTTGATTGACCGAATAAGAAAGCAAAATCGGCAACCCGGTATTGATTCTTTTGAAGATGTTTCAGCGGAACATCCGGAAAATACAAGTTTTAACATTCAAACTTCTATAGAAGCTAAAGAAGCGGCTCAAGCGATGAAAAATTTGCGTCCCGAACAAAGGCAGATTCTTCATCTTTCAATTGTTCAGGGTTTTTCACATCAGGAAATTTCGAGCGCTCTTGACATTCCGCTTGGCACTGTTAAAACACATGCGAGACGTGGTTTGATAAAAATCCGAGAAGTTTTAGGACTTGAAAATTCAGAAGATACGAAGGAGGCAACAGTATGAAAGATGTAAAAAAAGAAAGACTGTTTGAACTCCTTGCCGACCAAGCAATTTTTGGCTTGAGTGAAGAAGAATTATTGGAGTTGCAGCAATTTAAGACACAATTTCCCGAATGGGAAAAGGATGTTTCTTTTGAACTGACGGCGGCATCGATTAATTTGAGGAATTTAGACATTAGCAAAGAATTACCGGCAAATTTGCGGGCGAATATTTTAGCCGATGCAGAAGAATTTTTCAGTCAAACTGAAAACACGCAAAATGTTTTAAGTTCTACGCCGAAAACGCGAGAAACTATCAATACGGAAAGAGCAGAGATTAACGAAAGAAATGTCGAATATAAGCCGAAGCGTCAGTTTTGGCAATCCCTCGGTTGGGCGGTGGCGGCAGCCGCCTGTATTGCACTGGCAATTAATGTCTGGACAACTCGTTTTCAACCGCAGCCTGAAGTTGCGAAAAATCCGCAAATTGTTCAAACTCCGACGCCGGAATTATCTGAAGCTCAAAAGCGTGAACAGTTTCTTGCCTCTGCAAAAGACGTTATTCAAACAATCTGGACGGAAGCAAATCCGAAACAGCCGAAAAACATTAGCGGCGATTTGGTTTGGAGTAATTCGGCTCAAAAAGGTTATATGCGTTTTCGCGGATTGCCTGCTAATGACCCGAACAAAGAAACCTATCAACTTTGGATTGTTGACGAAGCGCAAAACCCGAAAACTCCGATTAGCGGCGGCGTTTTCGACGTTAATGCGAATGGAGAAGTTGTTATTCCGATAGAGGCGCAAATAAAAGTCAAGAACCCGAAAATGTTTGCCGTAACAAAAGAAAAACCGGGTGGAGTTGTAGTTTCAAAACAAGAAGAGGTTATGGCAGTCGCCAAAATTTAGAAAAATTTGTTGTCAAGTATGAAAAAGGCAAAGCGCAAAAATGCTTTACCTTTTCTGCGCTTTTACCGGAAGTTATCTTTAAATTTGGAAATTATCATTATTTAGCTTTCCTTTGCGATCCCTGCGTCTTTGTTTGAAATAGTTTTGATTCCGCAAAGAGTTGAAAGAAACTTTTAAAATTAGTTTTAACAACCGGACAAAATTTCAAAAAAATACGCGGCATATAATAAGCCGCGCCCGATAAATTTAATTTGGACTATATCCGTGAAGACTAAAAACTCGCTTAATTCTCTTCAAATGATAGTGCTGGCGGATAGTAAAAAGGACCAAAAGTTTTCAAAGTTTCCGTGTTGAAGCACTTACGTGCGCCGCAGTCCAAGCAAGCACGATAAGAACCGTCTTTATACGTAAACGGACGGCTCAACTTTTTATGCCAGCAACCAAAGACCTTAGCGAATAAATCTATTTTACCGCCAAATGCTCCTTTTGTTCGATTGATAATAGATTCCGCTATTCTATTTTGTTCTAAAACCCCTTGCATTTTTGTTTCCTCCTCACATTAAACTTTAATGCGATTTATTTAATTATAAAGAACGAATCTTGGGAAAGTTTTGCAGGTGTTTGATGTAGTTTTATAATTAGAGTTTGCTTTCAATTAGATTAACGAAAAGAATTTATATGTTGTTTAATATTTCCGTTCTTTCCTTTTTTTATTTCTTTATCTTCGCTAATATCTTTCTTAAAACCTATAGGAGAAAAAATGAAAAATACGCTGGTTAAATTTTCCATTCTTCTGATGATTACTCTTATTTTTGTTTCTTCGGCAACGGCTTGGGACGACACCGGACACAAACTTACAACTTATATCGTGTGGGAAAGAATGACGCCGCAAGCGCGTGAAAGGGCGATAAAAATTCTTCTCAGCGCGCCTGAAGATTCGGATTTGAGCGTCTTTTATTTACAAGATTCGCGTTCCAATGCTGCCAAACAACGCGAGCTTTTTATGATTGCAAGCACTTGGGCGGATATTGTTCGCAACAGAGACTTTAAGAATCGCTACAAAAAATATCATCAAGGAAATTGGCATTATGCTGATACCTTTTGGCGACAAACGAACGGAAAGGTTGAGATTCTGGAAAACTTTAATGAGGAAACCGGAAAAGCGGTTGAAAAATTGTTTGATTTTGAAAAGGTATTGCAAAATTCCTCTGCTTCTGATGAAGACAAAGCCATCGCTCTCGCGTGGATCTTGCATCTCGGCGGTGATATTCATCAACCTCTGCATACGTCAGCGCGTGTTACGGAACTTGAACCGAAAGGTGACCAAGGCGGAAACCTTTTTGAGCTTATGCCGAAAGGTACGCCGCGCGAGAATCAAGTGAACCTACATTGGTTTTGGGATTCGATTGTCGGGCGAAATATTCCACGTCAAAATGACGCTTGCGATACAGATTATCTTCCCGCCATCGCAAACAAAATCACAAAGACGTTTCCATACGCGAGAATGCAAAATCGTTTAAGATTAGGACAATTTAACGTTTGGCAGCAAGAAGGTTTTCGCCTTGCCACAACGGAAGTTTTTTCGCCAATGCTTGTTCGTTATCAAATGCCTTCGGAAAAATATAAAAAGCGTGCTTTTGAAGTTTCGCAGGAGCAAATCGCTCTGGCGGGTTACCGTTTGGGAGAAATGCTGAATCAAATTTTCAATAATGAATTAGCACAACAAAACGAAGAAAAAACTCGCCGAGAAATCGAGGAAACTGGAAGTAAGATTGGTCAAGGCGCAGATGATGCTTGGCTTTGGTATAAAACTCGCGCGGCTTTAGCGGTAACAGCAGATTTAAGAGATATAACCATCAATGTTGATGTTGAAAATAGTGTTGTAACTTTGAAAGGAACGGTTGGCAGTAAAGCTCAAGTAGATAAAGCAATTTCAGTTGTTAAAAGCATCGAAGGCGTTAAAGCCGTAAAAAGTATGTTAAAAATTGATGTAAATCAATCAGTTAAATAATGCAGAATGAAGGTTTTATACTATTCTAAATTTTCAACTTGAGAGTCGCTTAATCTTTTTCTGCCGAAAAACCACGCGATAAAAATCGAAATAACATACAAAAATATCATCGGCGTTGCAAAAAGCATCATATTCGGAATGTCTCCGGTTGGTGAAACAACCGCCGCGACAATTAAAATTATTACAATTGCCATCTTCCAGCTTCTCACCAAAAGACCGGCGGAAACTAATCCGATTTTCGATAAAACGTAAGTAATTGCAGGCATTTGGAAAATTATTCCCATTGCCAGCATTATCAGCGTAATGAAATCAAAATAATCGGTTGCCCGAAGCATTAGGCGAAAATCTTCGCCGAGTCCGAGCAGATATTTAACTGCTGGTGGAAACAAAATATAATAAGCAAAAGCCGCACCGAGAACAAAAGAAATTGAGGAAAGCGCTATAAACGGCGTTACATACGAACGCTCGTGACGATAAAGCGCAGGCGAAATAAACCCCCAAATTTGCCACAGCAAAAAAGGAATAGAAATCGCAATTGCAGTATAAAGTGAAACTGTAACGTAAAGAGTAAATGGCTCGACTGCAGTCGTAACAATCAATCTTTCTTCCGCGCTCTCATCATTCAGATTTTTCCCGTCAAAATCTATGGGAAGCCGTATGCCTTTCGAAATAATTGCATTGCTTGTAAAAATTGGCTCATCAGTGAATAGACCTAATTTCCCTTCCGCATCTTTTGTAACTTTCGCCTGCACGGAAGTTCCGGGCGAAACGACGCTAACGCTGATTTTTGTTGCTTGGTCAAAAACGAATCGTCCCGTTTCACCTTCCTGCAAATTATTTAATGTCAAAACTTTTTCGTTGCCGGTCAAACCGCCTTCAATTTGAATTTCGCGCCTTTCCGCTTCGGATAGCGCTCGACGGATAGGAACTGCCAGGAAGTTGTAAATTTTATCTTTCACAAACCAGCATAAAGTAAATGCTATAACTATAATGATTACAGAGTTTACAAGGCGGCGGCGAAACTCGTCCAGATGCTCTAAGAATGACATCTGACCGCTAAGCTCTTCATCTTGATTTACTTCGTTGGCTTTCATTTTAGAAATGAACTTCCGAGTTATGCTTTTTTACAACCAATCGTGTTTGTTGGCAGATACCTTTTCAATTTTTGGCTCTTTGACAATTTGATTTTCTTCTTTTGAAAAATTTTGAGAGAAGCTTTCCTGTGTTATTTCCTTAATTTCAGGAGAAACGATTTTATTTTCTCTGGAAGTGTTAATTCTTTGAATCGAATTCTCCACTACAGTCGGATCTTGCTGAAGTGTATTTGATTGTTTATTGGCATTGTTTTTTTCTTCGTCAAAATTCACTTCGCGCTCCCAGGTACTTTTAAAGTCGGATGTCGAACGCCGAAGGTCAGCCATTGTTTTGCCGATTGTGCGAGCCATCTGAGGTAATTTTCGGGGACCGAGAACGACTAGAGCCACAAGCCCTATTAAGAGTAGCTCCGAAGTTCCGATTGATTCGAGTATAAATAGGTAAAACATAGAATTTTTCTAAAACTTATTTGTATATCAAGTTTAAAGGTAATTTCTTATTTAACATCTATAAAAATACCTTCGTAATCTTTAACACTGCCAATCACCTTCGATTCTTTTATTCTTTTTGTAAAGTAATCTGCTTTATCAGCTCCTAAACTTATCAGTAAACCACCCGCCGTTTGTGGGTCAAATAACGCGCTTTGCATTTCCTTTGAAACATTTTCGCTAAATTTTACCGTTTCTCCGACATAAACGCGATTATTTTTATCGCCGCGAGTCAACATTTTTTCTTTTATCAACTCTATTATATCAGGTAACAGCGGAACTTTCGTAGATTCGATTCTCAGTGTCACATTACTTGCTTTCGCTAATTCATAAGCGTGTCCGAGCAAGCCAAATCCAGTAATGTCCGTGCAACCATTCGCTTCAACTGCCTGCATAATTTTAGATGCTTCTCGAACAGAAGTAGTCATTGTTTTTACAGATTCGTTTTTAACCTTTTCATTTGTTTTGTTGAATTTAACTGCGGTGCTTATAACACCGGTTCCAATTGGTTTTGTCAAAATTAAAACGTCACCTGCTTTAGCCCCCGAATTTTTTACAATTTTTTTTGGATCAATAATTCCTGTAACTGCGTAACCAAACTTCATTTCTTGGTCGTCAATCGAGTGACCGCCTAACACCACAACATTTTCTCTGTTTAATGCTTTTTGTCCACCAAGAAGTATTTCACCCAAAACATCAAAATCTCCCTTTTGCGGGTAACAAACTATTGAAAGGGCTGAAATCGGAGTTCCGCCCATTGCATAGATGTCGTTTAAAGAATTAACCGCTGCGATTTGCCCGTAAATTTCCGGCTCATCTACTATAGGTGTAAAGAAATCGACTGTTTGCACTAGCGCTAAATTATCATTTATCTGAAACACACCTGCATCGTCGGATGTTTCATATCCAACTAAAACAACTTGAGCAAGATCGCTTGGGGCAAGTTTGGCAACTCACCCGGCGCAAGATACCATTTCTGTTAAACGTTTTCCTTTCATAATATATATAATAAGTTTAATTACTTCCCTTTTATTATCAACTGATAAAGTCTGTCTAAATCCGATTCGCTATAATACTCAATTTCTATTTTCCCTCCCGTTCCTTTTCCATCTGATAGAATTTGAACTTGCGTTCCTAAATACCTTCGCAATTTTGTCTCAGCAGCTTTTGTATTTGCATCTAATTTAGGCTTAAACGCTTTAATTTCAATAGATTGTGAGTTGTTTTTTCCAAGTCTTTTAATAGCTTTCTCCGTTTCTCTAACAGATAATGACATTTCGACAACTTTTCTAGCTAAGTTTCGCTGTGCCTCACTATCTTCAGACATTAACAATGCTCTCGCGTGACCGGCAGTTATCTTTTCCTCCTCTACTAATTTTTGAATATCAATCGGCAACTTCAAAAGTCTTAAGTAGGTGGTTATCGCTGTCCGGTTTTTTCCAACTCTCTCAGCTATAGTTTCCTGTGTAAGACCTAAGTTTTCAACTAATTTTTTATAAGCTTTTGCTTCTTCAATCGGATTAAGTTCTTGCCTTTGAATATTTTCAATAAGCGCTAACTCTAATAATTTTTCATCGGCGACTTCTTTAACAATTGCTGAAATTTTATGTAGTCCTGCTTTTTGCGATGCACGCCAGCGCCTTTCGCCTGCGACAATCTGAAAACGTGATCCTTTCCGCCTTACGATAATTGGTTGAATAACTCCATTTACTCGAATTGATTGTGTTAAATCTTCAAGTTCTGATTCGGCAAATTTGGTTCTGGGTTGTTCTGAATTTGGTTCAATCAAATCCAAATCTAACTCGAGAAATTCTTCTTTATTATTTCGATTTTCATCGCCTAATAAAGCGCTCAACCCTCTACCTAAAACTTTTCTAGTCATGACTCAAAATCTCCTTTGCCAATTGGATATAACTTTCAGCTCCGCGCGAACGAATATCATACAAGATAATTGGTTTGCCATAACTTGGAGCTTCAGCAAGTCGTACGTTTCTGGGAATTATAGTATTTAGAACTTGTGAACCATAAAAGTCTCGTAAATCCTGTGCTACAGCGCTAGATAGATTTGTTCTTTCGTCATACATTGTTAAAAGTAAACCTTCAATTGTTAATTGTGGATTTAATTCTCTACGTAATCGAGCGAGAGTGTCAAAAAGTTCCGTCACTCCTTCTAAAGCGTAATATTCGCATTGTATTGGAACCAACAAAGAATTTGCTGCCGTTAAACCATTCACTGTTAGTAATCCTAATGATGGTGGGCAATCAATTATTATGTAATCATAATCGGATTTGATTTTCTGCAAAACATTTTTTAATTTATATTCGCGTTCTTTAGAATTTACTAATTCAACTTCTGCTCCTGCTAAATTCTTATCTGCAGGTAAGACCCAAAGCATTGGTAGTTCTGTTGGTAAAATAGCGTTTTCTGGTTGTTCATTAAGTATAAGAACATTATAAAGAGTTCTGCGGCTATTTGAGCGAGGTATTCCAGAACCTGAACTAGCATTACCTTGCGGATCTGCATCAACTAACAAAACTTTTTTCTTTTCCAGTGCTATACTAGCAGCCAGATTAACTGAAGTCGTTGTTTTTCCAACTCCTCCCTTTTGATTTGCAACCGCGATTATTTTTCCCATTTTTGCATTAAGCTTATTTTCTAAAAAGGTTGTTTTGTGGAACGTGCCACATCAATATTAAATCTTGCGCGTGGTACGTCCCACATACAATTATTATAGTAAAATTACTTTAACATTTGTTAGCAGTCAAATGTATTAAAACTGTTGATATAGCTGTAGGAGTCAAACCAGAAATTTTCCGCAATTGCCCAAATGTTTGTGGATTAGAACGTTCTAATCTTTCTTTCATTTCATTAGATAAACCATCTAATTTTCTAAAATCAAATTTGTAGGGGACTTTTAATTTATCATTATTATTTATGCGTTCATTAACGACATTTTGATTTTTAATATAACCTTGATAAAGTAAATCGGCGAGAGCAGTTTGAAGCTCAGACAAATTCGCAGTAGATTGAATTTCATTAGGTAAAAGTTTGAAAATAAGTTCGGGCGAAACTCCCTGCCTTTGAGAAAGTAGTGATAAAGATATAATATCACCTAAATCACATCCGAGGATTTGAGAAATGGTGGAGTATTCAACATCAGACCTTTTTAGTTTAGTATTATCTAAAAAGTTGCGGATAAGGGAAATACGGTCGCGTTTTTGATTATAATTTTCCCAATCACTATTTCCTAGTAAACCTATTTCATAACCTTTTTTTGAGAGCCTTTGATCTGCATTATCATGACGTAAAGTTAATCGCGCTTCAGCTCGTGAAGTGAATATACGATAAGGTTCATCAACTCCATGCTGAATCAAATCATCTATTAGAACACCAATATAAGCCTCACTCCTATTTAAGCGAAATGTCTCTCTTTTTTGAAAATAACAAACAGCATTAATACCTGCTATTAAACCTTGACAGGCAGCTTCTTCATAGCCGGTAGTGCCATTAATTTGCCCTGCTAAAAACAAGCCGTTAATGCGAGTTGTCTCCATTGTGGGTTTGAGCTCCCGTGGATCTACGTAATCATATTCAATAGCATATCCGGGTCTAATAATTCGAACATTTTCAAATCCGTCTATCATTTTTAACAGGTCTTGCTGTAATGCAGACGGAAGGGAAGTGGAAAATCCGTTAAGGTAAACTTCATTTGTGTTATGACCTTCAGGCTCAAGAAAAAGTTGATGACGATCTTTATCAGCAAATTTTACAACTTTATCTTCTATTGAGGGACAGTATCGCGGACCGATACCTTTAATCTTTCCTGAATAAAGGGGGGATTGATTTAAATTGTTACTAATTTTTTTATGTAAATCAGTGTTGGTATAGCCAATAAAACAATTTATTTGCTGCTGTTCTATTTTTTTGGTAGCGAAAGAGAAAGCAACAGGTTTTTCATCTGCAGATTGAACTTCAAAAGCATCCCAGTCAATTGTTCTACCGTCAAGGCGCGGGGGTGTACCAGTTTTTAAGCGACCTACAGGAAATCCATATTTCTTTAAACTTTCAGCCAATTCGATAGAGGCAGGTTCACCGGCACGACCTGCCGAAAAATTTCTGTTTCCCGTATGTATCTTTCCATTAAGAAAAGTTCCAGTAGCAATAACAACGGATTTTGCACCGAATTTACGTGTATCCTGTAATCCAATGCCTATTACTGTTTGGTTTTCAATAATTAAATCAATAACGGTGCCTTGTCTTAAACTTAAATTAGGTGTTGATTCTAAAACCCAGCGCATTTCCGTTCGGTAAAGAGCTCTATCGGCTTGAGCACGTGGAGATTGAACAGCCGGACCACGTGACCGATTTAACAGCCGGAACTGTATACCGGTACGATCGATAACACGCCCCATAATTCCGCCAAGTGCATCTATTTCGCGGACTACATGACCTTTAGCAATTCCGCCGACGGCAGGGTTACAAGACATCTGTCCGATTAAATCTAAATTTAACGTAACTAAAGCTGTTTCCGCACCAAGC
>JAIVJJ010000068.1 GCA_020200095.1 Acidobacteriota bacterium | reverse complement strand
TTGGACGGCGGACGACGGGCTGCCGCAGAATTCGGTTTATGGAATAGTTCAAACCCGCGACGGTTATCTGTGGTTCACGACCTTTGACGGGCTGGTGCGTTTTGACGGTGTCAAGTTCACCGTCTTCAACAAGAACAATACCAAAGGACTGGCGAGCAATCGCATTCAGAGCATCTTCGCCGAAGCGGATGACACGCTCTGGCTGAGTACGGAAGACAGCGGATTAGTGCGCTTTCGCAACGGGCAGTCGCAAACCTTTACTACGGCTGACGGGCTGCCCTCGAACCAAGTCAATGAGGTGCAAAAAGATTTAGACGGGAGTCTGTTGATTTTCACGCCTAACGGACTCGCGCGGTGGCGCGACGGGCGCATCACGGTTGAACGGCAAGAGGGTGATAGAAACTACAAGGTTTATGTTTCGCCTGCCAATTCGCGTTGGGAGATCGATGCCGGAGGCTTGCGCCGTATTCATGACGGGCGCACGACGAACCACGCTTTGCCGTTCGACCCGCGACGGATTTCGCTTGATCGCACCTTTAACTATTTTGTCTATGTGCTAATGCTGGAAGACCGCGACGGCGCGTTGTGGCTGTCGGCGTCCGGCAATTTGTACCGGATGAAAGACGGCGCGGTAACAACTTACACTGCCCAAGACGGCGTGCCGCAAAGCCTCGTCAGGGACATCTTTCAAGACAGGCAAGGCGATATTTGGCTTGCCACTAAAGAAGACGGCATCTGTCGCCTGAGTGCCAACCGCTTCGCCTGCTACGATACAACCCATGGACTGTCCAGCAATCACGTTATGGCTCTGTTTGAGGACCGCGAAGGCACGCTTTGGGCTGGCACGAACGAACTTGGAATCAATCGCCTGACGCGACAAGTGGTCACGCCGCTTTCCTCGGCAAACGGTCTTGCGGATAAGAATGTCTATCCGTTGCTGGAAGCGCGCGACGGCAGTTTTTGGATCGGTTCGTTCAGCGCGTTGTCACAGTATAAGGACGGCACAATCAAAAACTACACGCGGCGTGATGGGCTGCTTTATGAGATCGTCCAGTCCCTGCACGAAGACCGCGCCGGGCGTTTGTGGATCGGCAGTGTCCGCGGCGTTCAATATTACGAAAACGGAAAGTTCACGGACTTCACCGAACGCTTAGGATTCCAAATAGGAGACGTTAATTTTTGGGTTATTCAGCAGGACAGCAAAGGGGCTTTGTGGTTCGGCACGGACAAAGGGCTGATTCACTATCAAGACGACGTGACGACACGCTACACGACCGAAAACGGTCTGCCGAGCAATGACGTGAAAGCCATTCATGAAGCCCGCGACGGAAGCTTGTGGATCGGGACTTACGGCGGTCTGGCTATTTTAGAAAGGGACAAAGGGAAAAGGGGAGATTTCTCTTTTTCTGTCTTCACCGAAAATGACGGTTTAGCCAGCAATAAGGTGCGCGCTATTTTTGCAGACGCGCAAGGAACATTTTGGTTCGGGACTTACGATGGCGGCTTGTCGCGTCTGCGCGACGGCAAGTTCGTCAACTACACCACGCAAAACGGGCTGTACAGCAACGGCGTGTTTCAAATCTTGGAAGACGGGCGCGGTTGGTTTTGGATGAGCAGCAATCAAGGTATTTATCGCGTCAGCCGGCAACAACTCGAAGACTTCGCGGCGGGCAAAACAGCGACGATTACTTCGACGGCTTTCGGCAAATCCGACGGTATGCTCAACGCCGAATGCAACGGCGGACGGCAGCCCGCCGGCATTAAAACCCGTGACGGCAAACTCTGGTTTCCGACGCAAGACGGTGTCGCCATCATTGATCCCGAAGCCGTGCCGTTCAATCCGCAGCCGCCGCCCGTCGTCATTGAATCGGCATGGTTAGCGGGCGCGTCCGTGCCGATGAACGGGAGCTTGGAACTTGCTCCGCAACAAGACAATTTGGAGATTCGCTATACGGGACTCAGTTTCATCAAGCCGGAGCAGATTCGTTTTCGTTACCGGTTGGAAGGGCTGGACGAAAATTGGACGGAAGCAGGCGCGCGCCGCTCCGCTTACTATCCGTACCTGCCGCCCGGAAGCTATACGTTTCGTGTCATCGCTGCCAACAGCGATAACGTCTGGAACGAACAAGGCGCGTCCCTTGAGATCGTCGTGCTGCCGCCGTTTTATCGCACCATGTGGTTTTTGACGCTGGCAGCTTTAAGTATCGGCGCGGTTGCTCTTTCGCTTTTCCAACGGCGCATCTCGCAAATCAAATTAAAACACGCCGCCGAACTCGCTTTTTCGCGCCGCTTGATTGATTCGCAGGAACAGGAGCGCAAACGCTTTGCCGCCGAAATGCACGACGGGCTTGGACAATCTCTCGTGATTATTAAAAATCGCGCCCGCCTTAGTTTGAGACAATCCGACCAAAAAGAGGCGATGCTCGATCATCTGGAAAATATCTCCGAGACGGCTTCGCACGCCATTAACGAGGCAAAGGAAATCGCTTTTAATCTGCGCCCTCACTTACTCGACCGACTCGGTTTAACGAAAACCCTCGAATCAATGCTCGGCAAGGTGTTCAGCGCGAGCGGCATCGAATTTGAAGCGGAGATTGATTTGATTGACTGCGTTCTCGAAAAGGATTCGGAGATTTTGCTTTACCGGATCGTGCAGGAATGCGCCAATAATATCGTCAAACATTCGCAAGCCAAAAAAGCAACTCTGAGCATCGAATGCGGTGAGAAAAATGTAACGGTAAAAGTTTCCGACGACGGGCGCGGCTTCGACCCGTCGGCGAGCGACAACGATTTATCGAAACGCAGCTTCGGCTTAGTCGGCATCGCCGAAAGAACCCGTCTGCTCGGCGGAAAACTAAACATCGAATCGGAACCCGGAAAAGGCACGAACGTTTCGATTATTATTAATCTGTAATCTATGAAGCAGGAAATTCGCATCGTCATCGCCGACGACCATCCGCTGATGCGGCAGGGCTTGCGGCAGGTCATCGAAATCGAGCCGCATTTGAAAGTCGTCGGCGAAGCCGGAAACGGCAGCGAAGCACTGGCGATGATCGAGGAATTAAAGCCGGACGCGGCGATTCTCGATGTTGATATGCCGCATCAGGACGGTTTTCAAGTGGCGCGCGCCCTTGCCGCCAGAAAAAATCCGGCGGCGATAATTTTTCTGACCATCCACAGCGAGGAACAGATGTTTCATGCCGCGCTCGACTTGGGCGCGAAAGGCTATGTGCTGAAGGACAGTGCGATTGACGACATCGTGACGGCGATCAATGAAGTCGTCGCGGGACGCGCTTTTACCAGTCTGCCGATGACGACTTATTTCACCAGACGGCAAAACCACAACCACGTTCCCGACGAGCAGCAGCTTGGTCTGCGTCAACTCACGCCGACCGAATACCGCATTCTGAAACTGCTTGCCGATTACAAAACCAATAAAGACATCGCCGAGGAATTATCCGTCAGCCCGCGCACCGTCGAAACTCACCGCGCCCGCATCTGCCAGAAACTAAATCTGCAAGGCTCGCACGCCCTGATGAAATTCGCCGCGCAGTATAAATCGCTTCTGTAGAAAGAAATTAATCCACCTTCCGGTAATCTTCATCTTTTCCCTATCCAAGTCTCCCCGTTTCCCTGTCTTCTCTATCTGCTTCCCGAAAATTGCGGAAAAGTAAGTAGAAACTACGTAGTTCTACGTACGAAAATTACGTAGTTGTCGGTCTTACCGTCCCTCGCCCACCCGCCTATCATGCTCCCGCCTGCTAAGAGATCTTTATGACGACCGTAGTTTTAATCGTTGATGACAGCCAGCCGATGCGCGAGCTGATCAAAATGACGCTCGCCGGCGTCGCCGAAATCGTCGGCGAATGCGCGGACGGCGCGGACGCGCTTGCGGCATACAAACGGCTGCGTCCCGATTGGGTTTTGATGGACATCGGAATGAAAAATATGGACGGCATCACGGCGACGCGGCAGATTACGGCGGCTCATCCGCAGGCGCGCATAATGATCGTCACCGATTACAACGACGACGATTTGCGCCGTGCGGCGCGTGAAGCTGGTGCCTGCCAGTTTATCGTCAAGGAAAACCTGCTCGATATTTTGGAAATTCTGCCCGCAGAATAAACGCCCATCTATCGAAGCAGCAGAGAAAACAATAAACCGCAAAATAAATTACCGGAGGAAAAAGACAATGAAAATTTATCGAATCGCTTATTTATCTATCATTACCACATTTTTGCTGCTCGCGGCTTTCTCGCCTGTTCGGGCGCAATCAATGTCAGACTATACTTTTACGCCGTCGAGCGGAACTTTCCTCTCATTGAACGGCGCAACCGTTCAACGGACGGTGAACGACAACCTCGACGAGGGCTATTACCCGCTTGCGCCAATCGGGTTTAACTTTAAGTATAACGATGTCGTCTATACGACAGTCTCCGCCTCGACTAACGGCTGGATGAGTTTTGGAAACCTCGCCGCCACCGGTATTTTGGAAAATACTTTAACTTCCGGACTCTCAAGACCGATAGCTGCTCCGTTATGGGATGACCTTGCAGTGAATCGGACCAACGGCTCGGTTTCGTATTTGACGAGCGGTACGGCTCCAAATCGCCGGTTCACGATGCAATGGATAAATATGAAGTGGAAGTCTTCAGCTTCTACGGGTGTCATCTCATTTCAAGTTATACTCTACGAAACAACAAATGCGGTGCAGTTCGTTTATCGTCAGGAAACGGGAGCATTAAGTTGTCCCAACGCCGAAAATTGCAGCGCGTCAATCGGATTGGCGGCAACGCTGACGGGCAGCGGCAACTTTCTCTCGCTGAGCGATTCGGGAACAAATCCGACCGTCAGCACAACAACGGAAACTACGGACATCGGCACGAGACCGGCAGAGGGACAAACTTACACTTTCACGCCGTCTGCGCCGACTTGCTCTCCAACGCCGAACCTGGAGAAGATTGCTTTTGTTTCCCTCCGCGACGGCAACGGTGAGATTTACGTGATGAATACCGACGGCACAAACCAAATTAATCTGACCAACAATTCGGCGGATGATTCAGACTCGTCGTTCAGTGCGGACGGCAGCCGGATTGCATTTCGCTCCAATAGGGACGGCAACTTTGAGATTTACGTAATGAATGCCGACGGCACGAATCAAATTCGCCTGACCAATAATTCGGCGGATGATTCCGTCCCGTCATTCAGTCCTGACGGCAATCGCATTGCTTTTCGCTCCAACCGGGACGGCAACCAAGAGATTTACGTGATGAACGCCGACGGCACAAGTCAAACCAATTTGACCAACAATTCAGGGTTTGACAACTCCCCGTCGTTCAGTGCGGACGGCAGCCGGATTGCTTTTGCCTCTACCCGCGACGGCAACGGTGAGATTTACGTGATGAACGTCAACGGCACAAATCAAACCCGCCTGACCAATAATTCGGATAGTGATTCAGCACCGTCATTTAATGCGGACGACAGCCGGATTGCTTTTGTCTCTACCCGCGATAGCGACAATGAGATTTACGTGATGAACGCCAACGGCACAAATCAAACCCGCCTGACCAATATTTTGGGGAGGGACGTCGAACCGTCGTTCAGTCCTGACGGCAATCGGATTGCTTTTCGCTCCGAGCGCGACGGCATCGCACAGATTTACGCGATGAACGCCGACGGCACAAATCAAACCCGCCTGAGTAATTTTTCGGGGAATGACCTCTACCCGTCATGGGGCAGGCAAACGAATGGCACTTCCTGTACGCCGACGCCGACTCCGACGCCCACACCGACACCGACGCCGACTCCGACGCCGACGATGACTCCGACACCATCGCCGACACCGACTCCGAACACGCCGCCGAACGCTGTAAACGATGTTTCCAGCGTGAACGAGGACACGACGCTTAATATCAACGCACCCGGCGTTTTAGGCAACGATACCGACGGCGAAAACAACGCGCTGACGGCTGTTGTGCAAACCTCACCGGCACGGGGCAAACACGATTAATGTCTTGAACAATGATTCAATCCTGCCCGACACCGGCGAAACTCTGACTGTCTCATCGGTTACACAAGGCCCGAACGGGAGCGTCTCGATTGCTAACGGCGGCGCAAATGTCAGCTACACGCCGAATGCCAATTACAACGGTGCGGATTCGTTCACTTACACCATCTCGGACGGCAACGGTGGCTCGGACACGGCGACGGTCAATGTCATCGTCACTTCGGTCAACGACAATCCCGACGCGGTGAATGACTCGGCAACTGTCACTGAAGACAGCGGCGCGAATATCGTCAACGTCCGCTTAAACGACCAAATCGCGCCCGACACGGGCGAGACGCTGACCGTTTCGTCCGTGACGCAAGGGACCAGCGGCACGGTCGCCATCACAAACGGCGGCGCGGATTTAAGTTACACGCCGAACGCCAATTTCAGCGGAACTGACTCGTTCACCTACACCATTGCCGACGGCAACGGCGGCAGCGATACGGCAACCGTCAACGTCACCATCAACGCGGTCAATGACGCGCCGACGCTTGACGCCATCGGCAACAAGACGATCAATGAGGGCGCGGCGTTGACGTTCACGGCTGCCGGCAACGACAACGCCGACAACCCGAACCCGAACAGTCTCACCTTCAACTTAATCGGCGCTCCCGCGGGCGCGACGATCACGGCTGCCGGAGCTTTCAGTTGGACGCCGACCGAGGCGCAAGGTCCGGGACAGTTTACTTTCCGCGTGCGCGTCACAGACAGCGGCACTCCCAATCTCTTCGATGAAGAGGAGATCACCGTCACGGTCAGAGAAGTCAACGCCGCTCCCGTGCTCGGCGCTATCGGCAACGGGTCAGGCGTCTGGGGCAACGCTCTCGGCTTCACGGCGACAGCGACAGACTCTGACCTCCCGGCTAACACGCTGACTTACACGCTGACGGGCGCGCCCGCCGGCGCAAGCATCACCGCTGCGGGCGCGTTCACATGGACGCCCACCTCTGCGCAACTCGGCACGTACACGGGTCAATACTCGGACTCGGTAACACTAAGCGCGATGCTGAACGACGCTCTGACTAATTCGCCGATCCTCGTGGCTGGAAAACCCGTCGCCTTCCAAGTCGGCAGCCAATCAGTTTCGCCGATTCCGGCAACTCATGCTTCGGGTGTGGCATCCGGCAACCTCACACTAACTCAAGCGGCAGGCTCATACCTGCTGCAAGCGACGTTCGCCGGAGACTCTCTGTACGAAGGCAGCGTCTTCTCCAACGCCGCCGGCTTCTCCATCACGAAAGAAAACGCGCAGACGGACTACACCGGCGACACTTACATTGTGACAGCCGGACCGACAATCGGAACGGCAAACTCGGTGCGCTTGGCGGCTCACCTGACTCAACTCGACAGCGAACTCGGCGACATCACGCTCGCCAAAGCTCGTATCGAGTTGTTCAAATTCAGTAACACCGGCACCACCCCGAACTACGTGTTCGGCAACCTCGCGGTGAACTCAGCGGGCGATGTCGAAACCACGGCGTCACTCGCCGTTGACGACGCTTACACCGTGAGAGTCACCGTCGAATCGGCGAATGGCTTCTGGACAGCCAACCCCGTTTACGAAAGCACGCTCACCGTAGCATCCGGCAGCACCGAAAAACGTGTCACCGGCGGCGGGTGGGTCGCGGACAGCGAGAGCGCCAATCAAAAAGGAAACTTCGGTTTCACCGTGAATTATCAGAAGAGCGGGTCGCCGAAGGGCAACTCACTCTACATGTTCCGTGGTGTCGACGGTTATAACTACCGCGTTAAGAGCAATAGCTGGCAGGGCGGCGGCCTGACCTTCTACGGTGATCCGTGGAAGGCAGCCTTTAGCGGCAAGTGTAATGTGCAGAAGATTGATCCGCTCACGGGCGCGACGGTTCAAACGTGGGGTAATTACACGTTCACCGTTGACCTCGTGGACGGCGACTTGAAGAACCCGCGCGAGACAGACCGCTACGCCATTCAGGTCTTAACCGATGCGGGCGCGATTTGGCGGCAGATCGGCACGCGCACCGCCCCCGTGCAACTTGGCGGCGGCAACGTGGCCGTGAAAAGCCAGTGACGTGCTGTCCTGAAGACGGTGCGGCGGCGGGACCAATTCCACCCCGCCGCCGCACCGCTAATTAAAACAGGAAATGTACCCACTAAGAAAAATGTTGGCTTTCCATCTGGCGAAATTCCGTTTCTGATAAAACGGCATTCCGGCGCTGCCAGACGCAACCGCCTTCACGGTCACGGACAGTCGTCCTTCACAATCAGACGAGCGCAGGCTGACACACCGCACAGCGATTGCCAGCCTGCGCTCGCCGCCCTGCCCTACCTATTGCGGACTGCTATAGCATTCAAGCAAAAGCATGAGCCACAGAGGACATCGCAGCGCACCGAGAAAAACAGACACAATCAATCTGCTCTGTGTTCTGCGATGTCCTCTGTGGCAAAAATCTTTTTCAACATTTTCTTGACAGCTATATTTTGCGACCATAGCAATGACAATCATGTTCTAATGACAATCATGTTCTGAGGAATCTTGCTCTATCATACCTAGCAGTTTGGACATGACGGTGATTTCAACTGCTTGAGAAATGAACACGCACGACCCACAGTCTGACGAGAGCGATGGCGTGAAAGGCCAAGGCGGGCAGCCGCTAGAAAAAACTCTGCGCGAGCGTCTGCGCGCGGTGCGGAGCGTGAGCGAGCGGCGGACGATTGCGGGGCTGGCGCGCGAACTTGGCAAGCTGCCGGCGGAGCGTGCGCGGGCGGCTTTGGAAGTGAGCGCATCGGTCGCTGGCGTGAGTTTGCGCGCGAGCGTGGAGTTTTTGCGCGCCGCGCCCGAAGCGGCGGGCGTGCTCGAGGCGGAAGAGTTGCGGCAGTGGGGCGAGTTGGGGCGGCGTTTGACGATGGCCGACGTGGAGACGGGCTGCGATTTTTTCGCGGCGAGCGTGGGCGAGTTGATAGCTGTGCCAATG
>JAIVJJ010000067.1 GCA_020200095.1 Acidobacteriota bacterium | reverse complement strand
CGTGAAAATTACCGCCTGCATAATTGCTTTTAATGAAGAAAAAAATATCGCTGAAGCCATCAAATCAATTTCCTGGGCAGACGAAGTTATTGTTGTAGATGCCGAAAGCACAGATAAAACAAGAGAAATTGCCGAATCGCTCGGCGCGCAAGTTTTAACAAACAAATGGCAAGGCTTTTCCAGGCAAAAACAATTTGCAACCGACAATGCTGAAAACGATTGGATTTTCAGCCTCGATGCTGATGAGCGCGTCTCCGAAAAATTAAAAAGTGAAATTTTGAAGTTAAAGAATCTTTCAGAGATTACTTTAGCCGATGGTTTCCGAATTCCGCGTTTAACTTTTTATATGAACCGTCCGATTCGTCATTCGGGCTGGTATCCGGATTGGCAATTGCGTTTATTTAACCGCAGAAGGGGAAAATGGAAGGACGTTTTAATCCACGAATCAGTCGAGATGCAAAGGGGCGCGAAAGTTGGAAAACTAAAAAACGATATTTTGCACTACAGCGTTGAAGATGCCGCGCATCATCACCGAATGATCGGTGAAAGATACGCATCGCTCGCCGCCGAACAAATGTTTCAGAGCGGTAAAAAAACTTCCGTTATAAAGATTGCAACCGCTTCATTCACTACCTTTTTCCAAACTTACATTTTAAAGCGCGGATTTCTCGACGGCTTTCCGGGTTTTTGTATCGCCCGTTTTGCCGCCCACCACGCTTTTCTAAAACATTTGTTCTTGTGGGAAAAGCAAAAAAATTCAAATTCCTTCCAATAGATTTCGACTTTGCAACTATTCAATTTTTACCGACATCAAACCTTTCGATTTCAGCAATATTGCATTATATTAAGGATTGTCTTAAGGAATTAAACTTAAACTTTATGAAAAAATTATTTTACCTTTTTCTCGCCCTCTTTATTTTCTCCTCTGCTGTTTTCGCCCAAAAAGGAATTGACAGGCAAACTGAGAGAATTAAAGAAGAAGGAAATAAGACGACGCCTCAACGCAGCAACGGCGCGTATCGGTCGATCGATTTCGGCAAGGGAAAAACAAAAGTGCGTGAGCCTTTAGCAAATCCTTATCGAATGAATGCCCGCCGCGATGTTTTAGTCGGGAAGATACTCGATATTTTGAAAGAAAAAAAACTTATTGTTAATGAATCGGCTTCAAGATTAAAGGACGGAATAATTGTTACCGAGCCGTTCGTTTTTGCCAAAGGCGCGGTTATCACGCGCAATGAATTAAACCGCTATGCCGTTTTGCCGAGTTCCGATACATCCTGGACACGCGGGCGTTACGCTTTAACCATCGAAGTTCGGTCAATTGACGGAATAAAAAATGATGTCTCGGTAACGGCGAAAGTTGAAGGCAGGTCGGAAAACGGCTTAATTTCCGAATGGACAACTTTGCAAAGCGCAGGCGCGGCGGAAGATGAATTTTTGGTTAAATTGGTAGAATTAATAACCGGAACCGTGATTGATGCTCCGCAGGATACCGATCAGTAGTTTTCTTGCTCAATAAATATTCTACTGAATGTGAAGTTTATGTTTCTTAAATTTTTTCATTTAACTTTTGGTTTTTTAATCGTTTTGGCGGTAATGATCGGAGTTAATGCTCAAACCAATACGCCTGATGCCAGCACTTCCAATGGAAGAACAAGCTCGAATAAAGAAGATTTGCCGAAAAGCATAAAAGAATCACTTGCTAAAAGCCGCATTGAAAGCGAAAAAAAAGATTATGAAGAATTACTTCAACGCAGTAAAGAAGCATTAAAGATAACTGAAGAATTGGAAAAATCTTTTTCTCAAAACAATCAACTTTCCGTCGAAGACCAAAAAAAATTAGATCGTTTGGAGAAGTTGGCAAAAAAAATCCGCAAAGAACTCGGCGGTGACGCTGATGAAGAATCAGAAAAAAAAGATAATTTGTCGTCAATGCAAAACGCCTTAGAAATTTTGCAGAATAACTCGACTAAACTGTTTGACGAATTAAAAAAAGCTACGCGTTACAGTGTTTCGGTGATTGCAATTCAAAGCTCAAACGCTCTTATCAAAGCCGTCCGTTTTTTACGTTTTACTAAAAATTGAAAATAATTTAAGGTTTAGATTTAAAGGTTCAAAGTTTAAAACCGATGTCGGATGTCAAATGTCAAAAGTTGAGTTTACACCGCATCGCTGTCTCGCCCTTTCTTCGCGTCTTAGTTCTCCTGTTCACTGCTCACTTCTCGCTGCTCACTGTATCTGCCCAAATTAATGATGACGTAATAAAAGTCGAATCTTCAATCGTTGTGCTAAATGCAACCATTACCGATACGAAAGGTAAACCGACGGCAGGATTAAAACAAACCCAATTCAAAGTTTTTGAAGACGGTCAGGAGCAAAAAGTTCAATTTTTTGAATCTCAATCCGCGCCCTTTGCTGCTGTTATTTTACTTGACACATCGGGCAGTATGGAGCAGCGCGTATCTTTAGCCCGTTCGGCTGCGATAAGTTTTCTTGACGGTTTACGTTCAGACGATGTTGCGGCTATTTATAATTTTGATTCTAAAGTTTCGTTAGTTCAAGATTTTTCCAATTCACGGGATATAAATGAAAAGGTTTTCGATTTAAAAGCAGATGGTATGACTAGGTTAAACGATGCCGTTCACAAAGCCACGCTCGAATTAGCGAAACGAACGGAAAAGCGAAAGGCGATAATTGTTCTTTCGGACGGAGCGGATACACAAAGCAAACTTTCTGGCGATAAAGCATTAAAAGCCGCGCTTCTTTCTAACATCACGATTTATACGATTGATATGTCGGCGGTAGATACGGGCGGGCGCGAAAGAATACAAAGTCAGGCAGCATTAAAAAATTTTGCTGAAAAAAGCGGCGGTGTTTTTATTCCGACAGCGGGCGGCGGCGCAATGCGTGAGGCTTTTAAAAATATTGTCGAAGAACTCGGCATTCAATATACACTTGGCTATCAACCTTCAAATACAAAAAAGGATGGTAAGTGGAGGGCGATTGTATTAAGAGTCTCGCGTCCGAACCTGACAATCAGAACCAGAAAAGGCTACAACGCTCCAAAAGAAAAATGATGAATGTTTTTCTAACATTCATCATTTTTCTTTATAAAATCAAAATTATCTTCCCTTTGATTTTTTCCTATTGTTTCTATTGTCGTCATCGTCGTTGCCACCGTCTCCTAAAACAAAAGTTAAAATCATCATCACTTGATATTCGGAAACTTTACCGTCCTCGATATTGATTTTTTGCTCCTTAATCCACGCGCCGCGCACGTTATCAATTGTTTTGGTCGCTCTGGCGATGCCTTTATCAACGGCATCTTCAAAACTCGTTTTTGAAGTTGATGTAATTTCTATGTTCTTTGCTACTGACATAATTTTCCTCCTTGTTTTTTAAATGTGTAAAACTTTTGAGAAAGAAGTTTGACGGAAAATTTGGACAAATGCAAACTTTCCTTATCGTTGTTTTTGTTTATTTAAAAACTGTTTTGTTTTTTGATTTATCGGCATGTCTTTCCAGCGCTAAATTTACCAAAATGTCAATTACCTGCGAAAAATCCATTCCCGTTCCCTTCCACATTTTGGGAAAGCCGGAAGCATCAGTCAGTCCGGGGAGAGTGTTAATTTCATTAATTAAAAGCGCGCCCGTATCGTTTCTTAAAAAGAAATCAACTCGCGCTAGTCCTGAACCGTCTATGGCGCGAAATGCAGTTACAGCCATCTGCTGAATTTTTTCGGTCATTTCCTCGGAAACAAGCGCCGGTACAACGAATTCGTTATTGCCTGTTCCCGTATATTTTTCCGTATAATCGAGAAATTTTTTCGCCTCGTCGTGGATAACATATTCGCCGGGCAGACTCGCCTTTGATTCTTCATAACCAATAACGGCACATTCAATTTCGCGGGCGTCTAAACCCTCTTCGACAATTATTTTGCGGTCGTATTCCGCGGCAAGCTCAATTGCTTTTTTGAGCGATTCTTCATCAATTGCCTTGGAAACTCCGACGGACGAACCCAGATTTGCCGGTTTTACAAAACAAGGAAATCCGAGTTTTGATTCAATTTGTTTTATCACCGCCTCTTGGTTTCGCATCCATTCGCTTCGCAAAAACCAGACGTATTCGCAAAGCGGAAGCTCGACATCGCGGAAAAGCGTTTTCATTACAACTTTGTCCATACCGCAAGCGGAAGCCAAAACGCCGCAACCTATATAAGGAACATTCGCCATTTCAAATAAACCTTGAATTGTGCCGTCTTCGCCGAAAGTTCCATGAAGCACCGGAAAAATTACATCAAGCGGCGAAGACTTTTCTTCCATTTCGGTTGCATCAAGCCTCATCAAACCTTTATATTTTGTATCGCCGACCAATGCAATTGCGTTGTTCGGAAAGTTTTTTAAATTTTCAATTAAAAACCGCTGCGTGTCGGCAGGAAATAATTTTAGTGATTCAATCGGGTTAAGCCAATTCCCCTCTCTAGTTATGGCAATCGGAATAACATCATATTTATCCTTATCAATTTGTTCGATAACAGTTTTTGCCGAACGAATTGAAATTTCGTGCTCGCCAGAACGCCCGCCGAAAATCATGCCGATTTTTGTTTTCATAAAATTCTAGTGGTGAGTTATAAACCGTGAACGGTGAATTGTAAGATACATACTCATCGTTCACAATTCATAGTTCACCGTTATAGCTGACCGTTAAAGAATTGTTTTCCCCAAAGCTGAAAGAATTAATTCGCCGGCAAGCTCGACGGTAATATTGCTTTCATCAAGCATCGGATTAACTTCGACAATTTCAAAAGAGCGCATTCCGCCATGGTCGGCGATTATTTCCAAGGCGAGATGTGCTTCACGATAAGTTGTTCCGCCGCGCACAAGCGTTCCCGAACCGGGCGCAAACCGCGGGTCAATCATATCTACGTCAAAAGTTACGGCGTAACCGCCCGACGCCTGCGAAGCAATGTTTATCGCGTTTTCGACGCAAGCTACCATTCCGTAACGGTCAATTTCGCTCATTGTAAAAAAGTTTCCGCGCATTCCGAGTTCCCGAATTAGTCGTTTTTCACCCGAGTCCAAATCTCGCGCGCCGATATGGGCGCAAAATTTCGGATTAACCTTCGGGGAAAATTCCTCCAAATTGACTAAGGACGGCTCACCGTAACCTAAAATCGCGGCAAGCGGCATTCCGTGAAGATTGCCTGATGAAGAAGTTTTTTGCGTGTTTATATCGGCGTGAGCGTCAAACCAGACCAACCCGATTTCCTTTTTTTGAGCGCGAAAAAACGAAGAAATCGCTGAGAATGTACCGACAGCGATTGAATGGTCGCCGCCTAAAATTACGGGAAACGCTTCGTTCTGCAAAATCTCTTTTACGACATTTGCTATGTTTTCGCACGAAGCAAGCATTTCTTGCAGATATTTCGGGTTTTCCTCGCTTCCGGCAATATAGCTTGGTTTTATAATTTCCGCGTCACCATAATCTTTTACCTCATAACCGAGTTCACGGATATGTCCGGCTAATAAATTTCCGCGAATTTCTGCCGAACGAAGTGCCGCCGAGCCAAGTTCGCTTCCCTTTCGCTCAGCACCGAATCCGAGCGGAATTCCGACAATTCCAACCTTCCTTCCCTTTCCGGGAAAATCTTGTTCATTCTTCATTTCTTCTAAAGCCACATTTACATTGAGTTAAATCTGGGGCAAATCGCTTAACTTCGATGAGATCGTTTGCAGCACCTCTACACGACTAAGAAACACCAGTGTTACAATCCCTCGTGATTCAGTTCTTAACTCAACTTCGGAATAACATAATCAGTCTAAAAATTTATTTTCCATTGTATTTTATTTCTCACCTCTCCCCAAAGCCATTGTTGAAAATTTCTTCGATAGCTTGATGAGCTTTTTCTTCGTCCTCGCCTTCAACCGCTAACTTGAGTTCTGTTCCTGTCGAAGCGGCTAGAGTTAAAACACTTAAAATTGATTTTGCGTCGCACGTGACGATATTGTCCGTTCGTTCAAGGATGATTCGGCTATTAAATTTACTGGCGAGACGCACAAGTTGGGCGGCGGCGCGCGCATGCAACCCGAGTGTGTTGACGATTTTTACCTTGCTTTCAAGCATCTTTTTTCATTTTTTGTGGCTCGAGCAGTCCGCTCGTTCGATATATCGATTGGATACCTTGTTCTTCGACTCCTTTTGCCATTTCACTTAAAGTCATTTCTTTGTTTTGCGAAGCGAGCTTGATAACCATCGGGAGATTTACGCCCGTTACGATTTCGACTTCGTTTTCCTTGATAAACATTGCTGAGATGTTG
>JAIVJJ010000436.1 GCA_020200095.1 Acidobacteriota bacterium | reverse complement strand
GCGCCGCGTCTCCTCAGAGACTGATTTGTTGACGAAGGGAGTGGCACTGTGCGGGTCAAAGCGTTTCGACTGAAGTGCCTGACGGTGGTGTGCAGAAGCCAGCGTTTCCTGAGGCATATAATAAGGAGAGCCTCGCGAAAGCGAATTGAAGGCCAAAACCGCCGGCAATGATGAAGGAAGTCAAAATTCCAGTCAAGAGAAAGTTTCTGAAAATTTCCATTATCGGAAATGCCTTAAGTGACTACTAACAACGTTTTTTAATCTGCGTTGAAGTTAAATTAGCAAGCGTGAAACGTTAGCGTGAAACAAATTTTGTGAGACCCTTTCAGAGGTGGGTCGGGACATGACTTCACTCCGGGCGACAGAATGATCAGTCTTATCTCTCTTCCCCAGTTCAGTAAAATAAGTGCGAATTCAGTGAAATGTCTGCCAATCCCTGCGTGTTTGTGATCAGTTCAGTGAAATCTCTGCCAACATAGCCGACTTCTCTAGCTCGATATAACCCCTTGCACCACAGAATCTTCTGAGCAATTTTGCTTCCCTTGCTTCCTGCTCTGTTCAGTAAATTATCTGAAGACGTACAGCGGCTTGACTGCACGCTGGCGCAAGCCCGCTCTACGCGCAGAGAGGTCTTGCAGGCTCATCTATGGATGCGTGGTTCGCAGAACCAACTTCGGGCGCGCGTCAAAGAGATTCTGGGCGAGACGATCAAGGTCTCGTCCGAGGGGATGGCGCAAGCGGTCGCCAAAGTTGATGAACTTTTAGAGATTGATCCGGCTGACCAGCGGCATTTCTTTTACGAAGAGATGAAGCGGCTTTTTTATGCGATGCGGGAGGTCGAACCCGAAGATTTGGATGATGAAGTGATTGAACGATTCATGGCAGTAGCAGACGACATGTCGAATGTTCTCCATTCAATTGACTTGAAGCGAAGACAACGAGAAGCAAAGCCCCTCAAGTTTCCTTTATAAAAACACTAAGTAGATTCTCTCAGTAAGTAATAAAGTAATATTACTTTATTACTTACCAACGTCTCCCATCTTTGGGTGTTCAGTAGCTATCTGATTAAGGGCAAAAGCTATTAAAACTAACGCTGACTTATGTGTACGATCTAAGTTTATTTCTCCACTCCTGATTTGCTGTTTAGACCTCACAATTTTGAACGCTTCACGCATTTCATGACCCAGACTCTCGCTTACCTTCACTTTAATCAATTCCACCAATTCCGTCTTTGACATATCAAGATAATTTTCTAGCAGACCAAGAACCTGCTCGCCTGACACTTCGGAGTGTCAATACTTCGGACAGTTTTTGATGGCAAAAAGCCCAGCAATTCAGCAGTTTTTCGCGCGGTTGAGGAATTAAATGCAAGTTAGCCCTCCGAGCCGACTTGGGTTAAATTCAGCCGCTCTTGAAGAATCAACAACTTACGGAAATCGCCGCTCAAAAAAGTGTCCGAACCATTGAGTTATATTACTTTCCTACAAACTTACTTTTAATATTACTTACAACTCGCGTATCAAAGCTGCCAAGCCGCAAACTATTTTCGGGGTATAGGCATATTTTTATTGATATTTGAAACAGGCTATGGTAGTAAGGGGGTCAGAGGAGACCATCTACTATGGCTAAAAGCAGTGCGGCAATGAATGGGACGCTTCGACAATATGGTTTATTAGATGCTCCCTTCTCGATTTCACCCGACCCGAGATTCCTATACCTTTCAAGACAGCATCACTTAGCATTGTCAAAAATTCGCTATGTAATAGATAACCGGCAAGGTTTGGCTGTTCTGTATGGCGATGTTGGGCATGGCAAGTCAACATTGCTGCGCCGCATCTATGACATCTACAAAGAGGATAGCGATTTTGAGACGATTTTGATTACCAACCCGGATTTGCCCTCCGAAATGCAACTTCTCAAACGGATCACTGACTCCTTTGGTTTAGACCGCAAACGCTCGAAGCTGGATCAGATGATCGAGCTTGAATCGTACCTCGTCACCCAATACGCACAGGGCAAAAACGTGCTGATGCTGATTGACGAAGCGCAGATGATGGTTGGTGGAATGTTTGAATTGGTCAGGCAAATCACTAATTTCGAGTCTCATTCCGCCAAGTTGATTCAAATCGTTCTGAGCGGGCAGAACAACCTTCGGAACAAACTGAAGCTGAAAAAGCCGCTGCTTTCCCGCGCGGCGGCGGTCGCCACGATTGACCCGTTCACACACGATGAAACTCAGGAAATGATTGAGTTCCGCTTAACAGTCGCGGGGCGGAAAGAACCGCTTTTCGAGCCGGAGGCGATTGACGAAGTTTACGAAGTGACAAAGGGCGTGCCGCGCGAAGTGGTCAAAACCTGCATGGACGCAATCACCATCGCCACTATCAACAACCTGAAAATGATCCCGAAGGAGGCTGTCCAGCGTGCCAGAACAGAATAAGAAGCTGACTGGCTTTGAAGCCCTCTACAAAGTCGATCAAGAGAAGCGTCAACAGCAACAAAAGGTCGAAACTGTTGGCGAAATCCA
>JAIVJJ010000314.1 GCA_020200095.1 Acidobacteriota bacterium | reverse complement strand
CGGGCGCAATTTGCTGTTAAGTCCGCTGGATTGGGCTTTGATTGAAAATTGGCAGGAGCGGGGCGTACCGCTGGCGGTTGTTTTGCGCAGTATTGAAAAAGTTTTTGACGGTGTTGACCAGCAACCGAAAAGCAAAAGACCGATAAAATCTTTGATGTATTGCCGCGAAGAAATTGAGGCGCAATACGCTGATTGGCTCGACGCTCAAGTCGGAAAAAACGGCTCGGATAAAGTTCAAAGTTCAAAGATTAAATTTCCGAGTTCCGAAACCGAAGATACAAGTTCAGCAAAAAACGAACTTTTCCCCGCACAAATAATATCGGCGCATCTGGAGAAAGTTACCGAACAATTAAATTCGGCAGGGGAAAAAGCAAAAGGCGATTTGCGCGAGACCTTACAAAAAGTTATTGAACGACTGTCAAAACTTAAACAAAATTTAGAAAATGCGGAAAAATTAGAAGAAGCATTGGAAAAATTAGATACGTTTATTGACGAAAGCCTTTTAAAATCCTTTGAAACCGAAAAACTAAAAGGCGAAATTGAAAAACAGCTTTCTTCGTATCGTAATAAAATGGAACGGGAAGTTTACGAGCGCACTTTTGATTTGATATTGTTCAAACGGTTGCGTGAAAAGGCGGAAATTCCGCGTCTTAGCTTGTTTTATTTGTAATAATAAACCTATTTTTATTAATCCTTTTAAAGGGAAAAACACTTATGAATAAACTTAGAATCAGAAAACTAGGAGTGCTTCCGGTGGCAAAAATTTATACGATGATGCTGTTAGTAATAAGTTTGATTACCAGCATTCCTTAAGGTCTTTTCATAATGATTTTCGGCGCGGCAATGATGGGAAGCGGCGGGCATAACGGATTTGTCGCTGGCGGCGGAAGCATTGTTGTCGGCTTGCTGGTGATGGTCGGGTTGCCGGTATTTTACGACGCCATGGGTTTTGTCGGTGGAGCAATTAGCGCTTTGGTCTATAACATTTTCTCCGGTATGGTCGGCGGCATCGAAATCGAGGTTGAAAGCATCGCTTGAACAATCGCCATAAAATCGGTGAAATTCTCGAAGTTACGATTGAAAAAATCGTGCCGAACGGTTTCGGTTTAGCCTTTGCCGAAAATCTCACCGTCTTTGTCTCTCTCGCCGCCAAAGGCGACAAACTACTGGTTAAAATCTATGAGAAAAAAGGCAAAATCGCTTTTGCCGAAATCGTCGAGATAATTGAGCCTTCAAAAGACCGAACCGAACCCGAATGTCCGTATTTCGGCATTTGCGGCGGCTGCAATTTTCAGCACTTAAATTACGCGGCGCAGCTCGAAGCAAAAGTCGATATTGTCAAAGATTGCTTGGCAAGAATAGGCAAAATTAACTATGAAAAAGAAATACAAATAATCGGCAGCCCGAAAGATTACGGCTACCGTGCCCGCGCTCAGTGGCACCTCGACACGCGCCACAAAAAATTTGGTTATTTTCAAAGAAACTCGCATCGGGTTATTGATGCAAAAATTTGCCCAATTCTGACGCCGGAACTCGGAAAAACTTTGACCGATTTACGCACCAGCGTAGCTTGGGAAAGTTTTTGGTCGGAGATGGTCGAAATCGAAACCGCAACCGACGGCAGAGAAGTTTCCGTTTACTCTGCGGAAACAGTTGAAACAACTAAAGAATTATGTTTTGAAGCAAAGGGCGAGCAGTATTTCTACGACGCGACGAGTTTTTTTCAAGGTAATTTGTTTTTAATCGAAAAGCTAATTGAAACCGCAACCAAAGACGCATCGGGCGAAACCGCGATTGATTTGTATTGCGGGCCGCGCTCGGGCGCGGAAAAGGAAACAATCGAGACGCTCGTAAAATCGCAGCCAAAGCAAATTTCATACGTTTCGTGCGAGCCTTCGATTCTGGCGAGAGATTTGCGCGTTTTGACGGAAAATCTTTACACGATTGAATCAATCACCGCGCTGGATTTATTTCCGCAAACGCATCACATCGAAACGGTCGTGCGGCTCGAACTCAAAAAATAATTTGTCGTAAAAATCACGCGGAAAGCTTACTGATTTCCGCATTGATTATCTGCTTTAAGTCAGCAATCGAGCGGCAACCGTTTATGGCGTTTGCGCCAATCGTTTCTTTTAGTTTGCCGTTTTCTTTCTTGAAAATAGCGGGCAGTTTTACGTTTTCGATTTTGTATTTGGCTTTCAATTCGTCGGCGTGTAAAAACTCGAACGGTGCGGGCAAAGTTTTCAAGTATTCCCGCCATTCGTCTTTCATTCCGAAACTAGAATGTGTCAAAGAGCAAAGATTGCACGAGTAAGTTTGCGGCGAAAGGATTTTGTGCGCGACATCCGTCAGCAGATTGAATATTCCGCCGTCGGCATTATAAACAAAAACAAGTGTTGGTTTATCGTATTTCATTCGGTTAAAAATTATTGTCTGAAGCCTGTCCGAAAAGCCCGAAATTGTTTTAGGATAAATATAGATTAACAATTATTTTTAACCGGCAAAAGTCTTTAAAGTAAAACGATGAGCAAGATTAAGTTTCTGAAATGGCTTGGTGTTCCGCTTTCTCTGGGAACTTTTGCCGCGCTTGTTTGGCTTGAGAATCGCCGTCCGCTTCGCCGTTCGGTTGAATCAAAATTGGTTCGCAACAATCGTAATTTAACGGTTGCGGGACTCGCGGCGATTGCTTTGCAGTTATTTGAAAATCCGTTTGTTCAGCCGTTGACAAAATTGGTTGAACGAAAAAATCTCGGATTGCTGAAAATTGCACGCCTCCCGAAATGGCTGGAAACAATTTTAGCCGTCGTTTTAATGGATTACACTTTGTATGTTTGGCACGTTCTAACGCATCGCGTTCCGTTTTTGTGGCGTTTTCACATTGTTCACCACATTGATTTAGACCTTGACGCTTCGACCGCGCTGCGATTTCATTTTGCCGAAATGATAATTTCCGTTTCGTGGCGCGCGGGACAAGTTGTCATCATCGGTGTTTCTCCGCTTTCTTTTGCTGCGTGGCAAATGTTTTTGTTTCCTTCAATTTTATTTCATCACTCAAACTTGCGGCTGCCGCTTAAACTCGAAAGAAAACTCAATCGTTTCATTGTTACGCCGCGAATGCACGGTATTCATCATTCAACAATTCGGGGAGAAACCAATTCAAATTGGTCGAGCGGTTTAACAGTTTGGGATTTTCTGCACGGAACATATAAAACGGATGTTCCACAAAAAGAAATAATCATCGGCGTTCCAGCTTATCAAAATCCGAGCCAAGTTGTGTTAACGAAAATTCTGAAATTGCCGTTTAAAGAACAAAAACCGAGTTGGCAATTGACTGAAATAAATTTTTCTGATTCGGCGGAAAATCAAATCGAATGAATCCAGCCGTTTCAATAATTATTCCGACGCTTAACGAAGCCGGTTCGATAAAACAAACGCTCGACGCGGTAAAAAACTTTGAAAAAGAAACGGAAGTAATCGTGGTTAACGCCGGAAGCACGGACGAGACGATTTCAATCGCCAAAAGTTTCGACATTAAAATTATACGCAGCCTGCGCGGGCGCGGAGTGCAGATGCACGCCGGAGCAAAAGAGGCAAAAGGCGATGTTTTGTGGTTTATGCACGCCGACACAATTCCTGAACTGATTGCAATCGAAGAAATAAGCAAGGCTTTGAGAAGATGCAAAAATAATCGGCGGAAATTTCACCGTTTGTTTTGACGGCGAAAGTGCTGCCGCGAAATTTCTGACATGGCTTTACCCGAATTTAAGAAAAATTAATTTAATCTACGGTGATTCGGCAATTTTTGTCCGGCGTGATGGTTACGAAAAAGCAGGCGGCTTCAAATCGTTTCCGATTTTTGAAGACTTGGATTTGGTGCGAAGATTAAAACCGTTCGGGCAAATGATTTATCTTCCCGTGAAAGTTACGACTTCATCGCGGAGATTTGAAAATGGAAACTTCATTCTAACCTTTTTGCGCTGGTCAATTTTGCAGGTTTTTTACTGGCTCGGTGTTAGCCCGCACACGCTTGGCAAATTATACTTACCGATTCGCCAGAAAGCGAAAAAGAATTGATTTTTCCGAAAACCCGACTTAACCGAATAATTCGGGATGCAGTAAAAGCCATTGATAAGTTGCCGGCGCGCGTTTTTGAATTTCCGTAACAACCAGCATTTCATCACGTAAAACAAAAAAATCGTCCGGCGTGTCAACGTCGTAACATCTGGGAAGCACGGACAATTTTCCGAGTCCGAGCCGTTCGGCATTTTTTACGATTTGCTCGTAGACCGAATCGGTACTCCACGCAACGCCATCGAAAAGACGCGGAACAAATTTTCGTAATCCGATCGAATAAAAACCGCCGTCTGCGGCTTTTCCCAAAACCAAATCAGAATCTGTTTCCAAAAATTCAAACGCCTGTTCGATAAATTCAGCCGCGAAAGCCGGGCTGTCCGTTCCAATCATCACGACTGCATCCGAACCTCGTCCGAAAGCGAATTTAAAGGCATTCGACATTCTTTCGCCGAGATTGTCGCCTTTTTGCTCAACAAGGATGTTTTTGGTCTGTAAGATATTCTCCAAAGCATCTCTTTCATTGGCTGGCGAGTATGCTAAAATTATTTTCTTGCAGATGGTTTTTGCTTTGTTTTCGGCATCTTGTAAAAACGCGGCAGCGAGTTCGGCACATTGTTCGGGCGTCAGAAACGGTTGAAGCCGCGTTTTAACTGTTCCGGCAACTGGAACTTTCGCCATAATAATAATTGCTCTTTTCATTTTGAAAGGAGTTATTCAAATTTTATGTTAAATTACAAAGACAAATATGCCGTGTCTACGAAAATTTCTTATGAAAGTTATAAAATTTTATTCACTATTGCTTTCTTTAATGTTTTCGGTTTCTTTTGGACTTTCTAATGTTAAAGCTCAAGAAGTAAAACCTGAAGTTGATATTTGCACTGAGTTAAAAAAATCTAATCTTTCCATTAGTGATGATAAATTTGTCGTGGCTGGAGAAGTATATGCTCCTAGCATCTTTAAAGTTAAAAACCAGCCTTTAGATGTGTTTCAAGCCATAGCAATGGTGGGCGGAATTAGAAAAACTGTTTCAGAATTCGAAATTGTACTTATTAAATGTTCTCCAAGTATAAAAATAACCGCTAGCTTAAAATCTGAGGATTTCCGCAAAATAAAGAAAGGAATTAAAATTGATGTAAAGCTGTCTGATTTAGAAATTAAAGGCGGAGAAATTGTTATGGTATTAGATACTAGTTCTAAAGAAACTCCGTCAATTTTACCTGCTTTTAAACCTTCTCACTGTGGGTTGTTTCCTAATTAAAGATAAATATTCAAGGGGTTTTATGCACTATTACAAGGAAGAAGATTTAGCGCGTTTTGGTGAAATCAGCAAATCGCGCCCTGACTTGTTTGAAAAATTTATGGCTTGGTATCAAGCCTGTCAGGAAGACGGCGCGTTGTCAAAACGCGAAAAGGCTTTGATTGGTTTGACGGTTTCGGTTGTCGTGCAATGTCCGTATTGCATTGACGCTTATACAAATTCTTGTCTGGAAAACGGCTCGAATATCGAGCAGATGACCGAAGCGATGCATTTAGCGTCGGCGATTCGCGGCGGCGCAAGCCTGATTCACGGCATCCAATCGCACAACGCGCACGATAAAGTTTCGATGTAATCTTCAGTTTCAAACTATGCAAATATCACAAATTGATTTTGCATTTATTCGCGTAATTCGTCGCTGGCAAAGGTTTCTAAATGCAAACGGCAGCAATTCAAATCACAAGAAACGGCAAACCCGCTTTGCCGAATTCACCAATCAGTTTTAATGAAAAATTAAAATTGAGCGGTTTAGAATTAAGTGCGGAAACAATTGACACTTTGCAGGTCAATGTTGGAAAACTCTGCAATCAAGCCTGCAAGCATTGCCACGTTGACGCCAGCCCGAAGCGCACGGAAATAATGTCGCACGAAACTGTCGAAGCGTGTTTGAACATCTTGCGTAAATACAAAATCCCGACGCTCGACATTACTGGCGGCGCACCGGTAAATGATTCCCGATTTTCGTTATTTTGTTACTGAGGCTCGAAAAATCGGCGCAAAAATTATTGTGCGACATAACTTGACGGTGATGTTTGAGCCGCAAAAGGAAGATTTGCCGCGATTTTTTGCGGAAAATCAAGTCGAAGTCGTTTCATCTTTGCCTTATTTTTTACAGCAGCAAACTGACGCGCAGCGCGGAGCGGGCGTTTTTGATAAATCAATCGAAGCTCTGAAAAGATTAAACGCCGTCGGTTACGGCATTGAAGAAAATTTAATCTTAAATTTGGTTTGTAATCCGGTGGGTGCGTTTTTGCCGCCCTCGCAAAGCGCGATTGAAGCCGATTTTAAACGCGAATTAAAACAGCGTTACGACATTTCTTTTAACAATCTTTATACAATCACGAATATGCCGATTGCGCGTTATTTGGATTGGCTGCGGCGTTCGGGAAATGAAGCGAGCTATATGACGAAATTGGTTAATGCATTTAATCCCGCAACCGTCGAAGGTTTGATGTGCCGCAATTTAATCAGTGTTGATTGGCGCGGTTTCCTTTTCGATTGCGATTTCAACCAAATGCTTGAACTGCCCGTTTCACTCAAATTACCGCAAACCGTTTTCGATTTCGATTTGGAAACATTCACGAGCAGAAGAATTATGACGGCAAATCATTGTTTCGGCTGCACGGCGGGCGCCGGTTCAAGCTGCGGCGGCGTTGTCGCGGCTTGACTTCGCTTAGGCGCTATCTTTAGAAAACTACAAAAACTAAACTTTTTACAACCTTTCCGCGTTTATCTCATCAGACGTTTATATTTGAATTATCCAAAATATCTAATTAAACTTTTAAATTATGCCAAGAAAAAGTTCATCAGCCGCAATCGCCGAAAGATACAGTGTTCGTTGCCGTTATTGCGGACAAAAAAACGCCGTTAAAGAAGATTACGTCAATGGTCAAGCCAATTGCGGGCGGTGCCGCCTGCCATTATCAAATGAGCCGCATAAAAAATTTGCCGATTTAAGCAAGCACGATTACGTGCATCCGGCGGACAGCAAAGCGCTTGCCGCGCTTCGCGCCATTCCCGGAATTGATACGGCTTTGAGAAAACTGCTTGCCGTCACGGGCGAATCCGCGATCCGCGTTACGTTTATGGCGAGCGCCGTTAAAGTTACATCACAGCAATGTCCGGATTTGCACGCTAAACTGCAAATTGCCTGTACAACTCTCGGTGTTGATATGCCCGACCTTTTTATTCAGCAAAACCCGATGGTTAATGCTTTTACGGGTGGTGTTGATAGACCGATTATCGTTCTGCATTCGTCTTTGATTGAACGTTTAACGGACGAAGAAGTTTTGGCGGTTATCGCGCACGAAGTCGGACATATTCACGCCGAACACGTTCTTTATTTGACGGCGGCGCAATTGCTTCTGGCGGTCGCGCATATTCCTTTGGCTTCGCTGCCCGTTGCCGCAATCATCAAAGATGTTTTATCGGCGACAATGCGCGGCGCGCTGCTGGCGTGGGCGCGACGGGCTGAATTATCTTGCGATAGAGCCGCGCTGTTGGTAACGCAAGACCCGCATGTCATCGGGCGAACGATGATGAAATTGTGCGGCGGAACTTTCGCTTCAAAAATTGATTACGATTTGTTTTTGGAACAAGCCCGCGAGTTTCAAAAAAATTATGATGAGAAAAAACTCGACAAATTCTGGGCGGATATTCTGTCGTCGGGTTTATCGCATCCATTTCCGGTTTGGCGCGTGTCGGAGATTTTACAATGGGTTGAAGACGGGCAGTATGCCGATTTAATGAAAAAATAAATTAATTGTGAACTGTGAGTGGTGAACGGTGGATTAAAATATAACAACATATATTTTCGTTCACCGTTCATACTTTGTAACTCACCGTTGATTTATGTTAGTTGTTTTAACTACAACTCCGAACATTGAAGAAGCCGAAAATTTAGCGAGGAAAATCATTGAAGAAAAACTCGCCGCTTGCGTGCAGGTTTTGCCGCCGATGAAATCTTTCTATTTTTGGGAAAATACGGTTCAATCTGAATCGGAACATTTACTTTTAATCAAAACCATAGAGGAAAAGTTTAAAGAGTTAGAGAATCTTATTCGAGCGAATCATAGTTACAA
>JAIVJJ010000066.1:10005-19318 GCA_020200095.1 Acidobacteriota bacterium | reverse complement strand
AACGATAAAACCCAAATTCAAACCGCTAGCTCGGTTCGCTCGGCAAACGGTTTGTTATTACATTGTTTCGGAAAACTTTCATTTGCTTTGCTTTTGCTAGTTTTCTACTCTTGATTCACATATCTTGTTTTATCTGTCTCGTCCGAGTTAATCCACGGCTAAATCCTATCGTCAAAATTAAGCCATAACTTTCTAATTTCTCAAAACTTGAATTCGAGGTTACAATAACCGTTTTGATTTCAGATTCCAAATTTTAACTCTCAAAATGGATGTCGAATCTGGAATCTGGAATCTGGAATTTGAAATTTTTATATGTTACAAGCAGGAATAGTCGGACTGCCGAATGTCGGAAAATCCACACTTTTTAACGCGCTGACCGCGCAGGAAGCGGCGCTTGCCGCGAATTATCCGTTTGCCACGATTGAGCCGAATGTCGGCGTTGTCGCCGTTCCTGACGAGCGTTTGCCCGTTTTGGAAAAGATGAATAAGGCGCAAAAAGTAATTCCCGCAACAGTTGAATTTGTTGACATCGCCGGACTCGTGCGCGGCGCGTCGAAAGGCGAAGGTCTCGGCAATCAATTCTTAGCGAATATCCGTGAAACTGACGCCGTTATTCAAGTAGTGCGGTGCTTTGAAGATGAAAATATCGTTCACGTCGAAGGCTCGGTCAATTCCGTCCGCGATATTGAAACGATTCAAATCGAATTAGCTTTAGCCGACTTAGCTTCAGTTGAAAAACGCCGCGACAAAGCAAGCCGGAGCGCAAAATCCGGTGATAAAATCGCCAAAGCCGAACTCGGAGTTTTAGATAAAATCCAGCCCGTTTTAGAAGAAGGCAGATCGGCGCGAGCTGTTGATTTGACCAAAGAAGAAGCGGCAATCGCCCGGCAATTTTTTCTTCTGACGACGAAACCGACGATTTACGCCGCAAATGTTGACGAAGAAACATTATTAAACGCGGACGAAAACCCGCACGTGCAAGCTGTCAAAAAACACGCAGCGCAGGAAAACGCGGAAGTCGTCGTTATCTGCGCGAAAATCGAAGCTGAACTCGTCGCGCTCGAACCCGATGAACGCAAAGAATTTTTAGCGGATTTAGGCGTAACGTCGAGCGGCGTTGATAAATTGATAAAATCCGCATATAAAATGCTCGGTTTAATGTCGTTTTTAACGGCGGGCGAAAAGGAGGTTCGCGCGTGGACAATTCCAATCGGCACAAAAGCTCCGCGGGCAGCGGGCGAAATCCATTCGGACATCGAACGCGGTTTTATTCGCGCGGAAATCGTTTCCTATGATGATTTAATCAGCGCCGGATCAAACGCCGCGGCGCGTGAAAAAGGCTTGACTAGGCTCGAAGGAAAAGACTACGTTATGCAGGAAGGCGATATTGTAAATTTTAGATTTAACGTTTGAAATTCAGCAGCATCCTAAATTGAATTGCTGGAAAACAATTAATTTATAAAATTTAAGATTTACGCCAACTGTCTAATCAAACACAATCAAAAAGCCGCAAGTTTTAATGCTTGCGGCTTTTTTTTGTTTTTCCTCTTGCTTTGAGTTTGAGGTGCAAGCCGCCTATCTCAAATGAATAAAGCGTGCGCCTTTATGGTCAATGAAAA
This sequence comes from Acidobacteriota bacterium, assembly GCA_020200095.1. Lineage (GTDB taxonomy): Bacteria > Acidobacteriota > Blastocatellia > Pyrinomonadales > Pyrinomonadaceae. The sequence continues at coordinate 17,699 of JAIVJJ010000066.1, read as the reverse complement.
AGCTGCAAAAATCAATGAAGATTGCATCGGCGCGGTGTGAGATAATTCAGAAACACATAATTTGCCACACTGCGTCCGGCAGATTGTCCGGCATCAATATCCGTCGGGAAGTGAACGCCGCCATAAACTCGGCTGCGGGCTACTTCATTGGTTAAAGCCGAAAAACTCCGGTAGTTCCGAATCAAATTCGGAGTGCCGCCGAAATTTATCTGGAATTGAATGTCATCGCGCTGGTAAAAGAGTGCGAGAATTGTCGCCAGAGACGCGCTCGCCGATGAAGCGTTTGAAGCGTATGAAGGATGCGGCGGCGTTCCCTGAGGACCGAGCAGCGATTCCCAATTTGCATCGGGCGCAGTGTTGGGATTGCCGTCTTCATCGGCGCGGCGAATCGCCGTGACAGGTCGCCAGAGACCGTAAGTGTATTGGCTCGTGAAAGTCGTCTCCAGCGCGTCGTGATACGCCATAAAAATCAACGCGAAAAGACGTGCGTTTTCCACCGTCGAATTGTTGCGGGCGAGAGCTGTTGAGCGAACCACATTAAACATCAAACCGTCGCTGACCGGCGGATTTGCCCAGAGAAACGCGGTCAAAGTCTGGTCAGCGGTGCGCGTTGTGCTGTTTGCCGCGCCTAGTGCTTTGACTTCATTTAATGATGCCGCATATTCCGCACTCGACAAGGCGGGCGGCGGAGCGGGCAGAAATTGCGTGCTTTGCGTTAAAGCAAACGGCGTTACGCCCGGAAAGTTGGTGAAGACGGCGAAGCCCGGATACGGACCCGGGAACAACTCCTGCCAATTGCCCGGAGTCGGCGGCAATAGATAAGGTTTCCACGGTGCGCTCCAACCGTCGCCTGCGCGATTTGCCAACATTCTTTGCGCCACAATGTGACCGATAGCCCTGCCGCGTGTCACTTGAAAAAACGGAATTCCGTTGAGCGATTGCGCTAATTCAGCCGCAAAAATTGATTGCTGATCCGGGTAAAGACCGACTAAAACGTCGTATGCAGCTTGGGCGGCGGCAGCTCTGACGGAAGCGTACGGTTTGCCCCCGACATCGGTTAGATACGGTGTGTAAGTGCGGTCAATCGAATTGACGGCATCGAACATCGCCAGGTGCATCATTGCAAAACTTCGCAGGGGCATAATCGTTGGCGACTGAGCATTTGGAATTTGAAGAGTTTGCCCCAAAACGCGGTTCCATTGCAAAATCACGTCTTCGTTGGGTGAATTTTGGTCTGTCTTATTCGTGCTTTGCGCCGACGCAGTCAGTGCGGTACTAAACGAAAGCACGACGACCATAAATAGTAATAGTTTTTTGCTTTTCATAATTTTTCTCCTTTTAATTGTTTAGGGAATGAAAGCGTTGGGAACGGGCTTGTCATTTGCTTCGCCGAAAGCAACGCCGGTAAAACCTGATTGACTTCGCTGGATATACCAAGTGCCGTTCGACGGTCGGAAAACGGCAACGTCCGCTGGTTTGTCTCCCGATTGACCGAAAGCTATTCCGGTAAATCCGTCTCGGCTGCGCTGGATATACCAAGTTCCTTGTCTGTAAACAGCAACATCGGCTTTACCGTCTCCATCATAATCAGCCGCCACAGGAACATCTCCGGCTTGTCCAAACAGAGTGGAAGTAAATTGATTGTTGACTAAATTGTAGATATACCATCTGCCGTCTGACGGACGGAACACAGCTATCTCAGCTTTCCCGTCGCCGCTAAAATCTGCCGGCACGGGAATATCGGTTGACGCTCCGAAAGCGATGCCTGTAAAACCGAGACTACTTCTTTGCAAATACCAAGTTCCGCCGCGATAAACAGCAACATCGGTTTTCCCGTCGCCGTCGTAATCGGCGGGAACTAATTTATCGGTGCCGAAACCGAATTGAATACTGGTGAAACCGTTTGTTGATTGGTTTATGTACCACGTGCCGTTTGAGGGTCTGAAAACACTGACATCCGCCTTTCCGTCGCCGTCAAAGTCAAACAACGTCGGTCTGGCGGCTGTCGAACCGGACTGCGCTTCAAACGCGCCGATGTCAACGATAGATACGTTGTCGCCGTTGCCGTCACGAATCCGCGCAAAGCCTGTTCCGCGCTGGTCAAAAGCAGGCGCAAGCGGGCTGACCAAATTATTAAGTCCTTTATCAATTGCCGGACTTCCTGCTAGAAGCGCGTGTGTCGGAGTAGAACCGCCGTTGTTAGCGAGCACGCCGAGCATCGGATTGATATTTTGTATGTCTGTCGGCTGATAAGTTATGCTAAAAGGTCCGGTGTTAGTCGAATCGCCCGGCGAATCGCCGACCAGATTGCCGCCCGCCGATATGATTATGCTGTCCTTAGGAAAAAGTCCAGAAAAGAAAATTTCCGGACTAGAATTACAGATATTGCCTGCTACAATCGAATTGCCAAAAGTTAATCTACTGTCAAAATCTTCCTGAAAAATTCCGCCACCCATATTGCTTGCAGTGTTATTGGTAATGGTTACATTCCGCAGCGTCATGTCGCTACCGTTGCTGATGCCGCCGCCAACCACTCCCGTGTTACCTGAGATAGTCGAGTTTACGACTGTGAGATTGCCGCCGTAATTGCCAAATCCGCCGCCAACCAATCCTGTGTTACCGGAAAAGGTAGAGTTGATAATGTAATTTTGTGAGTCACGAAGAAGCACACCGCCCCCACTTCCAGATGTCGTGTTGCCTGTAACGTGAACACCGTCAAGCGTCAGCGAGTTTCCTTCAGCTAAAATCGCGCCGCCGCCGTATTGCATTCTCTCGCCCGTTCCGTTACCGCCCATCAGGGTCACACCCGAAATAGTCACTATTGCTTGATTGATGTAAAAGATGCGGTTTGTTCCCGCGCCGCCGTCAATCGTCAAAACATTTGCGCCAAGTCCGTTGATAGTTAATGTTCCGGCATTGTTGATGACAATTTCATTGGTCAGCGTAATTGTCGTCAAACCCGAAGCAAAATTAATCGTGTCGTCGGTCGCCGAAGCGTTTGCCGCGTTGACGGCTTCGCGCAGAGAGCAATCGCCGGTCACGCAAGTTGTATTATTGCGGTCGTCGCTTCTGGTAACGATTAAACCTAACTCCGGCGTAAGCGGTTGCCAATCAGGATTAAAATTATTCGGAGAATTATTAGTCAGTTGCGTTAATCCGCTGCCGTCACGATTTATCACCCATATTTGGGAAACGTTGTTAGAAAAGCCCCTGCCATAAAAGACGATTTTTGTTCCGTCAGGCGACCACTTGGGGACATTAATAACAAAGTCGAAGTTCTCAAGGATAAGTTGCAGATATGTTCCGTCGGGATTAACCAGCGCAAGGTCATCAGGGGCAAATTCGTCCGCGGGCATGGTAAAAGCGAGTCGTCCGCTGTCCGGTGACCAATCCGGCGAGTGGCTGCCGCTGGTGTAGCCACCTGGGGATATTGTAATTTGCCGCACGTCGCTACCGTTAACGTTCATCGTGTAGATTTCTGTGTACCTTCCATCATTAATAGAACGGGCAAAGGCAAGACGCGAGCCGTCTGGCGACCACGTCGGTTCAGAATTATTACCCTGACCATTAGTCAGATTAACCCGATTACTCCCGTCAACATTAATAATGAAAATATCGGTCAAGTCCTGAAAAGCAATCTTCGCTCCGTCGGGCGACCAACTCATCCCGAATACATAGCTTGTAAGTGAAAGCATCGTGATTTGTCTGACATTTGTGCCGTCGGCGTTCATCAGGTTAATTGAAGATATGCCTCCGCTTTGCCTCAGAAACGCAATTGTCCTTCCGTCAGGCGACCATGTTGGAAAGTCGTCTCTGACAGAATTGTTGGTGAGCCGCACTTGCCCGCTTCCGTCGGCGTTCATCAGATAAATCTCAGAATTGCCGTCGCGGTCGCTGGTGAAGGCAATCTTGCCGTTAGCAGAAAGCTGGGGTGCGGCTGGCGTTTGAATTATCATTAAACCGCACAGTAAAAAGCAGGCGACGAAGAACGGCGTTGTTGTAAGTTTTATCTTGTTCATAACTCTCTCCTTTTGGCGTTTGAGACAAAACGCCGATAATTTTTGTGACGATTGATTTTTCAATTTATCGAGCTTGATTCGTCGGTAAATCGCTGCTTAAACCGAAAGATGTATAGTTGATTCCGCTGCTCGTCTGCCGGATATACCAAATGCCGCCGCGATAAACCGCAATATCAGTTTTACCGTCGCCATCGTAATCCGCCGGAACAAGCGCGTCCGTTCCCAATCCCCAATTAACAACTTGCAAAGTGTTTGACGCGCTGCGCCGGATATACCAATTACCCTCTGACGGACGGAACACGGCGATATCGGTTTTTCCGTCGCCGTCATAATCCGCCGGAACAGGTTTGTCCTGCGCTTCGCCCAACTGCATTTGCGTAAGTCCGTCTCTGCTTCGCTGAATGTACCAAGTGCCGTTCGATGGTCGGAACACGGCAACATCCGCTTTTCCATCACCGTCGTAATCTCCGATAACGGGCTTGTCCGTGCTTGCTCCTAATTGGAAGTAACTAAACTGACTGGTTGCCAAGTTATAGACATACCAAACACCGTTCGACGGTCGCCAGACGGTAATCTCGGCTTTACCGTCGCCGTCAAAATCTGCCGGTTGCGGAATGTCATTCGCATCACCGAAAGGAATTGTTAATAGACCTAATTGACTTCTTCGCAGATACCAAATTCCCGCGCGATAAACGGCGATGTCGGTTTTCCCATCGCCGTCATAATCGGCGGGAACTATTTTGTCCGTCGCCAGACCGAACTGCACGGCGTCGAATCCGCCTTGATTGCGATTGAGATACCACGTGCGGTCGGATGGTCGGAAGACTGATAAATCGGCTCGCCCGTCGCCGTCATAGTCGAAACTTGATGTAATCGGACTGCGGATAACGGTGACCGAATTCATCAGCGCGGGATTGTCGGGAATGCTGTCGGCAGTTTCAAACACTGGAACTAAAGTGCCGATTAGCCTGATTTTTACTCGATTGTTTGTTCCCGGCATTCCGACGGAAGCGGGATACGAACGCGCTCCGAACGCGGCGATGTCGTGTAGTTGATTGTTGCTGAAACCCGTTATTGTTTTCAAAAACGTCGCCGTATGCCGTGAAACTGACCGTATTTCCATTGGCGACAATCGCGTTAGCACTCAAACCGCCGCCGACGAGTGCGCCGAGACCGTTTTCAAAGAATCGGTTGCCCGAAGAAAAAACTGTCGTGACGGCGTTATTCGATTGGTTGTTTTCAACGAAAAGTCCGAAAAAGTTGTTATAGCTGCGGTTGCCGGCGAGAGTCGCGTTGATGATACCGCCGTTTGCTCCACGCTGACTGGCGATACGCAGACCTTCGCCCAATACGCCGATTCGGTTGTTATAGAATTCGTTATCAATGATTTCAGCATTGATGACGCGACCTGCCTGCGCTGCTCCGAAATTTCGGACATCTAAACCGCGTTGACTGTTGGTTAGGGCAACGTGCGCAACACGAATGTTAGTCGCTGTCGAAGCGAGTTCGGTTCCGATGTTGGCATTTCCGTTGACGGCGTTTCTCGCCGTCAGCCATTCGATTGAATTCGTTCCTCTGCCCATTCTGATTGCGGCGGTCAGTGGAATCGGCGCAGCGTTATTGAATGAACTCAATGGCAAATTAATCGCGTCAATAATCACCGCGCCGCGGTCGCCAACCACGCCGCGAAGTGACATATTTTCCTGAAGCTCAAGCCGTCCGCCGTTCGGTCTGGCAACTCCGCCGGGTGCATTGGCGGAAAGCTGATAAACGCCGGGCGCGATAACGATTTGGTTTCCCGCGTTTGCAGAATTATTAACGGCGGCGTAAAGCTCTTCGATATTTGTGACATTAACGACAGCTAAACTCACGAAACTGAATTTTGTCTCATCAGAGTTAAATGTCGGCGATGCGGGCGAATCGGAAATCGAATAAAGATTGTTTCCGGCTGTTGCTGCTGATTGCGCCTGAATTGTCGTCGTAAATGCGGCTAATGTGAAAATTATTGATGCGGCGACGAGAAGCGGCATCGGTGTAAGTTTTATTCGACTCATAAATGTCTCCTTATTTAATTACAAGAATCTCTTTGTAAACTTTACTTAACGTAAAAGTGGAAGCATCGCGCATATTCCTTTGTCGGCTTGCCTGTTCTCGGGTCACGAACCGTTACGTAAATACATTCGTGTTCCCGCTTATACATCTTGCAGCTCGGGTCGTGTTTGCTGCCGTCACATAATGGAAGTTCGTGGTCGTGGAACGTCGTTACTAATGTTGAAATCAATTTAGTAGGTACGGGCATAATTTTTCTCCTTTGTTTCGAGCTTCGTCTAAGAAACGACATTTTTCCTTGGAATAGTCGTAAAAAGCGAAACTAAAAAAACTTTTATTGTTTAATGTTCCGTCGGCTGTTATAATGCAGGCGATATTTTGTCAATTCACCCGAAGCATTCTAACAACCGACGTTTTGCATTGTGCAGATACACAATAAATGGCGAAGACGAAAACGGCAATAAATTTATCGAAACGGTAGCAAAAAAAGGTTATCGTTTTGTTGCCGAAGTTGATGAAATCCGCGAACAGCCGGCGCAAAAATCCACTAACGGCAATCATAATTTTTCATCTATTGACGAAAAACCGTCCGAAATGAATGTTGACGAAGAATTCCCTGAAACCGAATTGCAAATTCCGTTGTCAACAATTGATAAAACTCTCGCACCGCCGGTGATTGAACAAAAACAAACGAGGCGGATAACGCTTATCGGCGTCGGTTTTTTGAGCGCGGTTTTTCTGGTTTTATTGTTATCTTTCAATCGTCAGCCCGAATTTTCCGTCAAACCGAACGATGTTAAATCAATTGCCGTTTTGCCTTTAAAACCATTGACGGCGGAAAACCACGATTCAATTTATGAACTTGGCATTGCGGATTCTTTAATTCTCAAACTCAGTTTGGCAAAAGGAATTATCGTTCGACCCTTGAGCGCGACGCGCCAATACACGGATGTCGGGCAAGACCCAATTGCCGCCGGACGTGAGCAGAATGTTGATTATGTTCTCGCGTCAAATTATCAAATCGCCGACGGCAAAATTCGCATTACTTCGCAATTGATTAATGTACGAAGCGGTTTTGTCGAGGAAGTTTTCAAAGACGAGCAAAACGATTCAAGCATTTTTGCCGTGCAGGACGCGGTCGCGGCAAATTTCGTTCAACCGCTTTTGGAGCGGTTAAATCGAGAAGCGAGCAATGGTTCGGCAAAACGTTACACGACGAATGAGGAAGCCTATCGGCTTTATCTGCAAGGCACGGCTTTGGCGGACAAGCGAACTCGCAAGGACTACGACAAAGCGATTGAATATTTTGAGCAAGCCGTCAATCTAGACCCGAATTACGCACCTGCTTACACCGGATTAGCGAACGTTCATACTGCAATTGGCGGAAGCGGCAACGGAAGCATTGAAGATTTTCAGAAGGCGCAAGCTGCGATAGAAAAGGCTCTGACGATTGACGACAATCTGGCGGAAGCGCATTCGTATTTGGGCGAAATAAAGGTCAACTACGAATGGGATTTTGCGGGCGCCGAACGCGAGCATCGAAAAGCCATCGAATTAAATCCGAATTCTTCCGCCGCCCATCGGATGTATGCATTGCTGCTTGGTTTTCTCGGAAGATTTGATGAA
>JAIVJJ010000066.1:0-9961 GCA_020200095.1 Acidobacteriota bacterium | reverse complement strand
CCGCTATGATGAAGCCGTTGTCCAATTAAAACGAACCATCGAAATGGATGCCGATCCTCCCGGCACTTACAATTATCTAGTTTCGTCATATCGTATGAAGGGCGAAAATGACCAGGCGTTCGAGTGGTTTGTGCGCTCCCGAACGCAGCAAAAAGACAATGCGGAACAGATACAATTATGGAAAACAATTTATGCCCAATCGGGTTGGCACGGCATTTTCGAGCGACGTCTTGAAAAATTAAAAGAAGACGAAAAAAACGGCAAGCCTAATTATAATCAGTTGGCGGGTGTTTATAACGAACTCGATAACCACGAACAGGCTTTTGCTTATTTGGAAAAGGTTTTTGATAAGCGCGGCTGGTTAATGCTTTCGCTCAAGGTCGAGCCGAGGTTAGATTTGCTGCGTTCAGACCCGCGATTAGACGATTTAATCAAGCGCGTCGGATTGAAATAATTGCGTTTTTAAGCCGTATAAAAAGTCTTCAAAGTCTTTAAAACGACAAAACCTGGAAAATCAAATTATCGTTTAGGAAGAAATGAAAAGTCTCCGCTTCCTCAAGAGTAGAGCTATCCTGATGCTTATTGCCGTTTTTATTTCCGCTTTTTTTAGTGGAAATATCAATGCGCAATCGGGAACTACGTCAATCGGCGGCACGGTTTCGGACCATCAAGGACAGATTATTTTCGGCGCGGCAGTTACGTTGACTAACGCCGAAAAAGGTTTTACTCGCACCTCGACGACCAATGATAGCGGGGTTTTTATTTTTTCGGGTATTCAGGCGGGAACTTATCGTTTAGAAGTCGAAATGAACGGCTTCAAAAAATTTATCCAAACTGAAGTTCGCGCCCTCGTTGATACGTCTACGGACGTTTCTGCCGTTTTAGAAGTCGGGAACATCAGCGAAACTGTCAATGTGCGGAGCGACACCGCCGAATCACTGCTCAATACGCAAGACGCGACGATTGGAAATCCGTTTAATTCAAATCAAGTTACGCAGCTTCCGACCGAAGCACGAAATGTCATCAATCTTTTGACGCTCCAGCCCGGCGTAACGCGCTTCGGTTATGTCGCGGGCGGCAGAAGCGACCAGGCAAACATCACGCTTGACGGAGTTGCTGTCAATGAAGCCGTTACTAACGACATTTTCAGTCCGGTTTTGCGCTTAAACGCCGAGGCGATTGAAGAGTTTCGCGTAACGACGACCAACGCCAATGCGTCGCAAGGGCGTTCATCAGGTGCACAAATTTCGCTCGTCACCAAAGGAGGAACAAACCAATTTCGCGGCGCACTTTTCTTAACCGGACGCAGAACCGCTTGGACGGCAAACGATTTTTTCAATAATCGAAACGGAGTCGAACGCCCGAAACTCGACCGAAATGTTTTCGGCGGCGCAATCGGCGGTCCGATTTGGAAAAATCGCGCTTTCTTTTTTTACAGCTACGAAGGCAAACGCTCGAGGGAAGGCAAAACGGTTCTTCGCGTTGTGCCGCTGCCGTCTTTGGGGCAAGGCATCGTTCGGTTTCGCAGCACGAACGGACAGATTGCTTCGCTAAACTGTTCGCAAATCACAACGGTTTTTCCGAACACAGAAGGATGTAATCCGTTCGCGCTGGCGGTTTTCGCCGATGCCGCTTCACGCTATCCGGCAAACAGTTTCGACATCGGCGACAGCGCTGCCGACGCTTTATTGAATACTGCCGGATTTCGCTTTAATGCCAATAATAAAATCAAAAACAATTCGCACGTTTTAAAATTGGATTTTAATCTCTCCGCCAAACAGCAGGCATTTTTTCGCTTCAATTATATTGACGACGTGGAAACGTCAGCACCGCAATTTCCCGATACGCCCGCACCGTCCGTCTGGAAACATCCCGTCGGATTCGTCGTCGGACACGGTTGGACGATAACCAAAAATATCTTCAATAATTTTCGATACGGTTTGACCCGCGCTGCCTTCACCAGTTTCGGCGATTCGTCCGACAACGGGATTTCCTTCTCGGGTGTTTATTCTCCGCGTTTGTTCCAAAGAACTTTTTCGCCCGTTGACCCGGTTCACAACTTTACCGACGACGTTTCTTTGGTTTGGCGGAAACACACTTTTCAATTCGGAACAAACATCCGACTCATTCGCAGCCGTTTGCAGTCTTTCAACCGTTCATTCGATACGGCGACGGCGGATTTCGCGCTTTATACGAGCGGCGGAAATGCGATTACCAATCCGCTGAACGATTATTTACAAAACATCGGCTATCAAATTGCCGATGCGAACATCATCGGCGTTCAAAACGCGGTTACGTCGGTCGTCGGACGTTATTCGGGATATGCCGCGAAATTTACGTTTTTGCGCGACGGTTCGCTTCAACCGGCGGGAACGCCCCAGAAACGTGAATTTAAAACCGAAGAATACGATTTTTACGTTCAGGATATATGGAAATTTTCCCGGAATCTGACGATTACTGCCGGTTTGCGCTATGGCTTAAGCCGTCCGGTTTATGAAGCAAACGGTTACGAAGTCAAACCAAACATCAGTTTGAGCGAGTATTTTGAACGTCGCGCGGCGGGTGCGGCAATCGGCGCGCCGTATAACCGACCAATTGATTTAGATTTGTCCGGCGCGGCGAACGGCAAATCTCCGCTCTACCATTGGGATAAAAATAATTTTCAGCCGCGCTTCGCCGTCGCTTGGTCGCCGAATTTTGGAAAAAAAACTTTGGGCTGGCTGTTAGGTAAAAATAACGAATCGGTTTTTCGCGGCGGTTTCGCCGTGACGAATGATTATCTAGCCTCGATATTGGCGAGCAGATACGAGCAGCAAAGTACTTTGGGCTTTACGCAGAGTTCGCAAATTCCTCGCAACTTTTACAATCTCATTAATGTTGGACCGGCATTTACCGGCTTTAATCAAACCGTCCGAGATTTACGGAATCTTGCGCTGCCTGTCGGCAATCTGACTTTTCCGCTTCAGCCTCCGAATCAAAATCGTCCGACGGCAATCGAATTCGGATTTGACGAAAATCTGGTTGCGCCGATTAACTACAGTTGGAATTTAACCTACGAACGCGCTGTGCCGCGCGGTTTAATCGTTTCCGTTTCGTATCTCGGACGCAAAGCGCGGAATCTTCTGCAATCGCGCGACGCGGCGGCAATCGCCGATTTCGTTGATACGGAATCGGGAATGGATTGGAACACTGCGGCGACGCAGTTGGAAATTCTCCGGCAGCAAGGCACACCCGTTTCACAAATCCGGCAAATTCCTTATTTCGTTAATTTGTTTCCGGCAGATTTATCGGCTCGGTTGAATTGCCCCGCCGGTTACAACCAAACGCAAGTCGTCTATTCATTGGCGTTCGCGGGCGCGGGCGGTTGCGGAGCAGGAACGGATTGGACAAATATTCAACTCAGATTGTCGCGGTTGTCCAGCCCTTTTCCGGGCGAACATATTTTCTTCCAACCGCAATTCGGCTCTTACGCGGCTTGGAGTTCAATCGGAAAATCCGATTATCAAGGCTTAACTTTTACCGTTCGCCAAAGATTGGGGACGCGCCTGACGATGGATTTCAACTACACTTTCTCGCGCTCTTCGGATGACGGTTCGAGCCTGCAAGCCGCTTCTGTTTTTAATCGTGCCGGATTCGTCATCAATCCCTTTCGGCATGAAGATATGTATGCCGCGTCCGATTTCGATATGCGCCACATCGTCAACGCCAACGCCATTTTCAAATTACCAATCGGACGCGGCGAAGCGATTTTGGGAAACATAAATAAATTTACCAATCTGTTTCTCGGCGGCTGGCAATTGACAGGAATTTTCCGCTATAACTCCGGTCTGCCAATCTCCGCGCCGACGGACAACGGAAGAGCGACAAACTTCAACGTCAAAAGCTACACAACCCGAACCACCGATATACAAACCTGCCCGACGCGCGGCGGCAGTCTTTTCGGCTGCAACACTTCGGAAGCCTATCGCAGTTTCCGCAACGCCTATCCGGGCGAAACCGGCGAGCGCAATGTTTTCCGCCTTCCCAGTTATTGGGTGATTGATGCGGGATTGGGCAAAACTTTCGATTTGCCGTGGGAAAACCAGAAACTCCAATTCCGCTGGGAAGTTTTCAACATCGCCAACACGCAAAAAATGGGAGGCATCAAACCAGAGGATTACACCGTCGGACTCGACCCGCAAAATGCCGCCCAATCTCCGACAAACTGGTCAAACTTTACCGCCATTCAAGGTCAGCCGCGGAGTATGCAATTTGTTTTGCGTTATTCTTTTTAAAAGTAGTTTTCAGTAAAATTCAAAGTGAACCGCGTTTCGATTCTTCAAACCCGAGATTAGAAAACTCAAACATAACTATACTGAAATTCTGGACATATTGTAACTTTCCGAGTATGATGTAGATGTATGTTTTTGAAGCAAAAAAGAAAACAGTTAGTTCGCGTAACCGCAGGTTTTTTAACTGTTTGGTTAAGCGGCATTGTGTTTTTATTTTGTTGCCAGGCGTCTGTCGTGCAAGCGGCAAGCACGGACGGCGAATCTTGTCCATTAGCAAAATCAAAGGATTCTTGCAATAAATCCGGCAACAAAAACGAATCTCAATTTGTTTCAATCGAAAAGGAACAACTTAAGCTCGAATGCTGCGGATTTTTGCCCGCCGTTTTCGATAAAGCAAGAAAGATTGAAAAACTTCAAGAGACCGGGCAAGCAGCGTCAAACATAAAAATTTCAATCTCAAAGCCGCTATTTGTAAAACAAGAATTTGCCCAGCCAAAAGTTTTTCGCTCGCTGATTCTTAATCGAGAAAACACCCGTCTGAAAAACTGCGTCTTCAGAATTTAAAAAGAAGCCGGTCGTGTTTTTAGCGTCGAACTTAACAATTAGGTTTGGCAAACAAAAGGCTTAAATTTTAAATTTTGGAGAAAATAAAATGAAAAAACGAATACTTTTAGCATTAACCTTTGTCTTTGCTTTAGGGCTTGTGATGGCGGTTTATGCACTCAATCAAACGCATAGTTCAAACGCCGGTGTGGAGCATTCCTGCCCGATGAAGGGTATGAACGCTCAAGCCGCTGACCACGAAGGAAAAACTTCGTGCTGCGACCGGGATGATTGTTGTTATAAAGGCGACTCTTGCCCGATGAAAGCGCAAGGCGAAAATGCTTCGACAAATTGTTGCGCTTGCTGCGGAGATTCTTGTCCAATGAAGGAAAAGAACGCGCAAGCAACCAGCGTTGATATGAAAAATGTAACCGTTGCAAACGGTGAAAGCTGCTGCAACGGCGGCGCGTGTTGCAAAGGCAAACACGGTTAACAGGTAAAATTAATTTTCAAGGACCAAGGCGGCGTATGTTAAAATTACGCCGCTTTTATTTTTGCAAGTTACTTTACAGTTAAAATTTTTCAATTTCGAAAACAAAAATTTTTGATTTTTAATAACGAATTTACATATACCTTTGCAATTGATTTAATACAATGCCCGGAACTCTTTATCTTGTCGCCACGCCAATCGGAAATCTCGCTGACATCTCCAAACGCGCTTTAGAAACGCTCACCTCGGTTGACCTTATCGCTTGCGAAGACACGCGCCATACCGGAAAACTTCTCAATCATTTCAATATCAAAAAAAAACTCGTCAGCTATCACGAACACAACGAACAATCGAGAGCAGAAGAATTGGCTAAACTTCTCGAACAGGGAAAATCAATCGCGGTTGTAACGGATGCGGGAACTCCGGCGATTTGCGACCCGGCTTTTAAAATTGTGCAGAAGGCGCATGAAATCGGCGCAACGGTGACAGCAATTCCTGGCGCGGTGGCGTTTGTCAATGCGCTGATTATTTCGGGTTTGCCGACTGATTCTTGTTTTTTCGGCGGATTCTTGCCGTCCAAGAAAAATGACAGACGCAAGCGTTTATCGGATGTTAAAGAAATTCCGGCAACACTCTGTTTTTACGAAACGCCACACCGGATAGCAAAAAGTTTAATTGATTGTTTAAAAATTTTGGGAAATAGAAATGCCGCCATCGTGCGGGAGATTACCAAACTTCACGAGGAAATTGTTCTCGGAAATTTAGCTGAATTGGCGGAGAAATTTTCGCAGTATAGAATTTGGCAGAACGAAAAAGATTAAAACTAAAAATTTCAGGCTGCCTGTCAAAAAAGTCCAAGTTTCAACCCCTGAATTCTAGCGGCTACCTGCGCTTTGCTGTTTATTCGCAAACTAAAAATCGTCACTTGTCTGATTGCTGTCAAGACTTCTATTTCACCGGTATTTTCATTTATTAAGAAATGTTCCGACCAAATGTCTTTTCTGGGATTAAAAAATTTGACCTCTCGTTTAGACCTTTGATTCGTTAGTTGAGCTAAGCATTCTTATTATTTTGATATTGCTCTAGTTTACGGTAAAGTGTTTTTCTACCAATATTTAAAATGCGCGAAGCACGGGATTTGTCGCCGCCCGTGTAGTCTAAAGCAAGTTCAATGGCTTGTTTTTCGATTTCTTCCATTGAAGCGGGGAATTCGACTTCCAAATTTATTGCGCGCCCTTCGCTCGCGGCTTTCGCGCGTTCCTGCCGGGCTTGCGCAAAAGATTCAAACGCTCGTTTGCTGATTGCTTCAGGCAAGTCATCGAGTTCGATTTGGCGACCGGAAGCAATAATAACGGCACGTTCGATGGCGTTTTCAAGCTCGCGGACGTTTCCCGACCATTCGTAATTAACAAGGGCTCGCAAGGCTTCTTTGGAAATTCCCGACACAAAGCGTCCGGTTTTTTCTTTGTAAGTTTCGAGAAAATGAAAAACGAGCAAGTGAATATCTTCGGGACGATCGCGGAGAGGTGGCAAAACTATCGGAAACACAGATAATCGGTAAAATAAATCTTTGCGAAACCTTCCTTCTTCCGCTGCATTTTCAAGGTCTGTGTTTGACGCGGCAATCACTCTCGTATCAGTTTTTATAACTTTGTTTCCACCGACGCGCGTAAATTCTCCGTCCTGCAAAACGCGAAGCAAATTTACTTGTGCCGACAAACTCATTTCACCAATTTCATCGAGAAAAAGCGTTCCGCCGCTTGCTTCTTCAAAACGCCCTTGTCTCTGATTTCGGGCATCTGTGAACGCACCCTTTTCGTGTCCGAAAAGCTCGCTTTCGAGAAGCGTTTCGGGAATCGCGCCGCAGTTTAATTTAACGAACGGTTGATTTTCGCGCCCCGAATTGTAGTGGATCAGATTTGCTAATAGTTCTTTTCCCGTTCCCGATTCGCCTTGAATTAAAACAGTCGTATTGGTGTCTGCCACATTAAGAGCCAGTTCGATTGAGCGACGAATCGTTGCGGCTTGTCCGATAATTTGGCTCGTGTGACGTTCGTGCAGCTCGCTTTTCAAACGCATTATTTCCGCACTCAGTTGGTCGCGTTCGAGCGCCGTACCGATTTGGTCGGCAATTCCTTCAACCAAGGCAACGTCGTTGTCTTCAAAAGGTTTGGCGCGTTCTTCGCTCCAGACAAATCCAAGAAGCCCGAACGGTTGTCCGGCGATGCGGACGGGTGTAACGAGGGCGGCTTTCCCGCCGAGCTGTGAATTAAAAATCAAACGCACGGCAAACGGAAGTTGCGTATCAACAAGTCGCAAAGTCTTGCCTTCGCGCAAAATATCGCCGAGAGCGGGAAACGGTTCAATATCCAGCGACTGACCGTGTTCTTCAATCATTTGTAAAACCGCGTTTGGTGCGACATCCAGCGCGGATTTGAATGAAGCGAGAGAAATTTTCTTTTCCGTCTGATCAAGCACGCCGAGCGCACCGTAATCTGCGCCGACAATTTCGATAGCGCGTTCTAAAACTTTTGCCGAAACTTCCTTAAAATCCGAATGCGAATTAAGCGTATTGGCAATTTCCAAAAGCGCGTTGATGCGTTTAGTTTCCTGTTCTTGAGCGACATACAGACTGGTATATTGATAACCGATCGCAAGCTGCTGCGCAATGGATTCGAGAAAGGAAACTTCTTCATCGAGCCATTCACGCGGCGAATGGGTATCGTGAAGTCCTAAAAGTCCTAAAACTTTTTTGTTTAAAGTAATCGGAATGACTAAAAGCGAGCGTGTTTCCAATGCTTTGGTGAAAAATTTAACGGTTGCGTCTTTTGCTTTAGAAGTGTCATTAACGATTATCGGTTTAGTGATGTCAAAACGTTCTGAAAGTTTTTCGGCATTAATTGGAATTGTCGTGCCTTCGCTCGAAGGAACATCTTCCGACGCTCTCCATTCGTGGCTGATGCTTAGTTCGCTGGCGCTGGAAAGCTGTAAAAGGTCGCAACGGTCTGCCTGCATCATTCGCCCAATTTCCGAGACGACGACATTTAAAAATCTTTCAAGATCAATATTGGTTGGCAAATCACGCGCTAAACGGTTAATAATCGCTTCGCGTGCTTCGTGCATTCTGATTTTTCGCTCAAGCGGAAGATTTTTTGTGTTTTCAAATTCGATTTTCATATTTAATTAGCGGATTTTCGAGAGTTGATATTTGATAAATGAAAATGATTATGGTGTCAAGTTGATACAATAGAGATTCTAAATGTATTTTTTAGAAGCACGGAAATGACTTAATTAAATAGAGGAAAAACTAAAAAAACTGAAAGTGGTCTTATTAAATCTTTCTGGGACAGTCTAATCATTTCTTAGCCATAAAACCTAAAACAGCGTAATTGATTCAGTTTTAATCAAATAAATTTTTACTTCCTTGTAGCGAAGGTAATAAATAAATGCCAAAGCAAACATGAAAAAAGCTAATAGGTTACTGGATATATTGATAAAATCTATATAACTTTTTTCTCATCTGATAGTTTTCTATATTTTTTATTTGTTCGGTTTGAGTTTTCTAAAAATTGTTTCGTTCAATCAAGGTTTTCATGAAGAATTTCCTGTAGATTTGCCTCGTCAAGCCGGTAAGTTTCGTTACAAAATCCGCAAGTCATAACCGCGCCTTTATCTTCTCTAAGCATAGACTCGACTTCACTTGCACCAAGCGAACCAATCAATGAAACTGCTCTATCAAACGAACACGTGCAAGCAAACTTAATTTCTTTTTCTTCCAAAATCTTGAAATTAATCTCGCCAAGAGCTAATTTCACGAGGTCTTCCGACGTTGCTTTATTGCCGATTACCGATGTCAAGTGTGGCGCGTGTTGAATTGTGTCTTCTATCATCGTAATAATATGCGGATTAGCGCCGGGCAACATTTGCAACATCACCCCGCCGGACGCTTTTACGAAAGGCTCTGATTTTTGAAGTAGAACTCCTAACAAAACCGCCGACGGAATTTGTTCCGACTTTGCTAGATAGTATGCAAAGTCTTCTGCAATCTCGCCCGAAACTATCGGTACCGAACCAACATATGGTTCACTATAAAGTCCGATGTCGTATCCCGATTCGCGTATAACATAAAACATTCCCTCGCCGATTATCCCTCTGACATTAAATTTTCCGTTGTTGTTAAACGGCACTTCGGCGCGCGAATTTTTTACATAGCCGCGCACGTTGCCTGTCGCATCCGCTTCGGCTACGATACCCCCAACAGCGCCATTACATTCGATTTTTACTGTTAAACGATCAAAGTCTTTGAGACTTGAGCCGAGCAAAAGCGTTCCCGTTAAAACACGACCTAGAGCAGCAGAGGCGGTTGGAGAAGTTCGGTGTCGGCGAATTACTTCAGTTGCTATATCTGTTGTAACTGCTGCCATAACGCGCACCATTCCGTCAGCAGCCACTCCGTGAATAAGTTTATCCATAGATATTAATTTCGACAAATTTAAGTTCTAATGTCAAATTTTGAATGACTGCGAAAGTTTTCATACAAGATAATTAATCGAAAAGAATTCCCCGTCTGCTTGCAGCGTGGGTTTCCTTATTCACCCTGAAAGGGTGCGACTTCTTGTTCTTAGAAAATTCGTGGTTTTGCCGCTTTGGGCAAAAA
>JAIVJJ010000065.1 GCA_020200095.1 Acidobacteriota bacterium | reverse complement strand
AAATTAAATAAACTTTCCGCTTTATTTTCTGTCGCCTTCGGCTTACTTTTCGTCGCTTCGGCATTTGCTCAGAACGAAACATTTAAGAACGCTAACGTCGAATACACATTTGAGTTGCCCGAAGCTGCTTGGAAACAAACCGCCAAGCCTTCGGAAATGAGTCCGAACGTTGAATACGTTTTTGGCGACCGTGCAGGCGGTCATCTCGAAGTTCGCAAAATGTCAGTTAAATCAGGTGAAATGTTTTCCGACATAATAAAAAACGAAGAACAAAAACTGCAATTTTTGCCCGGTTACGTCGCCGGAAAAGAAGAAAATTTCAAAGGTTCTTTGAGCGGGAAAGTTTTCAATTACGAATACGTGCGTTCGGGAAGAAATATGAGCGGCAGATTTTATTTTTTGAAAGCGAACGACACAACCGTCTACGTTTTGCGATTTACGGGCTTGCGCGATAAACTACGCACGATTCGCAATCAGACGGATTCGATTGCCCGGACGTTTGAATTGGTTAAAAAGTAATTAATTTCAAAATCTAAATCTTCTTAAAATGGAAACCGACTAAAGATTAATCGGCGTTTCCGTTTTACATTACAAAATTTTTCAATTTCTGACGCGGCTTTGTTTTTTATTTGTCATCTGTCATTTTTCATCTGTTCCGAAAGTTTTTCCGTCCGAAACCTAGCTGTGTTTTCTCACCGTAAAAATTCCGCCATCACCGCTCTGATTTCCCCGTAACTGTAATCATCGCCTAAAAATTCCTTCACCGGAGCGACGGCAGTTCCGGTGTTGAGGCGAAAAATTGCATTTTTTATCGGCTCAATTTTCGAGTAGAGAACAAGGTCTTCGAGGCTTACTTCGCCGGTCGGGATAAAACGGACAAGATGCGTTTCAATCGTGCTTTGCGCCATTCCACGCATTTCGGCTATTCCAGCGATTGAAAGCCCGGACTTAAACATATCCAATGAAATTTCATAAGTATTATTTCCGTGTTCATCACGTTTCGTGCGGCTTTTACGCTCGCGTTTTGGTATCTTTAAATTAATACGCGATTCAAGTTTGTTGACTCGGCAGTAATTTTTTATTTCACGCAAAAAATCCGCGCCGTATTTTTCCATCTTTAAATCGCCGATGCCGGAAATTTTTCGCATCTCCACTTCGGTTTGCGGAAGATAAGTCGCCATTTCAACCAGCGTGGCATCGGAGAAAACAACATACGGCGGCACGTTCTCGCTTTTTGCAAAAGCCGTCCGCACCTGTTTCAAATCGTTGAATAAATCTTTTAGATAAGGATGCGAAATCGCTGAAACGAGCGATGCTTTTTTATCTTCCTTAATCGTTACCTTTATCAAATCAACACGCTCGTTGCCGCGCAAAACTGCTTCGCTTTTTTCGGTCAAAACAATCGTCGGATACTGCCCTTCGGTTTGCGCCAGAAACCCTTGCGAAATCAAATCCTTAAAATAATCAAACCAGTTATTTTTTGAAATGTCCGCGCCGACGCCGTAGGTTTTCAAGTTTTTATGCTCGTCTCGAATCGTTTTCGCCTGCGAGCCGCGTAGAAAACCAATCAGATAGCTCATTCCGAAACGCTGTCCGGTGCGGTAAACGGCGCTCAAAGCCTTCTGCGCGATTATCGTTCCGTCAAACCGTTCAAACTCGGTATTGCAGTTGTCGCAATTGCCGCAATCTTCCGGTAATTCTTCCGAGAAATAATTAAGCAGAAATCTTCGACGGCAAGTCTTTAAATCGCCGAACTCGCCCATCAACTTGAGCTTTTTGAGCATTATTTCGGTTTGCGTTTGATTGTTTTCGACTTCGGCAAAACCTTTTAATTTATTGACATCGCCCCAGCTAAAAAACAATAAGGCTTCGCTCTGCAAACCATCGCGTCCGGCGCGTCCGGTTTCCTGATAATAGCTTTCGATGTTTTTCGGCAAATCCAGATGCACGACAAAACGCACGTTTGATTTGTCAATGCCCATTCCGAAGGCGATTGTAGCGACAATGATTTTTACTTCATCTTTCAAAAACAATTCCTGATGTTTATCGCGTGTTTCCTTGTCCAAACCGGCGTGGTACGGCAGAGCGTCGAAGCCTTCGTCGCGTAAGTCTTTGGCTAAACTTTCCGCTGAACTGCGGCTCAAACAATAAACGATGCCACTTTCGTCACGGCGGTTTTCGAGGTATTCCAAAAGACGCGCAAAGGAATTTCGTTTCGGCTCGACCGTATAAAAAATGTTCGGGCGATTAAAACTCGAAGCGAAAAGCGCGGCGTTTTTAATATTCAAACGCTCGATAATATCTTTTCGCACAAGTTTATCGGCGGTCGCTGTCAGCGCAATTAGAGGAACGTCAGGAAAATGAATTTTCAATTTCGCAAGCTGCATATATTCCGGTCTGAAATCGTGTCCCCAACTCGAAATACAATGCGCTTCATCAATCGCAAACAGCGAAACTTTGACCGATTTGAGAAAATCAATAAATTGGTCGCCAGTTTGCAGGAGTCTTTCGGGCGCGATGTAAAGCAGTTTTAATTTAGCGTTGCGAATGGCGCGAAAGACTTCAGTTTGCTCAGCGGCAGTTTGCGTCGAGTTTAAAAATGCGGCTTCCACGCCGTTATTTCGCAACGCTTCAACCTGGTCTTTCATCAGTGCAATCAGCGGCGAAATAACAACCGTCAAACCGTCCAACATCAGCGCGGGAATCTGGTAACACAAAGATTTTCCGCCGCCTGTCGGCATCAACACGACGCAATCTTTTTTCTCCAAAACAGTCTCAATTGCCTGCTTCTGATTCATCCGAAACGAATCGTAGCCGAACTGCTGTTTGAGAATTTCTTTGGCGCGAACGATATTCATTTTAGTCGGAGCGCAGGCATCTTGCCTGCAAAGGTCGCGTTAGCAGCATAAAAACTTAATTTATCAGAACTAGAAATTTAGAGGTTCATTCGCGCTTTCGCGCTCAATGCAGGCAAGATGCCTGCGCTCCCAATTACGGAGATTTTACCTTTTCAAATTTCGCGGCGATTTTTGGAACAATTTTTTTCGGAACCTCAATCGCGCCCCCGATGTGTCGCGCTTCAGTGAAATGTCCGACAACATAAACGCTGGAAACATTTGTCTCAAAGGTTTCTTCATCATAAATCGGAACTTCGCCGTATTTTGAATTTTTCGTTTCGACGCCGAGATTTTTCAGCATCGTTAAATCTGCATCCGCGCCAATTAAAACGAAAATAACGTCATTCGGCAAATTTTCAACCGTACCGTTTTCGCTTTCGAGCAAAACTTCGTTTTCCTTTATCTCAACTACGCGACCCAAAAAAAATACACCCACACAATTTTTTTCAAGCTGTTCTTCCAGAGGCTCTTTGACCCAATGTTTGATGCAGCCTTGTTTCGGGTCGGTTTCTTCCCAATCTTTGCGAAATGTGGCGAGCGTCGCGTTTGCGCCTTCTTGCGCTAAAAACAAAGCGGCTTCGCCCGCACTGTTTCCGCCACCGACAACTAAAGCATTCTTTTTCACCCACGGATAAGTTTCCAAAAAACGGTGATGAACTTTCGGCAAATCTTCGCCTTTGACATTCAAATGTCGCGGATACTGCATTGCGCCGATGGCAAATAAAACATTTTTTGCCTCGTATTCGCTTTTGTCGCTGGTTACTTTAAAATTGTTTTCTGCAAGTTTTTCAACATTTAAAACTTCTTCTTCGGTTTGGATATTTAAATCATTTTCCAGACAAAAACGGACATAATAAGATAATAATTCCTCGCGTGTCGGCTTTTCACGGGCTGGTTTCAATTCGCCTTCGTAAAATTCCAATTCATTCGTCGTCGAAAAAACCGTCAACCCGATTGGGTAATGATAAATCGTGTCGGCAATCAAACCTTTCTCAATGACAAGATAATTTAAGTTTAATTTCTTTGCTTCGTAAGCTGCGGAAATTCCGGCTGGTCCCGCCCCGATGATGATTAAATCAAACATTTTTGTTAAATGGTAAATGGCGAATTGTAAACGGTAAATTTTCAGACGGCAGTTTTATTTAGCATTTATCATTAACCGTTTTCCATTTTTTTAAGTTCTTCCGTAAATTTCTCAATTTGCAATTTTGTGGTTTCGAGATTTCGTTTGCTTTCAAGATATTTTTCCCATTCGTTTGTCTCGGTCAAAGCTTTGGTTACATCTTCGTCTAAAACGTGCGCCATTAAAACAAGCAAGTCACTTAAGGCTTCGTTGCTTTGCAAAAGAGATTGAATAATTGTGTAAGCGAGTTTTGCGTTCGGCAAATCAATACCGCTTTTTTTTGAAAATTCCAAATGTGCTGCGTCCATTATTTTTGTTTGTTTATTTTAACCTATTGTTCGATAAGCGGTAAATCTTTTACGTACGCTGTATAATCATTTGCTTTTAACCGTGTTCCTTCCGGCAAATAATCATAACGAACGTAAGCAAGCGCAATTATTTTTTTCAGTTTCGGCGAATATGTGACCGAAGTTATACGCCCGGCATTTTTACCGTCTATAGATTTTAGTTCGTCGTTTGGTTTAATTTCGGCGGCTTCATCATCCAAAACCAACCCAGTTAATTTTTTTGCCACGTGACCGCGAAAATGAATGCGGGCGATAATTTCCTGTCCGATGTAACAGCCTTTGTTAAAATTTACGGCATCATCCAAACCGGTTTCCAAAACGACTGTTGTTTCGTTCATATCAACACCGTAAAGCGGCAGCCCCGCTTCGATTCGCAGGACTTCGAAAGTTTCCTCTGAAATTTGAATCAAACCGGAGTTTTCCATTTCCGTTTTAAAGTTTTCGGCTTGCGTTTTGGGAACATAAAAATAAAAACCATTTTCGCCGATGTTTGCGTCATTCAAAATTGTAATTTTCTCGCCGTTGAATACTGCTTCAAGAATTTGATTTTCCGAATCTGGAATTTGAAATTTGAAATTTGGAATATTCCCGCCTTGCACCGAATAGCAGGTAATTGCTTCGGTTAAATCATTTACAAAAAAATGACCCGCCAAAGTAAAACGTTCCAGATTTTTTAAAA
This sequence comes from Acidobacteriota bacterium, assembly GCA_020200095.1. Taxonomy (GTDB): domain Bacteria; phylum Acidobacteriota; class Blastocatellia; order Pyrinomonadales; family Pyrinomonadaceae. Next base: position 1,372 of record JAIVJJ010000065.1, on the reverse strand, counting down.
CTGTTTCATACGTTGCACTTTCCGTATCGAAATAAAACTTACCTTCCTTTCGCCAAACTCTGACTAGAGCTATAAGCCGTCCCTGCGCGTTTGGAAACGCTGCGCGCATCCACAAATTTTCCGGCAGTTTTTTAACGTCATTTGTAACAAGCCCGTTTAGAAACATTTCGGCTTCCCAACCAGAAACTTCTATAAGCCCGCGTTTTTGTTTGAAATATCCCGCTCCCTTTTCTCGCACTGTTTCATATTCATTCAAGAATTTTGTTTCCATAAACTCACTTGTTTTGAATTTTATCAAAAAACCCTGACAAACGCCTTTTCCTGTAAATTTATCGTATGTATTCAATACTTACATTTAAAAACAAAATGTATCCGTTAAGCACAATAATCTTAATTTATGCAAAATCAATTTTTCGGAGGAAATTTTTTTGTTATTAAAAAATGGTTATTTAGAACAAAATTATTTTTGCCGATTGTTTTTTCTCAATTATGGAACGTCAATTGCTTTTACCTGTATTTCAAATAAATATTAACAAGAAAGTTGTCTTGCTAATTGCGAACACTGCTTTTTGTTTGGAGTTATAAAAAAAGAAATGACGAAGATAAGAGATGAAAAGTCAGATGCGATAGTTCAACCACTTAAAACCCAAGATGATAGTAATCAAACTGTAATTCCCGTAATCCAAGAAGAACTCACGGTGGATAAATATGTTCGTGAAACTGGAAAAGTTAATATTTCTAAACAAGTAAAAGAGTATGAGAAATTGGTTGACATACCGCTTATGCAGGAAAAAGTTGTGGTTGAGCGTGTTCCGATTAATCAATTTGTAGAGGCGGCTCCAGAGGTACGTCATGAAGGCGATACAATGATTATTTCGGTCGTCGAAGAACAAGCTTTTGTTCAAAAACGTCTCATGTTAGTTGAGGAACTACACGTGACAAAACAAGTTTTCGAAACTCACCAGCCTCAGCGAGTTACTTTACGCAAAGAGGAAGTGGATATTAAGCGCTCCGCTGAAGATGAAAATTTCAGCAGATAAAACAAAGGGTTTGTCAAAATGACATTAAAATGATGTTTTGGCATAAAAAATAAAAATAAATAAAGTTATTCATAAAAAGGAGGAATTAAAATGGCTTACACAGTAGTAGGATTATTTGACAGTAAAACGGACGCAAGAGCCGCAATGGATGAATTAGTTAGAAGCGGATTTGTGGCTGATGACATTGATTTTTCTGAAGGAAGAGCCGGAGATACGACAACTTCTTCGACCACTTCTTCAACAGGAACAACAGGTACAGGTGTTGGCAATAGTGTCAGCAACTTCTTTAGTTATTTATTCGGCGATGACGAGACTACGGCGCGAAATTATAC
>JAIVJJ010000199.1 GCA_020200095.1 Acidobacteriota bacterium | reverse complement strand
CTGCTTTTCTTGTTTGTAGTTGAGACAGAAGCAGCTTATTCGCGCCATATGCTAGACGATTGTGTTCGTAGCTCATCCGTTGTTACTCGTCATTTTCGACTTCATCAAAGTTCGTTTTGACTAACTGCACATACATGAGTTCTATATCGTGCCAAACGCTTTGAAGACCGAGAAATTCTGCGAAAATCTCATCACTTTTATCGGTGACATCCCGACACCTTGCAAGATTATAATTACCGACTCTTTTCCCCGCGTTGAGCTTAAAAGAAACATTCTTAGCCATCGCCTGTTCAAGCTCATGGCACAGAGGGAGTAGTTTCTTCTTTAGTTCAACTGGTAGAGCGCATAAGTCCATGGGGAAGTCTGCAAACATCCAGCGAGTCACATCAAAATCATCTCCGACGATGCACCAGTAGGCAAACATGATCTTCCCGTTCAAGAAAAGAAAAGCTAAATCTCTAATTTCACTACTTGCGAAATAAACGGTGCCAAACTTCGTATGTGCAACCGCACACCCATTGCTATCAAAGCAGGGTGGCAGTTCGCTGCAAAAACATAGCCAGTTGTAAGCACTCTTCTTAAAATGCAAAACGTGTTCCGTCTCTCTTTGTGCGAAGCAATTTGCGAGCGTTCTTGTTGTCCTAGCAAAACAATTCTCAAGAGCCTCTGATAACACCGTTGTGTTTACTTTAGGTATCAGCCCTTTGTATGACAGGGGAGAGAAAATCGCGTAAGACAGATTGTTAAACAGAAATTGACGCGCCTGCTCAAACCAACGATGCAGAACTGTTGTTAAGGTTTGCGGCCCACCTTTGCTTTTATGCCCGACGTGGATTGTATTTCTGACACGGACATCTGCACTGAAGAGAGCGGCAGGAATACGCGCAAAGGATGAAAACCAGTTAATCGAATAAGACTTATAAAGCAGCTTGCGAAGTGCGTCGAAGTCTCCCGAAAATGTCAAACTAAGTGGGACAATCATTCCCGAACGACCATCTTGCTTTAGCAGATTCGTACAACGCTCAAGCACATTGGCATACACATCAGAACAAGTCGCGGTTAGATAGTTCTTTAGTTTGTACTGATTACGAATCTTTGCTGTACTGATATACGGCGGATTGCCGATGATCACATCGAACCCGCCGCGCTTGATAATCTCGTAAAACTCGACGAACCAGTGAAAGGGTTGATGGCTGTCGCGCCACGTCTTGAACGCCGAAGGTTCGCCCGCGTGCACGCCGTACTCACCGGCGAGGTAGCGGTCGAGTTTCCTATCGAGCGCGTTGAGGCGCGTGCGTAAGTTCCGCTTCGCGTCGTGAAACTCCTTCGCATCCATTCCGTGTTCCGTCTGCATCGCGCGAAACTGCTCGAAGGCGCGGGCGGTGATCTCTGCCTCCTCGTCAATCTCTTGCATCAGCGGATCATCATAGCCGAGTCCGGCTTGCGTTACGCCTTTGACCGTCTTCTGGCTCACCGTCTTCTGCACTTCCGCGTAAGTCGCAAAGCCGACGAGCGTGTTGCCCGCGCGGATGT
>JAIVJJ010000198.1 GCA_020200095.1 Acidobacteriota bacterium | reverse complement strand
GAAATCAAAAGTCGCGGCCCCATCTCGAAGTAAATGTGGTTCTCGTCCGTCGCCAGACCAATCTCTCCCTCATGCGAAGCCGTCAGCTTGGTCAATTCGGCAAGTGTCTTTCGCGGAATCAGGGTGTCGATTCCCCCGTTCGTCACGTTAGCGCCCAAATCCTTACGCTCGATATAGGCCAAGCGATGCCCGTCCGTCGTCACCATTCGCCCACCCGTCTTGTCTAAAAGGAACTTAGCGCCCGATAGAGTGTAGCGTGACTCTTCCAGAGTGATGGCGAAGATTGTGCGTTTGATGAGCGTTTCAAAAACGCTTCCCGGCAGTTTGATCGACGCCGAGCGGAAATCCGGCAACTCCGGGAAACTTTCGCGCTCAACTCCGGCAATGCGGAAATTAGACCGTTCACACTTCACCGTGACCCAATTGTTGTCCTCTTTGCGGAAACTAACCGAAGCCTCCGGCAGCACGCGCGCAATATCAAAGAGCTTTCGCGCGTTAACGCACATTGCTCCGGGAGCCTTAATCTCAGCTTCAGTTTCGCAGCGAATTGTCGTGTCGAGGTCAGTACCGGTAATTCTGATAGCGCCTTCACCTACTGATTCTATGAGGATATTTGAAAGTACCGGAATCGTATTCTTCTTCTCCACGATGCCCTGTACAAAACCCAGTTCCTTTTGCAGAACATTCTTGCCGATGCTGAATTCCATGTGTACTCCTCTTCGGGATAATTAGATTTGTTTTCCACAGCCCCTGTGGAAATCGCTGTGAAAATCTCTGCTCGGCTGTGGAAAACTTTTGCGAAAAGCAAGTTTTACACTTTTCCACAGCCCCTATTATTGCGATGCCTGTGGAAATGTGGAAAACTCAAGGTTAAATATAAGAGAACAAATGAGTAATTCTAAAGCCGTACTGTGGAAAACTTTTTAGGCAAAAAACGAGCTAACTATTTGCAAAGATTGTCCATAAGGTCGCTGACGACCCTGTGGAAATTTTGGTCACTTGTAACCAATGCTTCGATCTTCTCAACCGAGTGGATAACCGTCGTGTGATGCTTTCCGCCAAACTCACGACCGATCTCTGGGAAGCTATTTTTGGTCAGCCTTTTACACAAATACATTGCAATTTGTCTAGGTACAGCGATCTGTCGGGAGTTGTTTTTTGATTTTAGTTCTTCAACGCGCAAACGGTAATGAGTAGCGATAGTTCGTTGAATTTGCTCAATCGTAACGCCAGCAGGTCGATCATCTTCTGCGATATTACGAATCGCGTCTTGTGCGAGCATCTTAGAAATTGGCAGCCCGCGTAGAGAAGAGATTGCAACTAGCCTGACCAGCGAGCCTTCCAGCTCGCGAATATTGCTTTTTACTTTCCCGGCTATAAAGAAAGCTACCTCATCAGGGAGCGGCACGCCATCCAAATCTGCCTTGCGCTTAAGAATAGCAACTTTAGTTTCAAGGTCTGGCGGTTCCATGTCTGCAATTAAACCCCATTCGAAGCGCGAGTGTAGCCGCTCTTCCAGAGTGGGAATCTCGCGTGGCGGACAGTCAGAAGTAATCACGATCTGCTTCTGTCCGTCGTAAAGCGCATTAAACGTATGAAAAAACTCTTCTTGAGTTCGCTCTTTACCGGCCATAAACTGAATGTCATCCATTAGTAGCACGTCAATCGAGCGATATTTCTCACGGAAAGTTTGCGCTTTATCGTAACGGATAGCATTAATTAGCTCGTTCATAAACTTCTCTGCCGAAAGATATGACAAGCGCAGATACTTATTCTTCTCCTTAATAGCATGTCCGATAGCGTGCATCAGGTGCGTTTTACCCAAGCCCACACCGCCATATATATAGAGAGGGTTATAAGTTTTACCAGGAGCTTCTGCCACAGCTAAAGCTGCGGCATGAGCAAACTGGTTGCACGAGCCAACAACAAATGTCTGAAATGAGCATTTCTTGTTGAGAGAGTAATCGAGAGGCTCAATATCAACAAAATTAGTAGCCCTTGGGGCCAGACCGTCTGATTCGGCGGCTTCCAAAAGCGAAAACAGACTTGTCGATTTACCTTTCCCAAGAGTGGTTTTCGTGTGTGAAAGATCGAATCTGTGTTCCTGAACTTCTTCGTGCGTAGTTATTTCCGTTTCCGCCGGGTCGTCAACTGTCCAATCAATTTGGTAAGAGGTTAGGTTTAATTCTTTTAGAGACTCCTCGATTACATCCGAGTAGTTAGAACTAATCCAATCTTTCACTATTTGATTAGGGGCGCATAAATGCAAGAT
>JAIVJJ010000197.1 GCA_020200095.1 Acidobacteriota bacterium | reverse complement strand
GCCTGTCTCAGCTTTGCATTCGAGAATATTTCATACTGCAAATTAGTCGCGTTCCTATAAACAGGGTCATTCGCTTTGGGAATCTCGCGCAAGGATTTTATCGCAGCGTTCGCCTCGGCATAATTCCCGGCAATCATTTGCAGTCTAAACAAATTATTCAGATACCTCTCGCGCTCTTCATCTTTATAAACGGCGATAATTTCCTTAGCTAAAACCGGCATAGCTCTAGCTAACTCCGCCCCGTCCGCTGCCGCAGCTTTATTAAAATCCAGTTGCTGGGCTGATGCCGAGACTGCTGCGATTAGACATAAAAACACAAGACAGATTAATTTGATCGTGTGAATTCGGTCTTTTTTCATATTTATAGGACTTTCTCAAATTAGCTGAAGGCGATTGCCGGATTTCGCAACTGTTGTTTCAAATAATCCGACAATAACCCATGTTTCAACTGATAAACGGTGTGTGCTGTTTTATCAGCCAGTTCTTTGAAAACCAGCCACACCAGAAGTGCCGAAGCAATGTGATTACGTTGCGAACGATTCAACCGGCACTGACATCGCTCGATGCCGGTCAGTTGTTTTGCCTCGCGGTGAAATTGCTCAATCTTCCAGCGTTGACCGCTCACCTTTTGAGCTTCATCCGTGTCTGATTGAGTTAAATCGTTAGTCACGATGTAATCCGTCCGGTTGGTAGAAACCGTTACTCGGAACATTTTCAGCCGTGTGTCTTGTGCAAACTTTTTGACCTTGACGATTTTACCTTGTTGCATCTCGTGCTCTGTCCACTCCAGAGTTTCGATGGCACGATAAGGCTCTTCGCCGAAAGAATCGTCAACCAGCCGATTCTTCTTTAAGGGACAGTAGAAAATCTTTTCTTCTTTGATGAGTCTGGTCATCAAAGCGGTCGTCGCGTACCAGGAGTCCATGAGACAAAAGCGAAATGCCACTGCGCGGCGGCGAAGTTGGTCGAGCATATCGGAAACGTGGTTGAGTTTGGTTTTGCCGTCGCGCTCAGGGTCGAACAGGCGATAATCAAGGACCCAGAAACGGTCAGCCTCCGGGTTGTAATAAACGCAGTTGACCAGACCGATGCCTTTGATGATGGCGTGTTCATTGCCCGAATATTGTCGGCGCACCCCTTCGATAGCAGATGAGTAAGATTTATCCAACACGGTATCATCAAAGATAATCGCCCCATGCGGAGAATAAACCACCGTGTCTTTGACTTTTTCCCACAACAGACGTGGCGTTAATTTCTCGGTTTTCAAATAGCGGTAAATGCTGTTGTGGTCTAAGTTTTCAAAATGCTCCGCCAAATTCGTGCAAGTGTAGTTAATCTGGCTGGAAAGTAAGTATTGGCAGTAGAGTTGGCGTGTTGTTTTCACGCCTCAAGTTTAATTTGATTCAGACTTTTGAGAAAGTCCTATATCATTACCCAGCAGATGAAATGTCTGCTCCACCCAGATGGCGTTAATCGGGAATAGCGCCGAGAGGAAGGTGGCGAAGACGGTGCTTAAGGCGGCGATCCCGCCGCCGGCGGCGACGACGAAGAATG
>JAIVJJ010000064.1 GCA_020200095.1 Acidobacteriota bacterium | reverse complement strand
CAGGGCGGCGACGATTAAAATTACAACCACCCCCGCAATCAGCGAATAAGTCCAAAGCGTCATTGTGTCCATTTTGCTTTTCTCCTTTATTTAAGTTACATCAGAGGCACGCCCACGCCTGCATTTCTTAGCGATTCTAAATTAACGCCGCGACCCGCGCAGCAGTCAGCCAATTTACCGTCAACGACTACTGCCGGAACGCTTTGAACGCCATACTGTTTGGCTTTCTCCGCCGTTTCCGTTTCGCGCATATCCAGAATTTCCACGTCGCACGAAGGACGCGCGATTTGTTTGACAAGCGCAATCGTTTCATCGCATACCGAGCATCCGGCGCTAAAAATTTCAATTCGACGTTTATTGTTCATTGCAAATCTCTCCTTAATCTAACAGTTCGGTTTGGTTAAAACTTTCGTCGCCGAAGAATTATTAATCGGAACGCGCTCGCGCAATGCTGCGGCTAGTTTTTCAACTTCCGTAACGACCGGCGAGGCGGAATTAAAATCATATAGAGATTTGCCTTCCAAATCGGCTCGCGTAACGTTTTCATCAAAAGGAATTTTGGCGATGATTTCCAAATCATTGTTTTGGCAAAACTCGGTAACCGCCTTTTCGTCTTCCGCGCTTCGATATTTGTTGACGACGGCGTAAATATGATTGATGCCTAGACCGCGGGCGAGCGGCAAAGTGCGGCGGGCAGTTTCGAGCGAACGATAATAAGGCTCGGTTACAATCAGCAGAACGTCAACGTGGCGAACCGTGCCGCGACTCAGATGCTCCAAAGACGCTTCCATATCCATCACAGTGATGTTGTCGGCTTCGGAAACGATTTCTCCCATCAGGCTGCGCACGGCAGCGTGTGCGGAACAGAGTCAGCCCGCGCCCGGATTTTCAACTTTCGTGCCGACTATCAGACGAATTCCGTCCGGCGCTGCAATTCCGTGCAGCGCCGTGATATTTTCCACTGAATCTTTTAACACCATTCGCATTTTGCCTTCAGCATCTTCCTTTCTTTCGACAATGCTGCGCGGAATCGAATGAGTTTCTTCAAGCGTTTCCGCTTTCAATCCCAAAGCCATTCCCAGATTCGGATTCGGGTCGCCGTCAATCGCTAAAACAGGAAACCCTTGCCGTGCAAACACACGCGCAAGGGTTGCTGAAATCGTCGTTTTACCAGAACCGCCTTTCCCGCTAATTCCTATTTTCATAAACTGTCTCCAAACAATTATGATTTACCGAGCGAGGATTATTGCATTTGTCTTAATCCGCAAGACATCTACTTTGCTGTTCCATCATCTTATCTTTAAATTTCTCATTTGGAAAGTTTTTATTAAAAAAGTTAAGAAAAAGTATATTGCCCGCGAAAGACGCTAAAAGAAAAGAAGAAAGATAAAGTTAGTTTCACTTCTTTTTTCCGCATCTTTCGCGGGCAGATTTTCTTTAAAACACTCAAGCAAAACAGGCAAGAATGAAAACCACATCTACCGGGCAGGCGATAGATGTGGCGTTCAACGAACTTATGGGATGGACACATACGGAATTGGTGTGTCGCCCGCCATACCAAACTGCGAGGATTGGAATCCTTGCTGCGACCGTAACATATGCCACACGCCGTCCCGATATACCGCCGCATCAGCCTTTCCGTCGCCATCATAATCGGCAGGCGCAGGCACATCGCTCGCAATGCCGAATTGAAATGCCGTAAAGCCTTGCGTTGACCGCAGCAGATACCAAAAGCCTGAGCGATAAACTGCCGCATCGGTTTTACCGTCGCCGTCGTAATCGGCGACAACAGGTTTATCTGTCGAAACGCCGAATTGAAATGCCGTGAAACCTTGCGTGCTTTGCAAAAGATACCAAGTGCCGTCACGATAAACAGCGTAATCGGTTTTTCCATCACCATCGTAATCACCGGCGACAGGTTTATCGGAAGCAACTCCAAATTGCACCGCATTAAATTGGTTGTTCGCCAGATTAAGCGTATACCAAAACCCTGCGCGATAAACTGCCAATTCAGCCCGTCCGTCGCCCGTGAAATCAGAAGGAACAGGGATGTCGCCAGCAGTGCCGAATTGCGCAGCGCGAAACGCGCCGTCGGAACTTTGTAACCAATACCAATAACCGTCACGAAATACGGCAATGTCGGTTTTGCCGTCGACGTCGTAATCTGCTGGTGCGAGTCTGTCTGTTGACGCGCCAAACTGCGCGGCGCGAAAGCCTGCGGTGCTTTGGTTCAGATACCAAGTGCCGTTGCGGAAAACGCTAATATCGGATTTGCCATCGCCGTCAAAATCGGCGACGCTTCGACGCGAGTTGAGAAACCAAAGTCGCGCGGTGCTGTCGCTCTTGAAAAAATTGAGCAGCATACCAGCCACTTTTTGGCGAGCCGTCGGAGACGGATGTATGCCGTCATCAACAAAATCGGAACATTGCCAGATCAGTCCGTCCGAACGCGGAGTCAATCCGTCTGCCCACATATACGGTCCCCAAGCAATCCAAGGCGCTGGCGGGTTGCTTCCCGTGTAAGCGAGTCGCGGGTCGCCGTTGATTTGGTCTTCGACCAACCACTTGACGGCAAAGCCGTTTTCATACGCTCCCTTTCCGCGTAGCGGTCCGTTATAGTTGCCATATATGCGGCTTGAAACATAGAGAACGCGGAGGTTTGGATATTTAGATTTGGCAATCAACGCAATCCCGCGCAACACATCGCGCAGGCGTGCGGCATCCGTCGGAAAGGCGGCGAGATTGTCGCCCGCAAACTGTTGCTTGAGCCACACAACTTGAACCTGTTGGGCGGTAACGCCTGCTTGTGTGAGGCGAGTGTTGGCGTTTATCCAAGTATTGCTCGTTGGATTATTCCAATCATTCGCGTCCTGACCACCTTGCGCTCCATCCACAATTACTAGATTCGGATTCTTGCGCGGGTCGGCATCAGCAATCATCTTGAAGGTGGAAAATTCCTGCGTCGTATTAGACATCCCGATTGAAAGCAGGACGTATTTTCCGCTTGCGCTCGGCTGACCGTTGGCATCGAGCGGGCGCACTGCGAGCGATTGTTGGATTCCCGCGATTTCGTGCGCGGACGGGCGCGTGTTCGTGCCGCCCGGATACAGTCCGCCTTGCGAGCCGTTGTAAGTGCCTGCGCCCAGATCGTTGAGCGGAATTAAGCCCATCGAAGTTCTAGTGCAATCGGCTGCCAACGCTCGCCACAGGGACGACGAAGCCAGCAATGCACAACAGAGAATTGTAATAGTTAATAACGGAATCAGCCTTTTCATAATTTATTCCTCTTAGGCAAACTCTTTAAAATTGTGAATGAAAATCTGACTTGAATTAAATCTTTAGTCAGTCTTTGAGATATGATTTAGACGTTTGGCAGATTAAAAAAGCCGAAGAAACGTATTAACGCCTTTATACCGATTTACATTTTTGATTATTTGCAAATTTATGTTTTCTAACAAGTGCGCGCCAGTTGCTCAAATAACTTATTAGATAGCTGGTTTTAGCTAAAGTCGGACTTCTAATCAAAGTTCTTCAAGCGACCAGACATCTACGTCAACCGGACCGCCGCAATGCAGCAACGGTTCACCGATAGGCGTTTGCAAGCCATTTGCTTCAATCATACTTGAATCGTATGTCGAAAGATTTGCTTCCTGCAAAGCCCAAGGCTCGTGGTTAATGCGGCAGCGATAGAGTTTTTCTTCATTAGATGTGTAAAGACAGTACCGTTCAATGAGAAAGAAATCCAGTGAGCCTGGTTTAGCCTTCGGCAAATCTTCGCCGATTGTCCATTTGGCGTTGAATTTTGCGGTTTCGTCCTTGCGGCTTAAGTTGTAAATAATCGTCTTGTTTTCTTGCTCCAAATTAATGTTTGCATTGTAGTATGGCAAACTAAAAAGAGTTCGCGCCGCCATAACCGCCACCGTGCTGTTGGCATCCAGAGAGAAAAACCATACGCCGGGAACTCCACCGAGATGAACATATGTGCGCACGTTAAGCTCGTGAAAATCGCTTATCAATGGCAGCGGAGGCGTAAATGTCGCACGCGCGTCCCAGATGGTTAAAGGCATGATGGCAATCCACGCCTCGCCGTCAAAAGTATCAATCATCAAAGGTTCGGGTATTAAACGCCGAAGTTCTTCAATCGGAATCTGCCAATGCATAAACAATAACTTCCCCCAGGACTGATGCATAACAGGTGTGCCTTCAGGACGATTGCGGATTGATAAACGCTTCTCAATACTTGGCGAGTACTCCTTCATAATTTTATTTATAGCATATTGCGTCAGACGCTATCTGCGTTTGCACACCGGGCTAATTCTTTGTCTTTAATTTTGCTTCAACAAATTCTTGGAAGTTGTTCGCCGAGTTGCAAATCAACGACGCGAGTTCCGCCGATGCCGGTTTTAGCGACGACCATTCCAGCGTGTTCCGTAACAACTTCGCCAATGATTTCCGCTTTTCTGCCAAATTCATTCAAACGCATTTTTTCAAGCAATTCATCAGCGTATTTGCGAGGCAAAATGCAAATCAATTTTCCTTCGTTGGCGACATAAAGCGGGTCAAGTCCGAGCATTTCGCAAGCCGAGCGCACAATGCGCGGGACGGGAAGTTTATTTTCTTGAAGAACAATTCCAATGTTTGAAGATTTGGCGATTTCATTTAAAACGGAAGCTACTCCGCCGCGCGTCGCGTCGCGCAAAACGTGAATCTCTTTCGTCACTTCCAACATTTCCGCGACTAAATTATTTAATGGAGCGCAATCCGACTCTATGGGCGCATCAAACTCCAATCCTTCGCGGACGCTCATAATCGCAATCCCGTGCAAACCAATTTCGCCTGAAACAATCACGACATCGCCAACTTGCGCCAGATTCGGCGCGATATTTGCGCCTTCGGGAATCACACCGATACCGCTCGTGTTGATAAAAACGCCGTCGCCCTTGCCGCGCTCGACAACTTTCGTATCGCCGGTAACTATACGCACATTCGCAGCGAGCGCAGCGCGGCTCATCGAACCGACAATTCTACCAAGATTTTCCATCTCGAAACCTTCTTCGATGATAAAACCCGCGCTCAAAAACAGAGGCTTCGCGCCGCTCATCGCCACGTCGTTGACCGTGCCGTTAATCGCCAAATCGCCAATGTTGCCGCCGGGGAAGAATAGCGGATTGACGACGAAAGAATCGGTGGAATATGCGAGACGTGAGCTATTTTGCAAAAGTCCATTTAAATCAATCGTTGCAGCGTCGCCTAATTTTTCCAGCGTTTCATTTGAAAAGGCGGGCAGGAAAAGATTTTCGATTAGCTCGTTCGACAACTTTCCGCCGCCGCCGTGTCCGAGAACGATTTTCGGATAATCACGAAGCGGCAAAGGACAAGTCCAACTGTTGAAGTTCAAATCATTCATAAAATATTTTGCCCGCGAAATACAAAAAAAGTTAACTCGAAGAACAACAAAAACTGTCGCACGCGCCTCCTATCCAATGACTTATTGGGCTCTGTGCTTTTGGTGGATTGTTCCTTTGTTAAGAGCAACCTTCGACATAACCGACTTGTTCAGGTTTTCCCACGCGATAGGTTACAACGCGCTTTCCGTCAGTCTCAAAAATAATACTATATTTTCCGCCCTTCATCGCAACTTCGATGTAATGAGCGTCATCAACGTATTTATGCGGATAAACTTTATACTTGCCTTTGTAAAGAAGTTTGATTCGGGCTTCGGTGTCGCCGATTTTTGCGTCTTTGTCGGTTGCATATTCTTTGTTGTTAATATCAATTCGCGTAATACGCCGACCAGACATCATAAAAGCAATATCCTTAAAACCGCTTCTGGGAGAAGCGTAATAACAATCGCCACCCTCATATCCGGCATCTCTTGTAACACGGACGCCCAACGCTTTTGCAGCTTCAGAAAGCGTCATTCCAATCTTGACCGGACCAAATCTGTCGAATGAAACAACAAATTTCCGAGCGCCTTTGCTTTGTGCGTTCAACTGAGATGAAACAGTCAACAATGCCGCAACAATAAAGATAAAACAGAAAAGTTTTGATTTTTTCATTCAATTATCGTCCGTCCGTAAAACAAGCGAAGCTGCCCAACGCTGGAATTGACGCGGGCGAAACAGCGACTTTCTTATCACCTTACTCGTTAAACCTGATGTCGCATGGTAGCGGTTTCGCCCTCCCGTCCAATAACTTGTTGGGCTGTTGTTTTACCCCTCAGTTTGTCTATGTATAGTTCAGATTGCTCATCAAATTCGCGCATCTTGACCTTCTATGGTACGAATCCATTCATCCCTACCAAAAACAACGAAGCTGTGCTCTTGTCCTGCTTTTGTTACAACCTTGATTGAGTTTGGCATCAATGGGATTAAGTTGACGGTTTGAATATTAAAGTCGTGAGACTCAAAGACAAGCCGTTGAGTGGTTAGATACAATTTTCCTCCCACCGTTTCCGCGCCTCTTTGATGATTCGCTATGCCTTCCTTAACAATTGTTTCACTAGCAACAAGTTGAGCTTTCATGTCTCTTTTCCTTTGTTCCAAATATTGCGATGTGCTTGCAGTCCATGCGCAACAGCCCAGTACTGGAATTTGATGTCGCCGTTGGATCATTAACTTTTATACGGCGAAAACAATCTGCCCTAAGGTTTATAAATCTTTTTCTTGAGCAATGCAGTTTTGAGCAATGCGGTGATCACACCTGTCAGAATTGTCGGCAAAGACAAAACGACAAAAATTACTGTCGACTCACTCAGGAAATATCCGTATTGACCAGAGTTTTCTGCGGTTGAATAAACATAAATCGCCACTACAATTAATGTCCCCAAAAAACCGACAACTCCACCACCTATCACGCCTAAATCACCGATTCCGACCGCCAAACCAATAATCGCGCCGATGAAAGCGCCAATCATGCCGACGATAAGACCATAACCTAATATTTCAATGAGCTTTTGACCATCATAAACTGTCAGCAGAAAAAACATTAAAAAACTGAGAATGGCACAAACGATTGAGCCAATTAGACCGCTCAGAAAAATCCTTGCTATTGTCGGCATTTGAAACTCCTACAAAATAAATACGAAGGCATCAAACGACGGAGTTGACGTGAGCGCAAAACAGCGACTTTTTTATCCCGTTGTCCGCCGAACCTAAAGTTGCGCGTAGCGGTTTTGCGCTCACGTCCGATGACTTGTTTGACATCAGTTTATTTTTAACCACGCACGTTAATTTATTGTCTTTGATGGCGGCTGTGTCAATGTCCGCGATTCTTGTCCGGTCTTCAAATCCCAGAATTTTATTGTCGTGTCGTTGCTGCCGCTTATCAGAAAGCGGTTGTCGAGCGTGAAAACAAGTGCGCCGATGTCAAGTTTGTGTCCTTCAAAAGTGAATAGTTTTTCTCCGGTTTTCACGTTCCAGACAAAGATTCGGTGATAAGCATACTGCCCTTGCTTTTCATCGAATCCGACGAAGGCGGCGGCAATCAATTTTCCGTCTGGGCTAAAAGCAACCGGATGTAACTGTTCAAGCAAGCCGCTGAAAGCCAAAGCGAAGACCGTCCCGCCGTGAGCCTTCCAACTGCGTGTTTCTTTGCCCGTCGCCGCGTCCCATTTGCTGATTGTGCCGTCGCCGTTGCCCGCGTAAATCTTTTTTCCGTCGCTGCTAAAGACTACTGAATAAACTGATGTGTCCACGTCAGGCGAATTGGAGTGAACGAGTGATTTTAATTCTTTCCCGGTTTCGACATTCCATAATTTAAGCATTCCGTCATTGCCGACAACGGCAAGCGTTTTTCCGTTTGGACTGAAGGCGACAGATTTAACCGAACATCTAAATCCGGTCAATTTATAAAGTTCTCGTCCCGTGGCGAAGTCCCAAATTCTCGCCGTTCTATCACGGCTCGAAGATGCAATCAATTTTTCGTTCGGACTAAACTCAGCTTTGTAAAGCGAATTTGTATGTCCGCTCAAAGTGCGCTCAACCTGTCCCGTCGCTACATTCCAAATTCTAATTTTGCCGTCCGCTCCGGCGGTAACGAGCGTTTCACCGTCGCGGCTAAGATTTAACCCAACTACGCCGGGCTTGGGATTTTGAGGCAAATCTCGTTCAGGCTGGCAACGCGAAATTGTTTGCGCTCGGCACGAAGTAAAACTAAGCAGCAAAAGGGCGGCAACACAACTTAAATGTAAAACGAGTCGTATCATAAAAGCATCATTTCACACCGCAGAGAAGATGTCGAACGGTGGAGTTGATGTGGGCGGAAACCATTACCATGCCCGTTTGAGTTGACGGACAACTCAATAAAAGTCGCTGTTTCGCCTCATGTCCAATGACTTGTTATGTGACGCAGTTATCCTTAGTTCAACAGTTTAACCAACGGTTAAGTTCTGAAAAGTTTTCTTCATCTGCTCCTGATACGCGGGATTTTTGCTTCTCGGTTTTAAGCCTTGATACGGAAAACGAATTGCTGAAGTAGGTAAAACATCCGCACCAGCCCAACCTGTCAAGATAGTTCGCCGCGAGTAATCGGAACGATTATGACCCGTGCCGTGAATAATTTTTGAACTGAAAAAGATTCCCGAACCCGCCGAACAATGGGCTTTGACCATATTCTCAGAACTCAATTCAGATTCTTCTACCGTTCTCCAGCGAGGTTTCATCGCTTCTTCATCGGAAATCCTGTGGCTTCCGGGAACAAAAACGGTCGGACCGTTCTCAGCCGTCATCTCATCTAAACAAAGAATTGCCGTGATTGTGTCGGCGGACGTGAAATCTTCATTAGCTGTATCTCGATGAAAGTGAAGCAAGCCGTTGCCGACACGCGCGTCTTTCGGATGTCCGATTTGAAGGTAAAAGCTGAACTCGGTGCTTTGAAACAATGCTTCAAGCACATCCAGAAGCGGCGCGTAACAAATCAACCGAGCGAAGACGGAATCGAACAAAGGCAAATCGGAGATTTCGCGCACGCTATTGCCGCACTGTTCAGCAGTCAAGTCAGGGTAATCTTTGAGCGTTATTTTTAACGTGTTCGCGCTCAAAAAAGATTTTATCTTTCAGACTCGGCGGAAGACTTTCGGGATTCTTTATTATTCTTTCCATCGCTTCGCGCAAATTCAGTAACGTCTGAGAATCAACGAGGTCGCGGATAATGACATAACCATCGTCGGCGTAGGCTTTTCTCCATATTTCCGCTTCATAATTCATATCTTCAGCTTAACAGTTTAGCCACATAACGGCGGAGTTGACGCGACTTGTAAGAACAAATCAATTTGTTTTTTCCTTATAATTTAAAATCGCTTCCAAAGCCGCATCACGGTTCGTCCGATACGCTTCAAACGTCGGCGGCGTGTAAATTTGCGGCGCGATCCAGATTCGTCCGTCTTGCGGAAACGCGCTTTGCCAGTAAAGATGCGAGACGTTTGCCATAATTTTGCTATACGGTAAAACAAACGGGTCTTCTTCGCCGACAAAATTCGGACTTGCGCCGGTCGGTTCGCCGACGAAGGTCGCGTTTGTGTATCGCTCGAAAAACGTCGCGGCGTTTTGCGCGGCAGAAAAAGTTCGGCGACCGATGATGATGAACAGTTTTCCGCGCCGGTTTATTTTCTCGTTTTTAATCAATCCTTGAACGAGCGGCGTGAGCAGATTCGTATTGCCGCCGTTGTTCCAGCGCAAGTCAATCACCAATTTTTCAACCGGGTTTTCGTTGACGAACTTAAAAAGCTTTTCGGAAAAAGCGGCAAGCGATTCTTTCTCATCGTTGCGGACGCTGTTAAATCCAAAATAAACCGTCTTATTATCGGGCAGATATTCAAACCAATAATTCGCACCCGCATTTTTCAAATAAAGCGGAACGGGCGTTCCCAAAGTTTGCGGCAGGTTTACCCATTCGGGCGGATTCGGTTTCGTGTTCCAGATGTTTGGCTGCGTCATATCCGTTGTTAATGTAACGGTGCGTTCTTTGTCGTCCATCCCGCGCAAATTCAGTTCAACTTTGTTCGCGTCTGGAATCGCTCCGGCGGCGTGCAGCAGAGGCAAATGCCGCATCCGATACGGCGCGATTTGTTTAATCCAGATTTTATTGTCCTCGCTCGAAGTCGCTTGAATTACTTTGACGATTTCATCAACGGAGCGCCCGCCGAATTTCAAGACTTGCGAGCCGAGCAAATCCTTGTGTTTCGGGTCGGAGGCTACGATAAATAAACCTTCCTCGAACATATAAAAAAGAACCGGAATGGTTTCCAGCCATTCTTTTCTTTCACGCGAGCCGAACAGATTAGAGTGTCCGTCGCCGACCCGACGCATCAGTTTCAGCATCTCAATCTCAATCTGCGGGTCGGTTAAATTGGGAATTGCGTCGTTGATTCGTTTTACCTGCGCGTCAAACTCGACTTCCGTTCCGATTCGCGGAAACAAATTCCACCCGCGCCGTTTGATTTCGCGTGTGAGAAAACGCAAATCAGTTCGCCAGCCTTCATCGCGCGACAACTTGCTCGTATCAATCAAGCCGACCATATTTCGATAGCGCGGGTCGCTGCGGATAGATTCCAAATCCGTGTCAGTCTGCGCGTGTGGAAGATCGGGAAATTTCAACTCCAACGCTTTTTCAAGCCACTTAATCGCCTGCTCTTTTTCGCCCGCCAGCGCGTAATTGCAAGCAATGTTATAAGCTGCGTATGCCGGTTGCCCGTAACCGAGTTTAAACTGCTTTTCATAAGCCGGAATTGATTTGCGGTAATCTTTGGCATTGTAATAAGCCAAGCCCAACTGCTGCCAAAATCTGCCCTGCACGGGATTCGCCTTAACGATTTGCTCCCATAGCGCCGCAGCTTCCGCCCATTGTTTCGCCTGCATTTTAGCTTCCGCCTGAGCGAGCGTTTCGACAAAAATTTCTGTCTGCGTTTTCTGAGCAAGCGTCGTTTGCGTTCCAAATAAAATTAGACATAACGCAAAAACTGCTGTTAGCGAAAACAATTTAGGTAAATTGTCTGGAGTATTCATACAATTTCTCCTGTGATATGAAATTTAGACTAATCCTACGAAAATAAATACTGAACTGCTCAATTTTTAATTACGATACAACCAATGCGCCGTGCAGTCGCACAACGTTATTTTTTTATTTAGTCTTCGTGATGCTTTATGTCTCATCATAATTATATATTACCGTTGCACAATATCGCCGCTGTCAATTTGTCCGAGTTTTACAACTTGCGTCTTTGCGCCAAGAATTCTCTGAAAGTTGCTGAAATACGAAGGCAAGCCTTCCGCATCAGTGTCCGCGCCGTTCTGCAGTTCATAATGCAGATGCGGGAACATCGAACTGCCCGAAGCGCCCATCTGTGCGATTATTTGATTTTGTTTAACCGTGTCGCCGATTTTAACTTTCGCGCTTTTTTGCTTGATGTGTCCATAGACGCTGTATTCACCGTTTAAATGGTCAATGACAATATAGTTTCCCCATAAAACCATCCGATTTGTCGTCAGTTGTGATTCATCAAACGAGCGATTGTCGGGCTTGTCGTCGACAACCGACACAATCTTGCCATCGCCCGCCGCATAGAGATTCGCGCCGAAACCAAAATAACTAGCGTTGTTCTTCTCGTCACCTTGAAACATCTCACCGGCTTCGTTCGCCGGAACAAAATCATAGCTGTAACGCATAAAGTTTGTTTTGAAACCAAATGCGGCTATCGGCGCAAACATATAATCAAACCTGCGATGATGCGAGTAAAAATCGTGTCCGTCATAGATAATCGAGCGTCCTTTAACAGGTAAAATCAGATTCGTTTTTGTTTGATAAAAAACAGGTGAAACCGCAGTTTCCGAAACAAATTGTTTTTTGCGGTCTTTCGTTTCAAATGTAAATTTATAAAGCATTCGGCTCAATTCTGCGTCCGACGCAAAGCTATAAAAAGGATTAAATACAAGCAAAGATTTATTCGGTTCGAGTTCACGATTCGGGACGGTCATAATGCTTGGACGCACGCCGTTCCCGTCAATAAACTTCCGCAAAACCAGTTTGCCTTTACTGTCAAAAACGGAAACCTGCACTTCACTCAAAGACAAATTTTCATTCGTTGTATTTTCCAAAATAAAATCGAAATTCAGATTTTGCGCCGCAGATGTTTTTTCAATATAGATTGAGCTTGGTTTAACGATAATTTTAACTGCTTGTGCCTCGATCGAAACAAACGCGAAAAGAATTAATAAAGCTGATAATAAATATGGCATATTGTTCTATTGTTTAAGTTTAAGAATTACGGAGAATATCCAATTGCAGAAATTCTAACGTCATTATTAAAACAAAAGTTCAGAGTGTTTCATACTCCTTCATATTTCTAATTCGTTATGCGCAACCTTCGGATTTAACGAAATATGTTTTTATGAAGCAAGCAGTTTCGCGCTCGCGTCCAATGACTTGTCGGGCTTTGCCTTAGCTGGATTGCTTTTGTGCATTTCTAATTATTTCATAAACATTTCTGACTTGTGGTATTTGTTCAAACCTTGGCACAGCTTCAATTTTGGCTTTTCTAAAGCGAAAGAAGCCGCCTTTATTCCAGTCCGTATAAGGACTTACTTCTCCAAAAGTAATTGTGCCGCTTCCATTAACTTTTTCTTCCAGGGTTACATCCGGCAGCGTCCGAAGATTAAGCGATTTTATTTTGCGACTGAATAAACCCGAAACGATTATTACGCGCTCGCTCGTTACTCCGTAAAATGTTTTACTGCGTTGCCACATATCTACGAAAAAGCGTCCAACTATCAAATACAAACCGACTATGACAAACGGAATACCCCAAAGTATAAAGAAAAACGGCGCATCGCTTTTTACAACCATCGTTTCCCAAAAGATTACAAAGCCGCCCCACATCAGGCTAAATGGAATAATGTAAATGTCTGAGGCACGAAGAAAAAAGCCTTGACGCGGTTTGCCAAACCACAACAGCCGCTCGTTTGGTGAAAGGCATGACTCAATAATTTGTTTTTCTTTGTTCCACATTCTAAAGCAAAAATAAGATAAGAAGATGCGAGCATTGCCTTAAATTCGGGATACAGTCGCAATCTACACCCTACTTGCACACAACTTACAGAAACGCTATCCCGCGTCCGCAAGACTTGTTCGATTGCGACCTTAGATCATTAATTCTGATACGGCGAAAACAATCTACCTTTAAGGTTTATTAATCAATTTTTTGACGAAAAAATCTTTGAGCAATGCGGTGATAATACCTGTCAGAATTGTCGGCAAATAAAAATAGATAGAAAACCCTCCTCCTGCCCTGAAGTAGTCTCCGTATTGTCCGGGATTTTCTGCGATGGTGTAAACATAAATCGCCACTCCAATTAATGTCCCCAAAACGCCGGCAACTCCACCTCCTATCACACCTAAATTACCGATTCCGACCATCAAACCAATAATCGCGCCGATGAAAGCGGCAATCATGCCGACAACAAAACCATAAGCGAATATTTCAATGATGAGGCTTTGACCCTCATAAACCCCCAGCACAAAAAATATTAAGAAACTGAGAATGGCACAAACGATTGCGCCGATTAAACCGCTCAGAAGAATTCTCCCAATTATTTGCATTTGAAACTCCTACAAAATAAATACGAAGCCATCGAACACAATATGACGCCTTCTATTAGCTTAAAAATAAAAGGGAGATTGCAACAGGAATGTTGCAATCTCTCAGGGTTTGTTAACGCAACTAATTTCCTTGTATTTGGTTAAATTACAAACGCGGTTTGACCGCTACCGCCCATTCACGGCGTTTGGAGTCATACCACATTTTCGCCCAATCGCCTTGTCGCAACGACGCTTTGTAAATTCCTTCAGCGCTTCCTTTGGTCGGAAAATAAATAATGCTTGCGCCGTTCGGAAGGTTGCCGCCGTCAGCCGACGTAGTTGTCGTTACTGTTTTCGTCCGTATCGTAGTTGTGCCGGATAATAATCCATTGCTTACATCAACCGCCCATTTACGGCGCGAGTTGTCATAATACATACGAGCGGATTTGCCGCGTCTTTGTTCCGCATTGAGTTTTCCTTCCGCATTGGATTTATATCCGTAATAAAAGGTCGTAATGCCGGTGCGCTTTTGGTTATCAGCCACAGTTGGCGAATTTGTGGTATTCACGGTCGTACCGCTGTTACCGCCGCTTGTTAAACC
>JAIVJJ010000063.1 GCA_020200095.1 Acidobacteriota bacterium | reverse complement strand
TTTAAGACGCGAACTTGCGCGAACAGGAAGCAGCATTGGCTCCGGCGTGAATAATGATTACAGCGTTCTTTCGCTGGCTTCGACTCGGCAGAATTTTGATCGTTCGTGGGAAATTTTTACCGATATAGTGTTAAATCCGGCTTTTACAGCGGAAAATTTAAGTTCCGCCCGTGAAAGGATCTTAACCGGTTTAAGAGAAGAAGAAACCGACAATGACAATTTTTTGCAAGTTTTGCAAGACCGTATTGTTTATGCAAATCATCCGTATTCTAACAACGTGCGCGGAAGGCTTAATATAATCGGCAATTTAAATTCCGAAGACTTACGCGTATATCATCAAAAGACAATGCAAACTTCAAAACTCCTTCTGGTAATTGTGGGAGATTTGGACGCGAAAGATTTACAAAATCGCATTGCCGCATCATTCGGCAAATTGCCGCGCGGTGATTATAAAGAAACTGCCTACCCCACGCTTGATTTTTCCAAACCGAGCGTGGATATAACTTCTCGGAACTTGCCGACCAATTATATTCAAGGAATTTTTAATGCGCCGTCTTTAAGCAGTCCTGATTATTACGCGATGCGCGTGGCGGTAACTTTTTTGCAGAGCCGCGTGTATGAAGAAGTTCGCCTTCGCCGCCAACTTTCCTACGCGCCGAATGCAGAGTTGGAATCGCGCTCGGCAAACACGGGAAATATCTATGTTACCGCTGTTGATGCTAATCAATCGGTTAGCGTGATGCTCAATGAAATAAACAATTTGAAAACTAAATTGATAGATGAAGAAGAAATTTCCGGCATATCGGGGCATTTCTTGACGCTTTATTACGTTGACCAGCAAACCAATGGAGCGCAAGCCGCCGAGCTTGCCAAATACGAATTAATCGGCGGCGGTTGGCGCAACGCGTTTCAATTTTTAGATAGAATTCGTGAGGTTAAACCCAAAGAAGTGCAGGCGGCAGCGAATAAATATATGAAAAATATTCGCTTCGTCGTCATCGGTAATCCAACGGCAATAAACAAAGAAATCTTCTTGCAGAATAACTAGAGCAGTCAAGAATCAGCAGTTATTAAGTGTTCATTAATAACTGCTGATTCTTGACTGCTAACTGATAACTGATTACTATCCGTCCTTTAGGTCTTCTTTACCTTTTCTACCTTCGTTCAAAGGCGGCGAAGGTTGTCGTTCCTGTGGTTTTTTCTCGGGAGTTGGCAGTTCAGAAGGCGGCTTAATACGATGTTCCTCACGCCTTGGTGGTGGTTCGGAACGTGGTTCTTCTACTTTCGGCGGCGGTTGTGAACGTTCTTCACGTTCGTGCCGCGGCGAAGGTAACTCTTCATCTCGATTATTTTTTCGCGGTTTATAGACAGGCGCATCTTCTCTTCTTTCTTCCAATTTTTCACGCCTTGAACGACTCGTTGGATTGCCTTCTGATGGAATTTCTCTTGACGGCGCTTCTTTTACATCAAACTTTTCATCGTCTTGCCTAATGACCGAGCGCGGAAGCCGTTTAACCACTCCGGTATCGCGTATTTCCGGTCTTGCTTCATCTCTGCTTTTAACTTCTTCCGTATTCGGATTTCTTTCAATCAAAGGACGATTTCCGTAAATGCGCTCTTGGCGAAGATTTTCGTCCATGGAAACGCCCGTTTTTCTCCCAATTGCTCCTGTGTTAATTTGTGAATCAATCGTTTCGAGCTTCGGATTTTCAACGCGAATATCTCTGCTTATTCTGTTGCTTAAATCTTTGTAAGTCGGAAGATTGGGCGGATTTTTAATCTCCGAAGGCGTTTCGGAAAGAACTCTTCGAGCTACTTCAGGCGGCGCGGTAAGAAAAACCTTCTTTTCTCTACCAAAATCACTTGCCAGAACGCCGACTACGCCTTTCGGGGGAATAGAATCTACCGGCGGAATTGTATTACTAATTCTGTCTCCGCGGCTACCTATCGTTCCGATTACTACTTGCGGAGACGGTGGTAGATTCGGCGTCGGGTTTACGACAACGGTTGTGTTGTTAATGACGGTTGTCTTGTACTTCCGCCGGTCAACATAAGTCGAAGAATAGTGATTATAGTTGTAGTAATTATAATTATAGGGCAGAGGGTACCAGCAAATTAAACTTCCCGAGTAAGTTACAACAACTAATGCGGGTCGCCACCAGCTACGCTGTGCGCGATGGTATGAATAAGGTGTCCAAGCCCAATCGTTGTCAATGTAAACCCAGCGTCCATGATGATATGTTGCCCAGCCCCAGGGTTCATCATTAACCCAAGTCCAGCCGTAAGGCGGAATCCAGCGCCAATGTCCGTAACGATACGGTGACCAGTTTGCATAACTGCTCGTCGCATTTCTAAACGGACGCCAAACGTACCCATATTTTTTTGTGTAAATCCACTCGCCGTAATCGTTTAAATCTTCTGCGCCGTAAATATCCCGGTCATAGTATTTGTCGTAATATGCGTCGCGCAAACGCTTGGCGATTATCGCGTCGCGTTCCAAAGCCCAACTGTCAAACTCATCGGCATAACGCGAAGCATCGGAAGTTTCCCATTCGCCTATATTGTTTCCGTCCAAATAAATTCGTGCGCTTTTTCCGTTGCGAAGCGTAAATCCCGAATCTTCAGAATAGACACGCGCTTGTCCGCCCAATACCTTCATCACGCAAAGTTGTGATTTTCAGATAAGCATTTTCGGAGAGACGTAAATAATTTTGACTGTTAAACTGAATTTCAAGGCGTGAATTTTTGTCGGTAACGATTTCGTCGCCTTCGACAATCGGCAGATTTTGCGTGGCGCGTTCCCAATCGCTGCTGTCGGCGCGTTTGATTTGCACATCGCCGCGCAGGAAACTGATTCGCGCAACCCGCGCTTTAATTTCCGGAACTTCATCATCAGAAATATTGGCAAATGCGTTTCCGGCATTTAGGACTAAAAGGGGCATCAGGAAGAAAAACGCCCAAAGAATTTTCTTTGTCAGCTGCATATTTAGTTTCTCCTTAAACTTTCGATTTTCTTCACGGAAGAGTGAACCGGTGAATTTCTTCAATGTTTACTGGCGCTTGCAAGCAAAAATTATACCGACAGATTGAAAATTGATTGAGTTATATTTTACGCTGAATTTACGACAGAAATAAATAATTATAAAAATATGTCGTAACCCAAAACGTAGAAAACTAAATATGCATAATACGATATGGTATAAGCTTTTGAAATTTTGATGCTTGGTTCTATTCGGAATTTTTGATTTGGAAAACTAAAAGTCTATGCTTTGCAACTAACACTTTTGATTATAAACTTTATAATTAAATACTTTTTTGAAAGGACAATTATTATGAAAAAATTTACATTTATCAGTTTTATAATTTTAATTTTAACTTTTACCGCCTTCGGACAAAGAACCAGAACCGTTAAAGTAAAAACTACAACTGTAACAACCACGACAGCTACAAGCGCCGAAAAGAGCATACGCGCCGCTTTTGACCGACTCATCGAGGGCATCAAACAAGCCGATGCTGAAAAAGTAATGAGCGTTTATCAAAACTCGGAAAAAATTCTTTTCTTCAACAATAACGGCACGGCAACAATCGGTTGGGAAAATATGAAGAAAAACCGCCAGTCACTGTACGAAAAAACTTCAAACGTGACCCTCGATCCTACCGGTATCCGTGTCGAAATGCTCGGCAAAGATGCGGCATATGTTACTTGCAAATGGAAACAGTCGCAGGAATATAACGGCAAGCTAGAAACGGCTTCGGGCAGAATGACGCTTGTTTTTCGGCTTATCGGTAAAGATTGGAAAGTTGTTCACCTGCACACTTCGCCCGATAACCCGGACGCGAGCCGTCCCGTTTTACCATCCGAAAGAATAACTCAACAACCAAGTCAATGAAAAAAGTGATTTTTTAATTCTTATTAGAAACAAACATTCGCACCCAGAACTTTTGTTCTAAAATTAAACGAAGGGATTACCGTTCTCAACAAAATAGAAATACGAAAAGTTAAACCCGCTCTAAAATAACCTGCGCAATCGCGTGTTCGGTTGTATGAGAAAGCGATAAATAAACTTTATCGGCGCCGAGCTTTTCTAAAATTTTTCGCGCCTCACCGCGAATTTCCAAATTCGGCACGCCGTTTTCGTCGGAAACAATCTCTACATCATGCCACGTAACTTTTCCGCGCCAGCCTGTTTGCAAGGCTTTCAAGCACGCTTCTTTAGCGGCAAAACGAGCGGCGTAAGATTGCGCCGCAGCAGCGCCTTTTGATTCACAATAATCGCGCTCTTTTTCCGTAAAAACTCGCTCGGTAAAACGCGGCGTTCTTTCAAGAGTTTCGCGGATGCGATAAACTTCAATTATATCTATGCCGATGGAAACAATCACAAATCAAGTTCAAAGCTCCAAGTTCAAAATTCAAAGTTCTGAAAACGACGAAAATCAAAGTTTAACCGAAAACGGATTTTATTGGCGAGAAAAAAGCGGCGTAAAAGTTTTGGTTTCTCGCGCTTTGGAAGAAAAAGGCTTCGTCAATGGGTTTTCGACGCGGCTTGGCGGCGTTAGTAATTTTCCGAAAAATTCTCTCAACTTAGCCGGATATGATGAAGATTCCGCAGAGAATATTGAAGAAAATCGAAAACGTTTTTTGCAGTTATTTGACGGAGATTTTCGCCTTGCTTCGTGCTGGCAAATTCACAGCGCAGACGTTCGCATTATAAAAACTTTTGAAGACGCGAAAGACGGAAATCACAAATTTGACGCGCTTGTTTCCAATGTTTCAAATGTTTTGCTTGGCGTTAAAACTGCCGATTGCGTTCCCCTTTTGCTCGGCGATATTAAGACAAAAGCGTTTGCCGCAGTTCACGCCGGCTGGCGCGGAACTGTTGATTCGATTGTCAAAAATGCGATTGAAAAAATGCGTGAAAATTACGGCACGAACTCAAAAGATTTGATTTGCGCAATTGGTCCGGCGGCAAGTGGC
The DNA here is from genome assembly GCA_020200095.1 of Acidobacteriota bacterium. Lineage (GTDB taxonomy): Bacteria > Acidobacteriota > Blastocatellia > Pyrinomonadales > Pyrinomonadaceae. The sequence continues at coordinate 6,539 of JAIVJJ010000063.1, read as the reverse complement.
AAAAATTATGAAATCGGGCAAGACGTGATTGACGCTTTCAAACAAAACTTTCCTGAAAGCAAAAGTCTTTTCCAAAAAACACGCGAAGGACACGCTCTTATTGATTTACATCTTGCCAATAAAGAACAGCTTATCTCGGTCAGCGTCTTGCCGGAAAACATTTTCACCGCGCCGCTTTGCACAATGGAAAGAACCGATTTGTTTTTTTCTTATCGCAAGGAGAAAAAACTTTATGGCAAAATGGGGCGTTTGATATCGGTCATTGGTCTAAAAGAAAATTAGCCACGAAATTACACGAAATAACATAAAATTATTTATTTAATTTCGTGACCTTTCGTGTTTGTTCGAGGCTAATCTTCTTTTTTCTTATCTAACTTTCGCGGTCAATGTAATTTCCTTGCTTTTCGGCGGGTAACAAACTTCGTTCGTACAAGCCTGATACCGCACAACAGCGCGTACTTTCATAACATTTCCCTTAAAATTTGCCGGAACGCTAACGTTAAAATTAAAGACGCTTCGACCTTCGTACACATTAAGCGTATCGTCGGAAAATTCGAATTTGCGATTTCTACCGCGCGGATACATCACCGAACCGACTTTTGCACCTGGTGCGCTAACTTTTATAGCTGTTGGAATCGCATACTCGCTGTTCGGACGGCTCGAATTAACGTGCAAACCGCCCGGAATATTCATCACAATCGTGCCGCGTGTTGCGCCGCCGCGCTTGACCGCGCCGATTGAACCGCTAAACGTTTGAGCGTTTGTTTTTGACAAACCGACTACTAAAAAGATTAAAAATAAAATGGTGCCGAATAAAAAATTTTTCATAATTTCCTTTTACAAATAAACAAAACTCGCCTGCCGCGAGAAGATATTTTATTTTACAGCGAAGCTTTCGAGCATTTCGTTTATTCTGTCTTGAAATTCCTCCCTGTAATTTTCCAATACCGAAACTTGTAATTCGTAAATTTTTTGCTTTTGGATGCTTTTAATAATTTTCCAAAACGAAATGATTTTTACGTTGTTTTTAATTTCTTCGCTTTCGATAAAACAATGTTTCTGGTTTACCGCCGCGTTTTCCAAAAAATTTTCGGACAAAACTCGACCGACTGATTTTTTAACGTTTTCACAAACCGTTTCAAAGTCCGAATCAGTAATTACCATTAAACGCGCTTGTGCCTGCCGAAATTCTTCAGCATCGTTTTTGCCCGAATCCTTTGTGTAGGCTTCAAAAGCAAATCGGGAATTTTCATTTATCGGAGAGATAAATCCTTCGGGTTTTGTAATTCTGAAATCTTCAGTATCAATTGTCTCCCGCTCAAAAGCCTGCGCCGCGCTCTTTTTTATTTTCGTCGAAACGAAAACCATCAGCGCAACTAAAACAACTCCGACAATGAGAATTTCCATAAAATTGATTTAGTGGTGAACTATGAGTGGTGAACGGTGATTGAAAGAGAGCGCGTTAGCATCACAAACAAAAACTAATCATTTACTTTTGACCGCTCACCGTTAATACTTCACCACTAAATTAAAATCTGCACTAGGTTCGGCGTGTCTTTCGCCGCAAGTTGTCCGCAGGCAGCGTAAATATCGCGCCCGCGCGGACGGCGAACGTAAGCCGAAACACCTTTGCTTTCCAAAATTTCTTTGAAATGCTCGACTTGTTCCCAACTTGAAGGGTGATATTCGAGCGGTTCGGCGGAATTGTGTGGAATTAAGTTTATTTTCACGCGGTTTAATTCGTAACTGTTTAATAAACTGGCAAGTTCTCGCGCGTGTTCGTCTGTGTCATTCACGCCGCCGAGCAAAACATATTCAAACGTAAAACGCTCGCCGCGCCGCAAAGATTTTTCAAATTCCTTCGCTGCTTTCAACAATTCTTCAATCTTCCAGCGTTTGTTTATCGGCATCAATTTGTCGCGCAGTTCATCATTTGGCGCGGAAAGTGAAATTGCGAGATGCGGGCGTTTTTCAAGTTTGGCAAATTCATAAATTTTCGGAACAATTCCGGCAGTCGAAACCGTGATTCGATTCGGCACAATAAACAAACCTTCTTCGTCCGCCATTATCTCTATCGCTTTCGTCAAATTTTCAAAATTCAGAAACGGCTCGCCCGCGCCCATCGCCACCAAATTTGTGCCGTGCGGGGTTTCTTCTCCAACGCCGTAAACATCGTTGAGAACAATGATTATTTGTTCGACAATCTCGCCTGCCGTTAAATTTCTTAAAAGTCCAAGTTTTGCCGTCAAACAAAAATCGCATTTCAGCGGACAACCCGATTGTGAGGAAAAACAAATCGTATCGCGGTTTTCGGTGGGAATAAAAACGGTTTCTACCGGAAAGTTGTCGTGCGTTTTCATCAAAAATCGCCGCGTTCCGTCTTCGGAAACATACCGCGATTCGACCCTCAAGGTTGAAGCTGCGGCAATTTCATTTAATTTTTCACGAAACGTTTTCGGTAAATCAGTCATTTCTTCAAAAGAGAGCAAGCGCCTCGAGTGCAAACCTCTAAAAATTTGTTTCGCGCGATATTTCGGCTCGCCGATTTGCGCGGCAAACTCGGCAAGCTCGCTTTTTGAAAATCCGGTTAAGTGCAGGTTTTCGTTCATTGCAGTTTTATTTTAGCTTATCTTTTGATAAAAACACATCAAAGGTTTTTATTATTTTGTGATAAAATTTTTCGGTATTTTATGAATAACAAAGTTATCACGGGCGGCATCATTGCTTTAATAATCATTGTTTTGATTGCATTTTTTTGTGTTTGGGTTGGTAAAAAGATTCGCGATGGAATAACCGAAACGCCGGAAACCGCAAACACCGCCATTCCCGACGGACAAAAACCTGCGCTGCCGATAACAAATGCGGAAGAAGCTCAAAGAGTTTATCTCGCGCTCGGCAATCCGAGCAGCGCAACAAACAACACCGCCAACGCCGACAATTTTTTGATGGTCAACAACGCTTACGCGCTTTCATACAACAACAGTCGCGGCACGGCGAATTGGGTTTCGTGGCGCATCGCCGAAAGTGATTTTGGAGTAGCCGAACGGCAGAATGATTTTCGACCTGACCCGAATTTGCCGAAAAACTTTAGAAGAGTTACGCCAACCGATTACACGGGAAGTGGTTTCGACCGCGGGCATCTATGTCCGAGCGCCGACCGTTCGAGCAGTCCCGAAGCCAATAGCGCGACATTTTTTATGACGAATATCACGCCGCAAGTGCCGGAGTTAAATAGAAATGTCTGGGAAAGTCTCGAATCTTACTCGCGTGGTCTGGTGAAAAAAGGAAAAGTTGATTTATATGTTATTGCGGGCGTTTATGGCGAAAAAGGAAAATTGAAAAATAAAGTTACGGTTCCGTCCAACTGCTGGAAAGTAATCGTCGCCGTACCCCAGGGCGCGGACTTTTCCGTAATAAACGAAGAAACGCACATTATCGCTGTAGATATGCCGAATGCAAAGGAAATCGGCAATACTGATTGGCGAAAATTTCGCACAACAATCCGCGCAATTGAGCAAAGAGCGAATATAAATTTACTTTCAAATCTGCCGCAAAATTTGCAGGATACGCTAGAAAACAGGGTTGATAACAAATAACAGTCTGCTGATTTTGCTTTGGAAGTAATAAATTGAAATTGTAAAAATTACGCCTTCCATCAAATAACTAAAACGTATCTTTACTTAATCCGTGCAATAAAAAATTTTGCGCAGAAATTGTTTGATGAATATTATTTTGAAAAGACCCAAAAACAATTGCCGCATTTTGCCATTTCGCGGCGAGGCTTTTCTTTTTCTTATTTGTGCTGTGTTCGCGCCTTTGTCAATTGCCGCAAAAACTCTGGCGGAATATCAGAAAAATCTTCAAGACGCCGGAAAATCGACAATCGAACTGCTTTATCCAAACGACGAAGACGTGGCGAACAAAAACTACCCGCAATTTGAACGCCGAATTGTTGGCGAGATTCGCGCGAAAATTCCTGTTTCGGAAAAAATCGAATGGAAAGGCGCGGAGATTGAGACGAATAATCAGTGGCTCGATGAAAGGTTAAACGAATTTGAAAAGGAAACGAAAAATCCGTTGAAACGAGCTGAAATTCTAAATGAAATCAGCGAGCGGCTGTCCGCTTTAGAGCAAAAAATCAATGAGCTTGAAAATCCCTCGAATTTGTCTGAGCCTTCAACAACAGGTTTTCAATCACTTTCTTTCATTTTGCAAATGATTCTTTACGCTCTCATGTTGGGAATTATCGCTTTTTTGATTTACCGATTTGCGCCGCTTTTTGTTCGTCAATTTCGCGGCAGAGAAAAGAAGGAGAAAAAAGCGCGCGTTATTTTGGGCGAGCAACTTTCGGCAGATGAAACTGCCCAAAACATTTTTGCCGAAGCTGAGAATTTAGCTTTGTCAGGAAATCTTCGCGGGGCTATACGCAAAGGTTATATTGCTCTTTTGTGCGAGTTAGGCGATAGAAAAATCATCGGGCTTTCACGACATAAAACCAACCGCGATTACTTGCGCGACGTTAGCAAACGCCGCGAACTTTATGAAAATATGAACGGCTTAACCAATAATTTTGAGCGTCATTGGTACGGTTTTGATGTGACTCAAGAAAAGGATTGGGAAGAATTTAGAAACAGATACAAGCAAATAATTACGAATTAACAATTATGAATGGCGGAAACTTTCTTTAATTCGCAATTCGTAATTTGAAATTTGTAATTGAAAAAATGCGGCAAAGACTTCTGATATCTCTGGCATTCATTCTTCTGATTATTCTGCTCGTCGGGCTTAATGCCGCGTCTTATGTTCAGAAGGAAAAAACGCCTGACAGCGAACACAATCCGAATCGTTCAACCTACAATGCTGGCTCAACTGGAACGCGCGCTCTTTTTGATTTGCTGGCAGAAACAGGTAGAAAGGTTGCGCGCTGGCACGAACCGCCGTCGGCACTTGATTTTAATGATAAAAACAAGCCAAAAACTTTAGTTGTTGTCGGAAAAATACGACGTGAGTTTGATGACAAAGAAATCGAAAAACTTCTCCGTTGGGTTTCTGAGGGCGGAAAATTAGTCATTATTGACCGTGAACCTCCGTCGGAATTAATTACGACAACAGCAAACTGGAGCGTCTCTGCCGTTCCCGAAATTGAACCGTCGCTTTTCGGCATTGACCCGCTAGACCAAAAGCAAATGACGGAAAAAACAATTGCCGCGAAACCGACCCAACCAACGGTTTTTACAAAAGGCGTCAATGCCGTTCAGCCTTCTCGTTTCGCTTCTTCGGTTATATTCGAGCATTTTTCTGACGAAGATTTTCCGACGAAAAATACTAATACTTCCGCTTCACCACAAATACCAGCGGAAAAAGATAAAGATTTTGATGAAGATGATGAGCCATTGCTGCCTCCAACGCCCGCGCCGAAGGTAGAAACTAAAGCGCTTGACGCGCCGGTTGCGCATCTGGCAAACAACGAAAAAACTTTGTTGGCTGATTTCCCATTCGGCTCCGGTCAAATCATTTTTTTGACCGACCCGTACATTGTTTCAAACGGCGGCATAAGTTTGGTTGACAACGCGCAACTGGCGGTTAATATCGTTGCTTCGAGTGAGGGAATTGTCGCTTTTGACGAATATCATCAAGGTTACGGAGCAGGCGAAAATCGTCTGCTCGGTTATTTTGCAGGCACGCCGCTGGCAGCGATTTTTTTGCAGTTAGCAATTCTGTTTGGTTCGATTTTGTTCACTCAAAGCCGGCGTTTTGCCAGACCTTTGCCCGCCGATGAACCGAATCGTCTTTCCAAACTCGAATATGTTTCGGCAATGGCTGAACTTCAACGGCGCACAAAGGCTTATGATTTGGCGATTGAAAATATATATAACGAGTTTCGGCGGCGGGCGGCGCGGGCTTTGGGTGTTGATAATTTAACAGTTTCGCGTGGCGATTTGGCGAAAATCATTGCCGAACGCGCCGAACTGAACGCTGATGAAGTCGAGAATTTAATGTTCAAATGCGAAGACATCATTTATGGCGGGCAGACGAATAAAAAAGAAGTTTTGGAAATTACGAGCCGCCTTCGCGTGATTGAAGAAAAACTCGGAATCAAGAGAACGAAAACAATACGAAGGTAAAAGCCTCGTTTTCATCTTAAAACACAAGCAACGATGGCAGTAGTACACCGCACAGATTTACCGCTTTAGAATTTTTAATGTTGAAACCTTTATGTCTACTTCCGCTTTAACTTTGCTTATTCTGCTTTTCTTCATCACGAGCGCAATCGGTGTCGTAACCGGAAGCAATTCTTTGATAACAGTTCCCGCTATGTTTCAATTCGGCGTTGAACCGAAAGTTGCCGTGGCGACGAATATGTTTGGCTTAACTTTTATGGCAATCGGCGCGACAATTCCATTTCTAAAACAGGGTGTTATTGATCGCAAGCGTATATCGCCGTTAGTTTTATTAACTGTTGTCGGCTCGGCAATCGGCGCTGTCTTAGTCGGCTTCGTTTCAGATAAAACAATGCCGATAATCGTCTCTGTTTCGAT
>JAIVJJ010000196.1 GCA_020200095.1 Acidobacteriota bacterium | reverse complement strand
GTATTTGGGTTTTCCCCCGACTTTTTTGATGGCGGCAATCATCTCGCGCGACCGCTCGACTTTGACCGAGCGGTCAAGTTCGCCGTGAAAAGCCCAGATCGGCGTGTCAGCAATTTCAGCCGCGTCCGATTCATTGCCGCCACCGCAAATCGGAATCGCCGCCGCGAACATTTTCGGATATTCGGCGATCAACGCCCACGTTCCGTAACCGCCCATAGATTGCCCCGCCGCGTAAAGGCGATCGGCATCTATGCTGTAAGATTTCCGTAATTCCTTTATTAATTCGACGACGAGGCGCAACCGCTCGGATGATTTGACTTCGGGTTGAATGGTCGTCCACATTTCATTCTCTGGACACTGCGGCGCGACGACGATGACGGGAAATCTCGACTGATTTCTGGACTCAGCCCAAACGGACGCGCCCTTCGTGTTTCCGTCGGTGATCTGCTTTTCGTTATCGCTGCCGCGCCCGCCGCCGCCGTGCAGCCACAGAACGAGCGGGTATTTCTTCCGCGAATCGTATTTTTCCGGTATAAACAAGCGGTAAGGAACGGTTTTGCCGGACGATGAAGTATAAACTCGCGCTTTAAATACGCTCACCTGTCCTTTCACCCGAAAGGGCGTTAAGAACATAAATAAAGCGGCGAGAATAAGAAAGTAGAAATTGAATTTGTAAATCATTGAAATATGCTCCTTAGCTCCCGAATCGTGAACTAAAATTAAAAACTGAGACAAGCTGGCGATCCGACCGGTAATTGCCCTGAGCCAAGTTGTCATAGTTCATCGTGCCTTCTGAAATCGCGGTCGATTTTGCTGAAAGAATGTCCCGCGTGAGTTTGCGAATCAAACGCGATTTATCTTCGGCGGCACGACTTTCCAACGCCAATTTAATCCGGGCACGCGTTGGCTCGTCCGATTTAGCTCCAACCGCTTGAATTAGTCGCAGCGCATCGGCGCGCCCGGCAACGTCCGGCTCGTGGGCAAGCTGGTAAAGAAGCATTTCGAGCGAGCGTTCGTGTTCGACGTAAAAAGGCAAATTTCCCCGGTCGTCGAGACGCACCGAAAGCAAATCTCCGGCGACGCGAAAACGAACTTCCCGTTTTTTTTCGCTCAACAAGACTTGCTGATTTTGACGACGGCGACTGGTTTCGACGGCGATGTCGAGCGTTATCTTTACGGGTTCGTTTTGCCGCTGTTCTATTTCCACGACGACTTCGCCGTTTTCAAGGCGGCGGTGGCGGGCGATGAGTTCCGCGCCGGTCTTTCGGTAAAGCCACTGCTCGAAAAAATCGGAGAGTGATTTGCCGCTCGCTTCCTCCATCGCCCGGCGAAAATCTTCGGTGCGAACGATGCCGCCGTAATGCCTTCGCGTGTAACGCTTGATGCCCTCCCAGAAAGCCTTTTCGCCGAGTTCGTTCCTCAGCAAGTGCATTATCAGCAAGCCCTTGTCATACACAATCGCCCCGCCCGCCTGCGATTCTAAAATCGGTTCTCTGAATGCGAGCGGGCGGTCTCTGCCGGCGTTGCGAATTCTTTGAAAAGAGGCGCGGGCTTTTTCCACGTCGTCCTCGTATTC
>JAIVJJ010000313.1 GCA_020200095.1 Acidobacteriota bacterium | reverse complement strand
CCGTGATTTCGCACTTGCTCGTTATAATACGGACGGCTCACTCGATAATTCTTTCGGCACGGGCGGCAAGGTTACGACGCCTTTCGGCAGCGACAACGACAATGCTTACGCCATTGCCGTTCAGCCGGACGGCAAGATCGTTGTTGCAGGCGATAGTTATAGTACGACTCTTTCTAATTACACTTTTGCTGTGGCTCGTTACAACCAAGACGGCTCGCTCGATGCTTCTTTCGGAACGGGCGGTAAAGTCGCAACCGATTTCAGCAGCCGTGATGACGATGCTTACAGCGTAGCAATTCAAAAAAACGGCAAGATTATTGTCGCCGGGCGCGCGTCTAACGGCTCTAACTACGATTTTGCCTTAGCCCGCTATAACACAAACGGCTCACTTGACGCCTCTTTTGGAACAGGAGGTAAAGTTATGACGCCTATCGGGAGCGGTGATGACATCGTCCGTAGTGTCGCCGTTCAATCCGACGGACGGATTGTTGCCGCAGGCAGCAGTTTCAATGGCGCTAACCTTGATTTTGCCTTAGTTCGGTATTTGGGCGATGCGGTTATTTCACGTCCTGCCGCCTTTGACTTTGACGGCGACGGCAAGACCGATTACAGCGTGTTTCGCCCCTCAAACGGAGTTTGGTATCTACAGCGTTCGCAAGCCGGGTTTACCGGAGTGCAATTTGGCGTCTCGACGGATAAACTCGCACCTGCCGATTATGACGGCGATGGTAAAACAGATGTCGCCGTTTACCGGGACGGAGTTTGGTACTTGCAGAGAAGCTCGCTCGGCTTTATCGGCATTGCTTTCGGTGCGGCAAGCGACATTCCCGTGCCAGCCGATTACGATGGTGACGGAAAGGCTGAGATAGCCGTCTTCCGCCCGTCAAACGGTGTTTGGTATCTGTATAATTTGGCAACCAATCAAACGAGCGCCACAGCTTTCGGGCAAGCCGGAGACAAGCCGGTTCCGGCAGATTACGATGGCGATGGCAAAGCAGATATTGCAGTATTCCGCCCGTCAAATGGCACTTGGTATTTGCTGAGAAGTCAGCTTGGTTTTACTGGCATAGCTTTCGGTGTTTCGACTGATAAACCTGTTGCAGCGGATTATGACGGAGACGGAAAGGCGGATATAGCGGTTGCCCGACAATCGGGTGGTGTTACCACGTGGTATATTCTCGGTTCAACACAAGGTTTTTATGGAGCGCAGTTCGGCGCCGACACCGACAGGCTCGTGCCGGGAGATTACGACGGCGATGGTAAAACTGACATTGCCGTGTGGCGACCTTCAAGCGGCGTGTTTTACGTTTTGCGAAGCGGCAGCAGCAATCAGCTTTTGAGTGTGCAGTTCGGAGCGAGCAGTGATGTTCCGGTTGCCGTTTCTTTCGTGCAATAAGATAGTTCTCCGGATAGTTAGTAACTGTAAAATATCTTATTAAAAAGTGCTAGAGTCATTACTTTGTTACTCTTTCGGGAAATCAAGCTGTATTGGCATAAATAAAAGGGCTTCTGTTAGCCCTTTTATTACTTTTAATAACCGTATTGAAATTTTTATTCAATATTTTCTAAGAGCCTGTTTGGAAATTAGATTGACAGGCGTTAAAGCATCAGGATTGACATTGTAAGATAAAGAAAAGCCTCACTTGATTCGATTTTTCTTTCGTAATCTTTCGAGAGTCGCCGATTTCGATTCAACCAAGAAAAAGTTCTTTCGACAATCCAACGTTTTGGCAGTAGTTTGAAAACTTTCTCGTGGTCGTTTCTCTTAACAATTTCCAATATCCAGAAGCATTGCGCGGCAACCCATAAAATCAGTTTGCCGCGATAACTGCTGTCTGCCCAAATTAAGTAAAGACGCGGCATTTGTTCTTTGATTTCTGAAAACAACATTTTTGCTCCGTCGCGGTCTTGAACATCGGCTGTTAAAACTTTGGCTTTGAGTAATAATCCGAGTGTGTCAACTAAAATATGCCGTTTGCGCCCCTTTACTCTTTTACCTGCGTCATAACCTTTTGTCTTGGCTTGTTCATCGGTTTTCACCGATTGCGAGTCAATGATTGCCGCACTCGGATCCGGCTCTCTTGCCTGTCTTCAGGCGAATCTTCCGCCGCAACTTATCGTTTAGAGCAACAAAGCATTCGGCATCTCGCCAAAGACGAAAATAGTAATAAACGGTTTGCCACTTGGGAAACTCCGACGGCAGCATTCGCCACTGACAGCCTGAACGGGCTAAATAACAAAGAGCATTAAAAATCTCGCGTAAATTAACCGCTCGTTTTCGCCCGAATCGTTCGGGCGGTGGTAACATAGTTTCAAGCAATTTCCATTGCTTATCAGAAAGGTCAGTCGGATAAGTTTTTCTTTTCATTGCAGAAATAGTTTAACTATTCCGCTCACCTTTTCCGATTTTCCAAACAGGCTCTAAGAGATTTTTTTATAATTAGCCTCAATCTAATCTTTACCCTTGTTGGTTAATTCTGAAAACGGAAGGTTTGATTTTTCTGATATAAGCCTAATTTCTATATCTCCTCTTGTTCGTCATACCGAGCTGCCTCGTTATTCACAAAGTGTTTTTATTTTTTGTTGCTCAAGATTTTTAGCTCTGCTGGCAAAGAAAAAATATTTCTGTAAAAAATGTGTAAGATTTTGCCACTTTTTGACATATATAAGTAGAGGGCGCAAAGCAGTTCATTTTAGTACTCTTTGTTTCACCTGTAGCGGTGACACACTGCGGGGAGTGAGGAAACTTTTACCACATACCTTGTTATTTTAATTTTTTTTGGTTTTGGGAAAGAAAACTTTCAATCAAGCCAAAAGATGCGCCCTTCTTTTTACCATTTAATCTTCCTTTCGGCAGAGTTTCAATGCAAATAGAAACTTCCATCGGAAATTGGCGATTAAATGAGGAGATAAAAATGAAAAAGGTCAATTCGATTGTTAAATACATCTACTACATCAAAAGGTTCATGCTTTAGATGATAGTTCTCCTGCCCGGTCAATTTGATTGTTAAATACATCTACTACATCAAAAGTTCATGCTTTAGATGATACTTCTCCTGCCCTTGTGGTGCGTTAATCTATAAGAAGCAAAAGCAGGCAGAACCTTGATTAATCGCCAGACTGAAGCATCTTTTGAAATAAGGCAGCTTGAAAGCAAAAAGGGAACTAGTCTCATGCCAACGGTATGTTAGTCGTTGTAAGTGATTCTTCAAGGGTAAAACGAAAGACTGGCAAAACCTAGATTGTTTTTCTATTAAACTTACGGATATTTATTGGGTAATAAATATTTAAATTTTTTACAAAATAGCGCCTTATAAAAAATCAAGGAAGCCTAGTAAAGTGGATAGAAGAATTTTCAAACTCAAAGAACAAATTCTTTCTCAACCGCACGTTAAATTTACAGTTAAACAAATGGCAGAAACTACTAACGTTTCTCCTTCATATCTTAGTCGTTTGTTTAGGGAAAACTTAGGTATATCTCCTAAGGGTTTTGTGCGTGATGTTCGGCTGGAATTAGCAAAAACACTGCTTGAAACCAGTTTTAAGCGGGTTAAGGAAATCTGTTACGAAGTTGGATTTAGTGATCAAAGAAACTTTGCTCGTGATTTCAAAAAGAAATATACACACTCGCCAACGGAATACCAAAAACAATATTGGGCAAAGCTTGAAGAAATGGAAACAAAATACACAAAATCGTAATTTTTACCGTTGAATAACAATTTTTACCCTTTAAAAACTGTTGCCAGAAGATTAGAACATATCTAATCTTCTAGATACTTTCCCAATTACATTCAAAATGAAAAGGAAGTGACAGCGCATTGCATAGGTCTGCCTTTGATAACTGACTTCTGAACGCTCAAGCTCTGAAATACGGAAATAAGGAAGCCAAAAGTAAAAAATCGAAAACAAAAAGAGTTATATCAAAAAACAAAAGAAAAAAGGTAGCGCAGGATGATTACGGTGGCGATGGAAGAATTCACGCGGAAGCTTCCTAGAATCAAACGTGTATTGGCACATCCAGAGAAGCTCTGATACAAACAGCACAATGCCGAACAATCGGGGGCATACCAGTTCCTAGATTAAACTTACGTTAGAGAGGAAAAATATGATTAGATTCGTTTTTGTTCTATGGTGTTTAGTGATTTCCTCTGTCTCAATCTTCGGACAGACTTTGGACGCTGACTTAAAGAAGTCTTTCAACAAGCACAGCGTAATTAAAATTAATGACCAAGAGGCGTTAAAAAAAGCAAAGAACCAAGAACCGTTTAAGTTTATGGTTGATGGTAAAATCATTCAGTTTATTTTAACGCCGAATGAAATACGTTCAGAGAAATACAAGGCGGAATATACAAGTGCCTCCGGTGTTCACAGTCTGCCAAGAGGCGAAGTTTTCACCTATACGGGAAAGTTGATCGGCGAAAAAGATTCGGTGCTTGCTTTTACTGTGGATGGAAAGATAACCGAAGGATTCTTTTCCATCGGCAGAGAAGACTACTACCTGGAAGCGGCTAAAAAGTATTCATCTCACGCCGGCAATGATGATAAAGTCGTTTACCAAACGAAAGACAAGGTAAAAAAAGATGATTTTGTGTGCGGGCTGGATGAAGCTGTAGCAAAGGAAATAGATAGAACCAGCGCATCTGTTAAAAGTGCTACTGCATCTTCTCCACAACAGGAAGGTATTAAAATAATAGAGTTGGCGACGGAAGCCGATTACCAGTGGGTGACACTACCGCGGTTTGGAGGCGACGCAGAGACGGCAAATAATTACATCTTAAGCCTAATCAATGGAGTGGATGTTATTTACAGACGCGACTTAAACCTCACGATTAGGGTAACTTTCCAACACGCTTGGACAACTCAAGACAACTATCAAGGGACAGATACAGGGATTACCTTAGAAAAATTTAGGCTCTACTGGAAGGCAAATTATCCATATGCCCAGTATCCTAGAGATTTGGCTCACTTATTTACAGGAAAACATCTTAGTCAAGGGCTTAGTTTTGAGGATGTTGTATGTGTAAACCTAGATTATAGTTACGGATTGAGTGGGTATATCGAGAACGAAGCTGCTCGGACTGCATTAACGGCTCACGAGATTGGACACAATCTTGGCGGACACCACGAAGAGAGCACTGGCGAGTGTGCAAATACAATAATGAATCCAAGTGTGACTTCTACGACTACGCGCTTCTGTGAGACTTCAAAAACCCAAATTAGAAACTTCATTACTAGCTATGGTTCTTGTTTAGATTTAGAGCCTGTTAGTTTCTTTCCGCGAACACTGTTTGATTTTGATGCCGACAGTAAAGCCGACATCGGCGTATTCAGACCCTCTAACACTTATTGGTACATACAACAATCCGCCGCCGGATTCTTTGCTCTTGCCTTTGGTCTGGCGACTGATAAACTCGCGCCTGCCGACTACGACAATGATGGAAAAACCGACATCGCAGTATTCAGAGACGATAATTGGTATATCCAAAGAAGCACGCAAGGCTTCATCGGCGTAAGTTTCGGCGCGGCTGGCGACATTCCTGTTCCCGGCGACTTCGATGGCGACGGTCAAGCCGAATTGGTGGTGTTTCGCCCCTCAACCGGATTTTGGTACACCTACAATCTGGCAAATAGTCAAACGGGCGGAATATTTTTCGGTCAGAATGGCGACAAGCCTTTGATGGGTGATTTTGACAATGACCGTAGAAACGACTATGCCGTATTTCGTAATGGAACTTGGTATATCCAACGCAGCACACGAGGATTCCTTGCCGTCTCTTTTGGCAATGGAACTGATACGCCTGCACCTGCCGACTACGACCGTGACGGTCAAACGGACATCGCTGTATTCAGACCATCAGACGGAGTATGGAGCGTTCAACGCTCAACCGGAGGATTCTATAGCGTTCAGTTCGGACAATCGGGCGACATCCCGAATCCAGCCGATTATGATGGCGACCGCAAGGCAGACATATCGCTTTTTCGTCCGTCAACTGGAGTATGGCATCGAATCAATAGTTCAACCAACAGCGCAATATCTATTGCCTTCGGACAAAGTGGAGATATTCCTATTCCATCATTCAACGTTGTTCAATAGCTCAGTATTAATATTTTACTTGCCTTTGAGTTTCTGCGGTTGAGGGGACCATTCTCAGAAAGACCTTAAAAAAATCTTTCGGAATAAAATAGTACTAAATGAGGTAAGATTCTTCAGTAATGTACAGAATTTTTGACAATTGAAAATTGTCCTTCTGCTAACAACAATTTTCAGTTTTATCAGAAACATTTATTGTTTGATTAGAAGTATTCTGTCTTACTTCAAAAACCTTAAAGGAGCAAACACATGTTCTTAAAAATTTACAGAGAAAATTCGCTCTCACTGCTGACGATTTTCGCCGTCTTCGGATTAGCGATTATCGTTTTCTGCGGGACAAACGTAACTACGACCAATGCACAAACCACCCCCAGACGAGTTCCGCTGGACTTTACAGGCGACGGCAAAACCGATTGGGCGGTGATAAAATTCCCACCCGCGCCGGGTTTGCCTTATACCTGGAAGATTCTCGGTAATCCTGCAAGTTCCGCTCCCAACGCGGCTTTTATCCGCATCTTCGATTACGGTCTTCGTGGTGATGTTATTCTTCCGGGAGATTACACTGGCGACCGCAAGACTGAGCCGACTGTTTGGCGTCCCAGTGCGCAGAGCATATTTTACGTCGCACAATTTCCAATCGGCACAGGTGGAATTACGCTCGACCGAGCAGTGCGTTGGGGAGCATTTTTTGATAGTGCAGTCCAAGGCGATTACGACGGTGACGGCAAGCTAGACTTCACTGTTGTGCGGCGCAACAACAGCGGTCTGACGTGGTATATTCTGAGCAGTAGCACCGGCGTTATGAGGGCTATTCCTTTCGGCGACTCTGACAGTACTCCAGAAAGCGGTGCCGACTTTACCGGAGACGGCAGAGACGAACTTATCGTTTCAGGTAATATCAGCGCGTACTATGTCGGCGATGCGGTAACTGGCGCCTTACTCTTAAGCCGTCAATGGGGTGACAGCACCGGCACTATCAATCTTCGCCTTCCGCCTGCTGATTACACGGGTGATGGCAAAGCCGATTTTGTTGCGGTCAATCAAAATGTCAGTCCGATGATCTGGTATATCCTCGACCCGGCGACAAATTCTGCAACAGCAACTCCATTCGGTGTTGGTCGCAAACCAGGTGTCACTTATGATGACCACGTTCAAGGCGATTACGACGGCGACGGAAAGACGGACATAGCCGTTTACCGCCGCAGTAACCAAACATTTTATGTTTTGAGGAGTTCGGATGGTGGTCTAACAGCGCAAACTTGGGGTGAAGCAGGCGATTACCCACTTCTTGCCACGATGTTTCTTATCTTTGCAGATTAGTACCAGCCGGAAAGGTTACAGGTAGATGCCCATTTTTTGTATAGAAGCAAGCGATAGGTCAATTACTCGTACAAGCATTAAGTGAGAAAACTACATTTATGTCATAAATTTCCATCAATAATAATGACCAGACTAGGAGATAAAAATGAAAAAGGTCAATTCGATTTTGCTCTCGTTGATGATGCTCGGCGCAGTTGGAGCGGCATTCGCACAAACCGGAAACACCGCCGGCAATGAAACTGAAAGCCGCACGGCGGTGCGTTCGGACGCTGGCGTCGCGCCGGTCATCCCGTCAATGTTTGAACTGATTGCCACGGGCGGTTTGCTCGATGATACGCTGGTTAGAAACAAGCCCTTGGCAGCGGCGTTTGAATCCGAAACCGTTCAGACTTTGGCAAACGGCACGCAGCTCGTGCGCCGCGTAACGACAAGGATTTATCGTGACAGCGACGGCAGAACGCGCCGCGAGCAGATTTTTCACTCAAACGGTACTACACCGTCGCCAGGTGAAGCCGCCCAGACTGTCTCTATTTACGACCCGGTTGCCGGCTATCGGTACTCGATTAATTCGGCGAAGCACACTGCTGATCGTTACAAACTGCCGTCCGCGCCGCCACAAGCGGCACCGTTCAACGACCGAATACCTCTTAATGTTGAGATTCTACGCAATGACGATCCAACCGGCGTGGTCAGAAAATACAAATTGGAGCCACCGCGCGTCGAGCCTTTGGGAAAGCAACCGATTGCCGGTATCGAAGCCGAAGGGAGGCGCGTAACAATCAAAGTTCCAGCTGGGGCAATCGGCAACGCCGAACCCGTTGAAACCATTTATGAAACGTGGATTGCCAGAGATTTGCGAATGCTGGTCAAGAGTGTCGTTAGGAATCCCGCGAGCGGTGAACACACACTTCGCTTGACAACGATCAATCGCGCCGAGCAGCCGCGGTCGCTGTTTGAAGTTCCGGCTGGCTACCCGATTAGCGATATGGGAGTGCCGCGCACGGACGTAACGCCGCCGCTCTAACAACGATCATCGTTGCGGTCGAAAGTGAAAAGACGTTTTCCCGGCTGCCGCGCAGTCGAAAACTTTCGCCGGGCGGTTATCAAGGCAGCGCGGAGAATTCCGTCGGCGCCGTACTTCGTTCTTTTAATCAATTTTTGCCAATTTTTGTTCTTTTTCTTTTACTTGTTCACTCATTTTTTAGCGCGGCTACCAGCGCGCGTTTCGGGAGAATTTAAAATGAAAGCCGTCTCTGCTCTTAGTTCGACAAAAAGTTTCGTTGTTCGCGTCCTCGCCTGTCTGTTAATCGTAGCTTTGCTCGCGCCGCTGACGATCCCGCTTTCGGCGAAAGCACCGACAGGTGTTTTAGCGCCTCCGGCAGTCTTCGCGGGAAATCTGGCAGCGCCTGAGCCCATGACGTTTTCAGGCATTGCCAAGAACACCGGAAACACCAGCGCCTTATCATTCTTTGCTAGGCAATGGCAACGGCTCGAAGCAGATGGACTGAGCATTGCGCGGTCAATTCTACCGGCGCTTTCCCTCGCCGTCTTCCCCGGCACGTCTGGTAGCGGCGCACCCGCTAAAGAATCATCTACTGCGAGCAAGGGTTCGAGTTCAGTCATTCCCGCGGGTGCTAGTTCAAGCACTGCGAAAAGCGCTCCGGCTGCTTTTGCTGGGAAAAGCGCTCCGGCTGCTTCGGCGGCACCGGTTATAACGGGCAGAACCGCGTTTGATTTTGACGGGGACGCCAAGGCTGACGCCGCCGTTTGGAGACCCGCTGACGGCACCTGGTGGATTCTTCAAAGCTCGACCCAAGACATTGCTTTACGGCAGTGGGGCGCGTCGGGCGACCGCATTGTGCCCGCTGATTACGATAATGACGGCAAAACGGATTACGCCGTGTGGACACCGGCGAGCGGTGTATGGAGAGTATTGCAAAGCTCAAACGGGCAGACACTCCAGCAGGCTGATATTGCCGTCTGGAGAGCTTCAAGCGGCAATTGGTACGTTCAACAAAGTTCGACCGGGATAATTGTCGGACCACAGTGGGGCGCGACGACCGACATTCCCGTGCCTGCCGATTACGACGGTGATGCGAAAACCGATTATGCCGTCTGGCGTCCCTCGTCCGGCGAGTGGTTCATTTCAAAAAGCACGGATGGAGCAATGTCGTACCTCCAATTCGGCTCAAGCGCTTTGCAGGACGTGCTCGTGCCTGCCGACTATGATGGCGATGCGAAAGCGGACATTGCGGCATGGCGTCCATCAAACGGCGCTTGGTATATCTGGCGCAGCTCGAACTCCGCGCTCTGGACTTTGCCGCTCGGAGTCGCAGGCGACGTGCCTGTGCCGGCGGCTTTTATTAAACAAGCCGGCGCGAACCCGACGCCGAATCCGGCGCAACCGCAGCCGACAGTATCGCGGGCGGCACTTGGAAAAGCGCGTCTTTCGCCGGAAAACGCAACCGGAGGAACGAACCTTTATTCGCGCAACTTCTCGTGGGGAAGCGGTCTGGTCAACCTGCCGGGCAGAGCCGGACTCGATGCCGGACTTGCACTCGCGTACAATTCGCTCGTCTGGACAAAAGTCGGCACTGCGATGGTCTTCGATGCGGATAAGGCGAATGTCGCGCCCGGTTTTCGCTTCGGCTTTCCCGTCATTGAACCGGTCTACACAGACGAGCAGACAAATAAGCCGACTTATCTGATGGTTACCCCGTCAGGAGCGCGGGTCGAGCTGCGACAAACTGCCGTTTCTACTCTGTACGAATCGGTTGATTCGTCATATTTGCAGCTTGAAGTCATCGGAACAGGCACGCAGGAACAACAGCAGCTCGTCTTACGCGCGACTGACGGCACGCAGATGAAGTACGTCTGGAAGGCGGGCGCGTACCGCTGCGCGGAAATAAAGGACAGCAACGGCAACTTTATCACTGTCAACCACGACGGAGCGGGACTACTCAGAACCGTCACGGACACTCTCGGTAGAGTCATCACGGTTAGTTATGACAACGCGCTCAACCCGACCCAGATTACGCAGACCTGGGCGGGCGGCGTGCAGCACGTGTGGGTATCGTTTTCCTACACGATAATTCCAATCAGCTACAACTTCGGCGGTCTTGGCGTGTCGGGTCCGGCGAACGGGTCGACCATAAAGGTGCTGGATCGAATCACATTTGCCGACAATGGTTACTACCAATTCGAATACAATTCTTACGGGCAAGTCAGGCAGGTTAATCAATATGCGGCGGATAATCATAAACTTAACCACGTCGCCGTTGATTTCGCAACTGATACAACCGCGCCGGATTGCCCGCGTCTTTGGAAAACGAAAACTTATGCGGAAAACTTTAATAATAATCAGGAAGTTGTCGTTACTAATACAATAGCAGAGAGTCAGCCGTTCAACGTCGGGGGCGAAACCGGCACGGCGACTAAAGTCGAAGTATGGATGGACGGGCATCCGAATAATCTGATGTCAAGAATGTGGTTCCACAGCGCGGGCAATTGGGCGAAAGGTTTGCCGTTTGCTACGGAAGACTTGGCAAGCGGAGTGCAAAAGCGGTGGACACGCAGCTTCTGGACGCAGGACGATACAAGTTTGCTTTACCGGCAAAACCCGCGCGTCGTGGAAACAAAAGTCGGCGACGGTGGCAGCACGAAAAGGACAACCATCAGCTATCACCCGCAGTTCGGTTTGCCAAACGAAATACGGGAATATGACGGCGCGACCGTGAAGCGGAAAACGGCGACCGACTACAACCTCACTTCGGCTTATACATCGAGAAGAATTATCGGCTTGCCGAGCGAGCGACGGCTTTATGAAGGCGAATCCACCTTGATGTCGAAAGTTTCTTACGCTTATGACGCTGGTAGTTTTACGGGAACGGAGCAAAACATCTCTCCCGTTCAGCACGACAATACGAACTATGGAGCAGGCTTTATCGTCGGCAGAGGCAACTTAACGAGCACGACCCGGTACGATGTGACCGGCGCCACTTCAGCCGTCACGTCAAACCTGAGATACAACACGGCGGGCGCAGTCGTCACGCAAACCGACCCGTTGAACAGAAGTGTTACAATCAGCTATGCGGATGCGTTTAGTGATATTCAAAACACGAACACCTTTGCCTATCCGTCGCGCCTTACCGACCCAGCCGGAAACTACTCACAAGTGAGATACCGCTATGACATCGGTGCGAACGTATGGGCAAAGAGTCCTGCTCCGGCTGGAAACACAACCGGGAAAGAAACAACCAGAGAGTTTGATTTGGTCGGCAGACTGTCGAGAGAAACAATCGTCAACACGGGCGCGTACACTCGTTATCAATATTTCGACAATCAAATTCAAACAAGAGTGTTTGCAACTATCACAGCCGGAGCGGGCGAAGCCACGTCGGAAACCTGGACAGACGGCGCAGGTAATGTGAGAATGAGCCGCACGGAACTGCCGAACAGCGCGGGCGGATGGACCGGCTCTCTGATTGAATACGATATTCTCGGTCAGGTTAAACGTCAAAGCGTTCCGACGGAAGTCGACGGTAATTGGAATCCGAGCGGAGATGATTTGACACGCCGCTGGTTGTGGACGCAAGCCGAATACGACTGGAAAGGGCGCGTAACAAAAGAAACGAACACCGACGGCACATTCAAAACCGTTTCTTACACGGGCTGCGGCTGCGCGGGCGGACAAGTAACGACCGTTCAGGGCGAAGAAATCATCGAGAAGGATTGGCAAGGCAATAATCCGGTGAGCCTTGGCAGACGCACGCAGAAAATCTATGCCGACATTCTCGGCAGAGCTTGGAAAACCGAGGTGATGAATTGGGATGGTACGACGCCTTACGCGACAACCGTCAATACTTTCAACGGACGCGACCAAGTAACACAATCACGTCAGTATGCCGGGGTGGAAGGCAGTCAAACCTTTCAAGACGTAACAATGAGTTATGACGGTCACGGACGGCTTAAAACTCAACACCGTCCCGAACAGAACACAGGCGCGGTTACCACCTACAACTACAATTTGGAAGACAGCATCCAATCAGTTGTGGACGCGAGAGGCGCAAGCACAAATTACACTTACAACGACGCGCGCGGACTTTTGACGAACATCACCTACAGCAGTCCGAATCCGAACCAGATTCCGGTTACACCGGCTGTTACTTTCGGTTATGACAATGCGGGCAACCGGATTTCAATGCAGGACGGACTCGGAACGGTTTCTTATCAATACAATCAGTTGTCACAAATGATGGCGGAGACCAGACAGTTTAGCGACTCTTTGCCGAACGCGCCGCAAGCGAATAACAGCTTCCGTCTGGAATACGATTATACATTGTCGGGACAGTTGAAGTTTTATAAAGACCCGTACGGACAGCAAATCAATTACGCTTACGATAAAGTCGGCAGATTGAACTCGGTTGCCGGCTCGACTGCTTTCGGCGGAGTAAGCAGTTATGCTAACAATCCGCAGTATCGCGCTTGGGGAGCGTTAAAGAGCCTTACTTACGGAAACGGCACACAGATGAGTATGACCTTCAATAATCGCCTGCAAGCCGATCATTATGAATTTAATAAAATCGGACAGCAGCCGCCGATTATGTCAAAAAACTATGACTATTACTCGGACGGAAGTCTTCGCAAATTGGACGATGTGCTAGACGACCGCTTTGACCGATTGAATACTTACGACCACTTAGGTCGTCCGAAAACAGGCAAATCAGGAGCGGAGGCGCGGGGCGGAACAGTCGCGGCGCAAGATATGGGAACGCAGCTGCCTTATCGTCAGGAATACGAGTTCAATGCCTTTAATAATATGACGCTGAGAACGAATCTGCACTGGGGCGTTGAAAACTGGTATACTCAAATCAACAATCTCAGCTACACTTATCAAAATAATCGAATAACCAATGCGGGTTGGACGTATGACGCCGACGGGCGGGTGCTGGTCAGCAGCACACCTGACGATTACGTCGAATCCACTTATGATGCAAAGGGGCAGTTGACGCGGATGCTCAAGCCAAACGAAACGGACATCTATCGTTATTACGAAGGCGGCGGACGGGAAGCAAAACGCAAGAAGCTGACTTATGTTGAAGACCAATATGGCAACACCGCTTGGGAAGAGGAAATAACCTATTACATCCGCTCGTCTGTCTTCGGTGGCGAAACAATCAGCGAAGTCAACAACACGGGCAAAAAGCTGAAAACCTATGTTCGTGCGGCAGGCGCTGTGCTGGCGTGGCAGACAGCTACTACTTACGACAACAGCGAGTATGTGAACTTCGAGCAGTGGGATGCTTCTGCGATGAGCTATCGTTCGACAATGACAGACGGCTCGACAATCAGTTGGGAAGGCACGGAAGGCTCGCCCGCCGAACTCGACCCGCTTGGAGGAAACGTCGGACTTTC
>JAIVJJ010000241.1 GCA_020200095.1 Acidobacteriota bacterium | reverse complement strand
ACTTTCACACTTTTAGTCGTTCATAACGGTAAAGCTATAAAAATTATCTTAAATTTTTGCGAAAATACAAAAATTTAATTTACAAATAAGGCAAATCTAGTTCCATAACTTTCGCCTTTCGTTTGAGCCTTTTAAGGATTTTTACACGCTCATATTAAATTAAAGTTAAAAGTTTTAATAATTTTAGTTTTGCGGCAAGTAAGCTCCCGGGACGGGTTTGTCGGTGCCGTTGCCAAACTGCACAAAATTAAAACCTGATTGAGTTTGCCAAACATACCAAACTCCGTTGGATGGGCGAAAAACGGCAAAGTCTGCTTTGTTGTCGCCGTCATAATCTCCGATTAAAGGTACATCTGTTGCCGCGCCGAATTGAATTGCAGTAAAGCCTTGTTGACTCCTGAGCAAATACCAAATGCCGTCTCGATAAACTGCAACGTCAGTTTTCCCGTCGCCGTCATAATCGGCTGGGACGGGTTTATCGGATGAAATTCCAAAACTGATTCCCGTAAAACCTTGTGAACTTCTCATTAAATTCCAAGTTCCATTGCTCGGACGATAGACGGCTAAATCGCTTCGTCCGTCGCCGTCATAATCTCCGAGAACCGGCAAATCGCCGCTCATCCCGAACTGTTCGACGCGAAGGTTTGGATTGCGCGGGTCGAAGCTGTTTGTGATATACCAAACACCGCCCCGAAAGACTGCTAAATCTGTGATTCCGTCGCCGTCGTAATCCGACGCCACCGGAATGTCACCGCTGGCTCCAAATTGACGATTGCGAAAAACCGTCGCATTTGCCCGCGCCGGATTATACGAATATTCGTACCAAACACCGGTTTCGGGACGAAAGACGGCGAAATCCGTGCGTCCGTCGCCGTCGTAGTCACCCGGGGCGATAATGTCTGACGAAAGCCCGAAGTTTAACGCGCCGAACGAATTGTTTGTGCTGCCGAGCCAATACCAAACGCCGCTTTCGGGGCGGAAAACTGAGATGTCTGATTTGCCGTCGCCGTCAAAATCAGCAGGTTTGTTGCGGGCGGCGCGAACTCCGGCAACCGGACCGTCGGCGATGTTACCGTCAATATTGAAAGTTACACCGCCCCATGTTTCATTATGCGGAGCTTGCCACTGTTTGATGCGCTGGTGGTTCATCCAAAAACCGTCGGGAATCGGCGGAGACGGCGGTGCGTAATACCAGACGGAAGGAACATTATCCCACCGCGCGAGCCAAACGGCGTCCATCCGACTGGCGGCGGGAATGTGAATCCAATCGCCGACGGCGTTTGTTGGTGAGCCGTAAACGCCGGAGATGTAGCCTTGCTCGTGCAAGCGGTCTGTCCAACCTTTTAAAAACGATCTAACCGCCATGCCGCAAGCCGTCGTGCCGCTCGGATTATCATAGCGTTCCATATCGTAATAAAGCACAGTGCCTTGCGTGAGCCCGAGATTATTCGCGTCGGCAATGCTGATGTCCGCTTCGCCGCGCCCTTGCGTTTCAGCTTCCGCTGGATCGGTGCTGTGTTTCTGGCAATTTGTGCAAACCGAACAAGGCGCCTGGTAACCGACGATAGTCGGAATCAATCCCCAACCCATACCCGAAACTTGTTCAACCCAAGCCCGTGTCAGTTGCGGTTGCGAACAACCTCGATTTCTTCCGCTAATATAAATATTCGAATCATAAAACGGACTTGTGTCCCACCAGATTTGCATTTGATTGACGGGCGCGGCGGTGCATTTGTCAAAACCACGATTCATGCTGATGCGCGTCGAACCGCCGGGCGCAGACATTGTGTTTTGCGCTTGTGTTTTCGCATTTTCCTTTTTGAGGCGATTTCCCACGTCATTCCGCCGTCTCGTGTTCGGTAAAGAATTTCTCCGGTAAAGTTTGAACTTGTCGGAAGGCGAAGCCTTATCAACAAATTATATTGATCGGTATATTCCAAGACGGCGTTTTCCAAATCGGCTTCCGATAAATCCTCTTGACGTACGGCGATCGAGTTTTTATCCCAAGTTTGCCCTCCATTGTTTGTTTTAACTAATTCAAGTGATTTCCCGTCGGTCAAAATTACCGCACCTTGCATTTCATCCAAAAAGTAAGCCGTGCTAATTGTTTGAAAAACATTACGAGGTAATTTGATTTTACGCCACGACTCGCCGTTGTTATCAGTCTGCCAGAGTTCGACTTTTGTATAGGCAATACCTGATTTTTCACCAAAGACGTGAATTGCTTTTAGCTGCGAAAATTTTTCCGTTTCAACATCACCCTGCGCTTCCACTGTTTGCAGTTTGAATTGAAAAACAAAAATCGCCGCCAAGAAAACACATACCAAAACAAGCAAAACTTTTTTCATAGCTGACCTCGTAAGTTGGGAATTTTAGAATTTTAGAATAACTTATGGATTGCGTTGAAATTATAACTTATCCAAATAAATTTTCCTAGAAAATTTTTAGAAAAATGCAGTATTTTTGCAGAATGTGAGATTGAAACTTTTTATTTCGATTGGGCGTAAATTAATATGTATAGAAAAGCGCGCTTAGTTAGCTTTTATAGGGATTTTATAGTAAACGGATTAAGCGGTTTGCGCTACTAAAGGAAAAATTGAAATATAAATGTTAAATTTTAGAAATATGTTGTCGTCAAAAAAATTACTGTCTTGAGCGGATTGAGCGGTTTAATTAAACTTGACTTTTTTGTAATTGTGATTTAGATTATTCGGGCAATAAACAAATCGTTTTTTGCATCAAAGCATTCGAAAAGTATTATTCGAGTAAGGGGGAAGGTAAATAATGTCACGTTTAGCATATTCGACAGTAACAAATAGAACGCCTCTGCATCATCGCATTATGGCAAATTTGCCTGTACAGGCAAGTTGGGTTGATTTGGAGAGTGGAAAAACGGTTTTTGTTAACGGTTTAACGGAAAACCTGGGTGAAAATAGCGCACTGGTAAATCTTGATACTTTGCCGCCAGTCGGGTGCGAAGTTAAGTTGCGAATTTTTGATGAAGAAAAAATTATTATCGAAGTTCCAACGCATGTCATACGAGTTGAGCGCGACCCGAGCAAGCCGCTCGCAGCGCTTTCGGTTATGGAAAATTTGAAGAAATGGAAGCAAAATGCCTTGACCGCCGCGCAAGATTGGGTGACAAGACATTGGCAATTAAACTACGAAGAAGAATGGGTTAATTAATTTTAATCTTATTTTATATTCGACTTTTATATTCAAGCGGAGAAGATTTTTCAGAATTTTCTCCGCTTTTACTTTGCGGTAGTTTCGCAGAGGCGAACGAAAAAAAGTTTCAGGGCATCTTTAGAACAAATGAAAAATATAATAAGCGTAATTTTAATTTTAAGTTCGATAAGTTTTGTTTTTGGACAAGAAACTCAGACAAAACCTTTATCGCAGAACGAATACGTCCGAATGCTTTATGATTTGCAAAAAACCCCAGGCAAAAAAGACGCACTTATCGAAGCGGTTCGCAAACGCGGCATAAATTTTGAATTAACGGACGGTTTGCGCGGTTTAACGACTTCAAAAAGTCGAAACGATATTGAATTGAAACGCGCTTTAGAAGAAGCCGGACGCCGTCGCCAAAATCCCGTCGCAGCGAAACTTCCTTCTGAAAAAGATGCGGCGCGAGTTTTAGCAAAAGCGCGTGAAGCAACTTTGGCGGCGGTTGAAGAAATGCCCGATTTTGTCGTCAAGCAGTTAATCGCGCGTTCAGCCGCCTACGCCGGAACAAATAATTTTCGCAATCTCGACCGGTTAGTCGTCGCCGTCAGCTATCGCTCAAGCGGACAGGAAGAATATAAAGTTTTATCGCGCAATGGGATTCTAGAAGATAATCCGAAACCAAAACAAACTTATGAAGAAGTCGGCGGAACAAGTTCGACAGGCGAATTTGTAACGGTATTAGCAAAGATTTTTAAGCCCGAAAACGAAACGAAATTTGAACTTGTTGATACCGATATGATTCGTAATCGCCGCACTTTGGTTTTTGACTATTCAATTGTGCGCGATAAAGCTCAACAGCGAATTACAACATCGGGCACTTTTGACGATACGGCAATTACAGGAATGAAAGGTAAAGTTTGGATTGACCACGAAAATTTTCGGGTTTTACGCGTTGAAAGCGCGGCGACCGAAATTCCCGAAGGTTTCCCGGTTCGCGCCGCAAACCGAACGGTTGATTATGATTGGGTAACGATTGCGAACGAAAAATATCTGCTTCCGTCGCTTTCCGATGTTCGTCTGACATCTAGAGAAAATCGTAATTTGTATGAAACCCGTAACGTAATTCGTTTTAAGGAGTATCAAAAATACGGTTCTGAAGTTAAAATTTTGGACGACGAGGAACAAGTGCCGGAAGAAAAGCCTTAAACATTTAACATTCATTATTCAACATATTGTTTCTCATTGAACTGTTGATAAATGTTAAATGATGCTACCAAGCAAGATAAGCGGCGAGGGCGGGAATAATCAACCACAACAAACCTTTAATCAGAAAAAACAAAAAACCGATAACACCGAAGCGTTTCATCCATCCGGTCGCTAAATATCTTTCTTTTTGTGGTTCATCTTGCATACTTTTCATAAAATAACTTTTTTAGCCGCAGTTTTCAAATTTTCGTGTTAAAACTTTTGCCGGGTTATGAAAAAACATTTCTTGACATTTAAGGTTCTGCTTGTTTGGATAACCTTAGCTTTTTCTGCTTTTGCTTTAGGACAGGATACGCCGCTGCAAGAAGCGAATAAACGTGAGGCTGATTTGGTTGAGTTAATCTCGCTCGATAAAACAATAAAACTTGATATACGTTACGCCAGAACCGATAATTTTATCGGTAAAGCCGTTTACGCCGAAGCGCGTGCTTTTCTTCAAAAACCTGCCGCCAAAGCGCTTCTTCGCGTTCATAAAAAACTGAAAAAGTATGGACTTGGTTTAGTAATTTTCGACGGCTATCGTCCGTGGCTGGTTACGAAACTTTTCTGGGAAGTTACGCCTGAAGACAAACGAAAATTTGTCGCTAATCCGAAAACCGGTTCGAAACATAATCGTGGCTGCGCGGTTGATTTGAGTATGTTTGATTTAAAAACGGGAAAACTTGTCGAAATGCCGACTGACTACGACGATTTTACCGACAAAGCAAGCCCGAATTATGAGGGCGCGACTGAAACACAAAAGAAAAATCGTGATTTGCTTCGCAAGATGATGGAAGCCGAGGGCTTTACCGTTAATCAAAACGAGTGGTGGCATTTTGATTACAAAGATTGGAAAGATTACGCTATTTACGACATTGCTTTTTCAGAGATAAGAAATAAAAAACAGTAAATCTTTACCTCAAAGAACACAGAAAAAACTTATAGAATTAAAAAGAAAATTACTTTTCCGCGATAAATTTGCGCCATTTATCGCTCCGGTAATTTTCCATAAAATTCTTTATGAAAGTTTTTTACATCTATGTTAATTTAATCGCTTATGAATCTTTTTGAAAACAGCGAAATCATTGCTTCAATCAGTGAATTTTTAAGCGAGGACATCGGACGCGGCGACATTACCACGCAAGCAACAGTTTTGCCAGATGTCCGAGGGTACGGGAAATTTTTAGCCAAAGAGAATCTGGTTGTGTGTGGCATTGAGGTCGCTGAAGCGGTTTTCTTTCAACTGGACCCCGAAAGCCCGGAAATCGAATCAACTGTCGGCGAAGGAAACGAAGTCGAAGCCGGAACGGTTTTCGCTACCTTAAAAGGATTTGCCGATGTTTTGCTCGGAGGCGAAAGAGTCGCTTTAAATTTATTGCAGCGAATGTGCGGCGTTGCGACGCTGACGCGGCAATACGTGAAAGCCGTCGAGGGGACAAACGCCAAAATTATTGATACGCGGAAAACGACGCCGGGATTGCGAATGCTGGAAAAATATGCGGTTACAATCGGCGGCGGGAAAAATCATCGGTTCGGTTTGGATGATGGAGTTTTGATAAAAGACAATCACATTGCGCTTGCCGGCGGCATTACCGAAGCGGTTTCAATGGCAAAATTAAAAGTCGGGCATCTGCACAAAATCGAAGTTGAGATTTCAAATTGGGCACAGCTTCGCGAAGCAATTTCAGCGGGCGCCGATATTATCTTACTCGACAATCAAACTCCCGAAGAAGCGGAAAAGTTGGTTGAGATGGCGCGGCAGTTAAACCCGAATGTTTTATTAGAAGCGTCGGGCGGAATGGATTTGGATAGAGTTCGTTCTTTCGCCGAAGCGGGCGTTGATTTAATCAGTGTCGGAAGGCTGACGCACTCGGCAAAAGCGGTTGATATTAGTTTTAAGATTCAAACCATTTAAGATTTCGAGCTTAAATTTATCAAGCAATTGTTTGTTTCGGAATTTCTGAATCAGTCAGAGCCAGCATTTCTCCCGTCGGTTTCAAAAAAGGCAAAAACCAAATCAGCAAAATAGAAATAGTCAACGCAAACGTGCAGGCAATTCCGCCTTCGATACCGTAACTTTCACCTGTCAGCCAAATCGGACCCGAATCAATTTCCTGAAAAAGCGGAGCGGTTGTTAATGATTTGATTCCGCTGACTTCGATTCCGAAAACCGCCCCTTGAAACCAATTCCAAGCTAGATGAAGTCCGAAGACAAACCACAAAGTCCGCGTTTTCAGATAAGCAACGCCGAACCAAACGCCGGCTAAAGCCGTGTTGAAGGTCGAAATGTAGTTAGCGTTTGAATTGGTTAAATGAGCGACGGCAAAAAACAGGGAAGTCAGCGCAATAGCCAGCCAGGCAAGTTTTGCGCGGGCAAGAGTTTGAAAGATATAACCGCGAAAAAGCATTTCTTCAAATGCCGCGCCTGCTATGAAAACAATCAACGAAACTCCAAGCGTTAATAAAATAGCCGATTGCCCGTGCGTTTGATTAAATTGAAAACTTAATCCGCCGAAAACGAATGCAATAAAAGCAGCAATCAAAAGCGCAATTGCGCCCAAAGCTACACCAAAAACCAAATCCTTTAACCAATTTTTCGTAAACCAACAGCCTAGAGCGCGAAACGGTAAACTTTCGAGATACTTTCCACACAGCCACCCAATCAAAAGAGCAGTCGCAAACGAAATAAAGCCGTTTACTAAAATATAAAGCGCGCTTCCCTGACTAAAATCAACCGCTAACTTTGTGAGCAAAAACTCGGCAGCGTAACCGAATAAAACGCCGAAAAAAACGAATAAAAGCAAAAAAATAGCAAATCGCCAACCGCTTCGCAGGCGTCCGAATTCGTTGAAGAAAATTTTTTCTATTTTCATAAATTAAGTTGAAACGTTTTTGATAATAACAAAAATTGCCGCCAGCGAATATACAATTTCCGAAACTCGTAATTTAAACAATAAAAAGCGCGGAAACATTATCCGCGCTTTCGGCTTAAATAATAAAAACTGTTACTCAATAATTTCGGTTAGACGTGCCGGAGGTAAAACCAGCGAATTCTCTCCGGGTTGAATCGTAACCGGTGAGCTCCAGATGGCAAAACCGTTAGATGTTTTTGTAACGCCGAACAGATAATAAGTAGCAGGTTTTACATCCTTCATTGACGCTTTGCCGCTTGCGTCAGTCTGAGTTCTATAAACGATATGCTTGTTGATGGCGTTCATCGCTTTTTTGTTTGTTTCGCCGTATTTACTTGGATTTACAACCGACAAACCAAAAGCGTTGGTTAAGCCTTGACCGGTTTCGTCCTCAATATCGGCATCACTTAAAATACTCTGCAAATCTTTATCGAGCAGATAAAATCTTTCCGCTTTAACAGGCTGTACATTGCCCGTTTTACCGGCAATCTTGGCTTCAAGCTGAACAGTTCCTTTGTCGGATGCAACTGTACTGGGCGGAATGGTCGTTACGGTTTGCGATGAGGAAGACGGAGGCGCTGTTGTAACAGGTGCGGAAGTATCCGGGACAACGACTTGCCCGCCCGAAGATGATGGCGGAACAACTATTTCATTCGGCGCGGAATCCGTGCGAGCCGTGGAACTGAGCGAGCCATTAGCTTGCCTTTGCGTCGCTACATTAACGCCGATGTTTCTTTGCGCCGCTTCTTCGTCATTACTATTTCGCATATAAGCCAGCAAAATAAACAAAAGCACAACGCCTAAAATACCGAGCGGAATAAAAATCCACTTTGGAAAATCATCTCTTTCGCGTGGAACTTCGCTAACCACAACGTTTCTCTGAACAACCGGTTTGATAAAAGTATGCCCGCAGTTCGGACAAGCATTTGCTGTTGTCGAAACTTCGTGAGCGCATTCCGGACAAGTTATTAGTGACATATAAAAAATTCCTCCATATTTAAAAGACCGTTTAAGAATAGCATTTTTCAATGAAAAGAGATACAGAATTTTCTGTGGGGAAACCCTTTCTTGAGTCTGGTCGAGTACAGCGGCTACTTTATGGAAGCGCATAACAATCGCGCCGGGGCAATTACACAGCTAAAAAAATTGGTTGAAAGTTTCGGCTGTGAATTTAGTCAAGTTTCTGATTGTGATGCGGGAAATGACAAATTTGGTAATTTGCAGCTCAAAAGTCAAAACGCCAAAAATGATTCGGAGGTAATTCGAGAATGTATCAAAACCGAAAGGGGTCCAGATTCCGTTAGAATCAAGGTGTGGCACGTAGTAGATTGGAAATCAGTACACAATCCAATTTTAGATTGGACAATTGCTGACGAAATTAGTGGAAATCCCTCTGCAACGGAAGTAGATGAACGGATACTGAACGTTCTCAACGATGAAAGATACTTCGGGATTTGTTCTGATTGTCACATTCGCCTTGATCGTGCGTGGATGTTGGGGGCTCGATAAAGAACAACGCCGAACCGAAGCACGATCAGACAAATTTATTCTACCAGAAAGAGTAAGTATTATATTTGGGAAGATAATCCAGCCAAAACCACAACGAAACAATTTCTAAGCGATTTGAGTAAAATAAAATAATCTTCTTTATGAAGAAATACTTTGTAAGGGGAATTACCCCTTTAACAAATCCTAAAGTGAATTGAGCAAGCGCGGACAAATGATTGCTCCCTTGTGTCTAACATCCAAAAGGATTTTTGCATAAAGAGAAAACTGATTACTTTTTAGTTTTCGGCTTGCTCTTTTTCTTTTTTGAACGAGAATTTTGCTAGAAATAGGCTTGACTTGAAGCAGATGTTCCAAGGCTTCTTCAAAACTTGGTGGATTAAGACTGACATAATTGTTTCATTTACTATTACTACCTTGGGTGTAAATTTTTCATTTTCGTGTTTCTTGTCTGGTGTATCAACAACGGTTGCGAATAACTAGTTGGTAACGATGCAGTATGATGCGCATTGGTAACACTTATTCCTAGGAGAAGATATAATTCTTTCATCAGATGTGAAAATTTATTTCTCTTCGTTGTTAATAATCCGCCGCCGCGCACGTTTATACTTATAGATGACGATTCTAGGGAGAAAAACGTGAGCACTGCCGCCGCCAACATGCCATTAACAAGCGATTTAACAGACTCCGCAGAAAGCGCGATGCCACATAAAGCGATCGCGGAAAACGCGGAGCTTGAAGAACTCGCAAGTCTTTTTCGCGACCACCATAAAGCGATCTTCCGCATCGCGTACCGCATCACGGGCAGCCGGAGCGATGCGGAGGACGTGCTGCAGACTATTTTCCTGCGGCTCACTCCGAACCGGCGCGACCTTTCGCCGAACCCGGAAGGCTACCTGCATCGCGCGGCGGTCAACGCCTCGCTCGACTTGCTCAGAAGTCGCACACGCGCCAATTCCGTCTCTTTGGATGTCATAGATTTCAATCAAAGTTCAAAGCTCTCGCCTCCAAGTCCCGAAGACGATTTTGCAGATGTTGAACTGCGCGAGCTAATTCGCCATGCGGTCGCGAAACTCGAAGGGCGCGCCGCCACCGCATTCGCGCTCCGTTATTTTGAAGGCTGCGACAATGCTCGCATCGCACAAGTTTTAGGCACATCGCAAATGGTCGTCGCGGTCACGCTGCACCGCGCCAGAACACGACTTCGCAAAGAGATCGGCAATTATTTGGAGAAACATCATGAAGCATAACAAACAAAATTTGGACGCAATCATAGACCACGCCGCGCGCGAAATACGCGACGAGCAGCTTGACGAATCGGTCATTAATCAATCCGCGACGCGCGTGTGGGCGCGAATCAGCCAACAAATGGCGGACGAAAATTCTTTGTCCGCAACTGCACATTTAGGAGATTTAACTACAATGAACACTAATGCTACTTCCGAACAAATAAATGGGTGCGCGGATTTCCAATCGCTCATTCCGGCGTACCTCGACGGGAAACTTTCGACGGCTCGCACGCTGCTCTTCAAAGACCATACAAACGAATGCATTCCGTGTCGTCGGGCGCTAAAATTCCAAAGCGCAGACCAGACAACAAAAACGGCGGCAATTGGCGTTCGTCAACCCGCGCGAGGACAGCAACGCGCATATATGAACGGATGGAGCAGAACCAACGTCGCGCGCTGGAGCGTCGCCGCCGTGTTCGTCATCTGTGTCGGACTGGCAGGATTGTTCGTATCCGAGCGTTTCGACTGGTCCGGGCGCACGCTTGCGGCGACAATCGAGAATGCCAGCGGCGCGATCTATGTGGTTTCTGACGCGCAGAGTCGCCAACTCGCGGCGGGCGAGCAGCTTCAGAAAGGCGAACGCGTGCGCACGGCTAAAGACTCGAACGCTGTACTGCGACTCGCTGACGGTTCGACGGTTGAGATGCGCGAACGCTCCGAGTTTTCGGTCACCGAAAACAGGCGCGGCGTAACCGTCCAACTCGAACGCGGCGACGTGATTGTTGAAGCCGCTAAACAGCATAACGGTCGTCTGTACGTTCAGACCCCCGACTCACTCGTCTCCGTTAAGGGCACGATCTTCGCGGTCGAAAGCGGCACTAAGGGTTCGCGCGTTTCGGTGGTTGAAGGCGAAGTGCAGGTCAATCACGCGGGCAAAGACGAAACCTTGCTTCCCGGTGATCAGACCACGACCAGCCCTAGTTTGGACAGAACTCCGGTGCAGCAAAACGTCGCGTGGAGCCGTAATGCCGCGCGCTATGCGAATCTCGTTTCGGAATTGGCGAAGTTGCAGCGCGACGTTAATCAACGCGTTCAATTACCCGGTGTCCGTTACTCCTCCAAGTTCGTGGATGTCGTTCCTGAGAACACGGTTTTCTACGCGGCGCTGCCGAACTTGACCGATACACTCGCGGAATCGCAGCGCATTATGCAGGAGCGCATCAGCCAGAATCCGGCGCTCGCCGAGTGGTGGAAAGGCAACAAAGGCGACGGCTTGGGCATTAACGAACAGACGCTGGCGCGGGTGCGCGAGTTTGGTTCACAACTTGGCGAAGAGATTGTCGTCAGCGCGGAGATGGATGCGAAGGGCGAGCCGAACGGCATACTCGTGTTCGGCGAAGTGAAGAACGCGGCGAATTTCCGCACATATCTTGACGGACAACTTGCACGCTTCGCTAAAGATCTGGGAGACGCGCCGAACGTCCGCATCATTGACGATCCGATGACGGCAACAGTCGCAAGTCCTTCGACACCAACAACTGTAAACGGCAGTGTGAAATCGAAAGAGGCACCGGCGAAAAACGCCGCGACTAAATCCGAAGTGTTCGTCTGGATTCACAACGACATTTTCGCGGCATCGCCGCAGCTCGAACGTCTGCGCGGGCTTGCGACGACATTGAACGCGCCGGACGCGAATCGCTTCAAGGGTTCGGCGTTTCATCAACGTATCAATGACGTTTACAGAGACGGCGCAGGATTAGTCGTCGCCGCCGACCTTGAAAAGATTATCGCGCAATCGGTTAGTAAAAATACCAAGCCGGAGGAGGCTCGGCATATCGAAGGCTTCAAACAGCTTGGTGTCATGAACCTGCGCCACTTCGTCGTCGAACAGAAGGAAGTCGGCGGCAAAACTTTGAGCCGCGCGGCATTGACATTCAGCGAACGAAATCGCGGCATCGCATCGTGGCTAGCCGATCCGGGTTCGATGGGCGCATTAGACTTCATTTCGGCGAATGCGAACGTCGCGACCGCATTTGTCGTCAAAAAGCCTGAACTGCTGGTTGACGATCTGCTCGGATTTTTTGAGACGGTCGAACCGGATTTGCGACGCCAAATGCAGGAAATTGAAAAGTCGCAGGGCATCGATCTTCGCAACGATTTCGCCGCGGCGCTCGGCGGTGAGTTCGCCTTCGCAATCGACGGTCCCATCTTCCCGACGCCTTCCTGGAAAGTCATCTTGGAAGTTTATGACCAGGCGAAATTGCAGGGAACGTTCGAGCGCGCAATCGAAAAGTTGAATCAATTTTCCGTGCTGCACGGCAAAGGCAAACTGATTTTGGAAAGCGCGACATCGGGCGACCGCACTTTTTACTCGCTAAAATCTGATAAAGGCGGGCTTGGAGTGTATTACACTTACGCGAACGGTTATCTCATCGCCGCGCCCAGCCGCGCGCTGCTTGAACAATCCATTGCGAATCGCGACGCGGGCAACACGCTCGTCAGTTCGTCCAGATTCAAGAGCGCGTTATCACAAGACGGCAACACAAATTTCTCCGCGATTTTTTATCACGATCTCGCGCCGCTCATGAAACCGCTCGCGGAAAGAATGAAGAATGCGGGCGGCGCAGAGTTGACCGAAGAACAGCGTCAGACGCTCGGCTCAATTGACGCCAATGCGCCGCCGACCCTTGTCTATGTTTACGCGCAGGGCGACCGCATTACGCTGGCGGCGAACACGGAAGGCGGCGCGTTCGGCTTAAGTCCGGCGAGTCTCATCGGTCTGCCGCATTCATTCGAGATGCAGCATATTTTAATGAATGCAATGGGCGATAAGAACGTACAGAAGAAATGATGAACGGAAACAACGCGAGTTAGCACAAACAACGACGGACGCTTTCCAAAGCGTCCGTCGGTTTGGCAAAAATATACTTAAGACGCTACAGACAAAATTTTATCCATAAAATTTCATTTCTGTAATGTAAAAGCTGAGAATCAGATTTCACAAATTCGACTATTAATTAGACGCTACTGCTGAGTAATGTATGTTCATGTCCTAATGATGATACTAAGTAAGGAAAAGTAAATATGCTTAAAAGATGCCTGGTTTTTACAACCCTAATTTTGTTGATGGTTGCTTTGACCGCCGCCGACATTTTGGCACAGCAGAATATGACCGCCAAAACTCAGCCGTTCGATGACGAATCAGCAAAGAAAGTGGATGCGTTTCTTTCTCAATGGGACAAAAACGACATGCCGGGAGGTGCGGTCGGGGTGGTTAAAGACGGCAAACTTGTATACAAGCGCGCTTTCGGAATGGCGAATCTCGATTCGATCTCGCTTGAGCCGTGCGACGTGCCCGCTCCGCCGCCGGCGAAAACCCAGAAGGTGCTCTGCGGAAAATACGAGGTCTTTGAAAACCGGGCGCTCAAAAAAGGACGAAAGATTTCTTTAAAAGTCGTCGTCTTTCCGGCGACCGGGCAGAATAAAGCTCCCGATCCGGTCTTTTACATCGCCGGCGGTCCGGGTTCATCAGCGATCGAGGAGGCACCTTATGTCGCCCATGAGCTGGCGAAGGTTCGCGAGCGCCGCGACCTGGTTTTTCTCGACCAGAGGGGCACGGGCGAATCCAATCCCCTGAACTGCACTTTTTTCAACCCGTCCGACCCGCAGAGCTA
The DNA here is from genome assembly GCA_020200095.1 of Acidobacteriota bacterium. Classification (GTDB taxonomy): domain Bacteria; phylum Acidobacteriota; class Blastocatellia; order Pyrinomonadales; family Pyrinomonadaceae. The sequence continues at coordinate 12,105 of JAIVJJ010000241.1, read as the reverse complement.
TCTGGGACATTGGAATCCGCTCGAAGACGTTCGCAGGTGCCGCGCGGAACTGGAAGCCAAAGCCGACCTGCGTCTCTACACTACCTCGATTGCCATGGACGATCTGGACGATGTCCGCGCCGCGCTTGGCTATCAGAAAATAAATCTAAGGGGCGGCTCCTACGGTACGCGGGCAGCGCTGGAATACCTGAAGCGCCACGGTAAACGGGTTCGGGCAGTCATCCTGCAGGGCGTTTCCCCGACCGGTCAGTTTATGCCGCGCGATTTCCCCCAGCATACCGAGCGCGCGCTTAACGGAGTTTTAGACGAGTGCGCGGCAGATGAGGCTTGCCGCCCCGCCTTTCCGAACCTCCGCGCGGAGGTCAAAACCGTGCTCGAAAGATTACTTCGCGGACCCGTCGAAGTAGAGGTAAAGTTTCCGCCCAAAGGTCAAAGCGTGGTCGTTCGGCTTTCGCGCGATCTAGCCGCCGAAGCTATCCGCTATATGCTCTATCAAACAAACGCCGCCGGTCGCATCCCTCTATTTCTACACCTGGCTGCCCAGGGTAACTTTACTCCGCTTGCTGAAGCTGCAATTTTTTATCGCCAGCGGATCGTCGCGACGGGCAGCACCGGGATGTATCTTACAGTGACCTGTGCCGAAGATTTGCCTTGGATTAAGGCGGGCGAAGGCGAGCGGATGGCGAAAAACACGTTTTTGGGCGATTACCGCCTGCGCCAGCAGCGCGAGGGGTGCGCCCTCTGGCAGCGCGGAGAGATTCCGAAAGACTACGCCGAGCCGACAAAATCAGAGGTGCCCGTCCTGAGCCTGACAGGACAATGGGATCCCGTGACGCCTCCGCTGTACGGCGACCTGGCGGCAAAACATCTTCCCAACAGCCTTCACGTTGTCGTCCCAAGCGGCGGTCACGGGTTCGGCGGACTCGAAGGTCTCAATTGCATCTCAAATCTGATGCTCGATTTTATCAATAAGGGAAATACCAAGGAGCTGGATACCTCCTGCGTTAAAGGAATTCGCCGCAGAGGCTTTCTTTTAAAATTGCCGGAGCCGGTAAAGTCATCCTGAGGCGGGACGCTGAGAATTCTTTTACGTCTGAAAAGTTAAATGAATTGACCGGCGCCCCAGCAACTATCCGAATACGCGGGGACTTATTACAGCGAGGAGTTCGATGCAGATTACAAAATTTCGCTGAAAGGCAGTAATCTCGCCCTTCAGATTGGCGAATCACTTGAAACTCGGCTCACCGCTTCATACGCCGATTTTTTTACCATTCCGGATGGCGAGGTTAATCTTTCCTTTACTCGAGACGATAAAGGAAAAATCGCGGGATTTGTGTTTAATTCGGGACTCGACGGACGAGATGTTAAAGGAATCGCTTTTAAGCGACAGTAGAATTATTGAATGCGTTCTGAAAGTAAAATATTTTTAAGAGACTTGAAAATTTATTTCTCTCCGTTGTTAATAATCCGCGCTTATATCACGCCCGATTGGGCGATGTAATCATAACCTTTTGGTACACGCTCCGATCTTAACGGGAGAAATTAGCTGCGGAGTTGTGTTAATAAATTTGAATTACAGACGTTATACATAAGTAACAGACATTATACATATATGAAAATCAAAACATTATTCGCCGGCTTATTGACGCTGGTGTTGTTCACCACAGGCTATGCACAGACGCTGGACAAAGCCAAACTCGACCGGTTTTTTGATCGGCTCGCCGAAAAGAATAAGGCGATGGGAAGTTTAACCGTTGCCAAAGACGGCAAGGTCCTTTACAGCCGCGCCATCGGCTACAGCCAGATCAACGGCAGCGAGAGAAAGCCTGCGACCACGGCGACCAGATACCGGGTGGGCTCAATTACCAAAATGTTCACCGCCGCGATGATCTTTCAGTTTGTCGAGGAAGGAAAATTAAAGCTTTCCGACACGCTCGACAAATTCTTCCCGCAGATTCCGAACGCCGGTAAAATCACCATCGCGCATATCCTGGCGCACCGAAGCGGAATCCACGACTTTATTAAAGAACCCGATTTTCGCTCCTGGTCGTTAAGCGCGAGAACGAAAGACGAGACGCTTGCCTTCATTGCCAAGGGGAAGCCTGATTTCGAGCCGGGCGAAAAACGCAGTTACAGCAATGCCGCATATGTGCTCTTGGGTTATGTCGTCGAAAAGTTAACCGGCAAATCCTATCAGGACGCCTTAAAGAAAAGGATCACCGGAAAGCTCGGGCTAAAGGATACCTATGCCGGCACGGGAAAAACCGACGTCAGCAAAAAGGAAAGTTTTTCCTACAGTTACGCCGGAGACTGGAAACAGCACGAAGAAATGGATTTGAGCGTTGCGGGGGGCGCGACTGCGATCATTTCGACGCCGAGCGATCTCGTCAAATTCATTCAGGCGCTCTTTGACGGGAAGCTCATTTCGCAGGAGAACGTCAATCAGATGAAAAATGGAATGGGAATGAGTGAACAAAAGCTCGGCGGCAAAACAATCTATGCGCTTGGAGGAGGCACGGACGGCTTTAGGTCGACGGTACTTTACCTGCCGGAAGAAAAACTAGCCGTCGCCTATACCGCGAATGCAAAAGTTTACTCCCTGGAAAGCATCTTCAACGGCATTTTCGAAATTTACCAGAATAAACCGTTTGAGATTCCGACCTTTGAATCAAACGCCGTCAGCCCGTAAATTTTGGAAAAATATGTCGGAGTTTATTCGAGTCGAAACCAGAGAAATAGTTTTGGAATTCGACGCCGCGAAAAATCAGTTGACCTTTAAAAGGGGCAGTCAGGAGACCGTTTTCACGAAGGAACAATAACCGCCATAAAAATGCAGGAACAGGTCTGAACCTATTTGGTATTCGGACCCTGTGTTTAACTCTTCTGACATAGTTGTTAATAATCCGCCACCGCACACGTTTATATTTAAGGAAAAGAAAAACATGCTTAAAAGATGCCGGGATTTAATCGTACGAAAAATTATCATTACGTTCTTGTTGATGGTTGGTTTCACCGCCACCGACATTTTGGGACAGCCAGATATGACCGCTAAACTTACGCCTCCTGACGACGAGGCGGCAAAGAAAGTCGATGCGTTTCTATCTCAGTGGGACAAAAACGATATGCCGGGATGTTCGGTCGGCGCGGTTAAGGACGGAAAGCTTGTTTACAAGCGTGCCTTTGGGATGGCGAATCTCGATTACAACGTTCCAAACACCACTTCGACTTTGTTTAATCTCGCTTCAGTTTCAAAACCGTTTACGGCAATGAGCATCGCGCTTTTGGCGCAGCAGGGGAAACTCTCGCTCGACGACGATATTCGCAAATACTTGCCGGAAATACCTAAATACGACGAGACCGTTACGATCCGGCATTTGATTCACCACACGAGCGGAATCCGTGAATATCAGGCGCTGGTCTTATTCGGCGGACTTGGCACCGATAACGCCTACTCCGATAAAACCGTATTGAATATGCTGGCGCGTCAAAAGAATATCAGTTTCGCGCCCGGCTCAAAACACCAGTACAGTAATTCCAATTATCATTTGCTCGGAATCATCGTCGGACGCGTGAGCGGGAAATCTTTGCGCCTTTTTGCCGAGGAAAACATTTTTAAGCCTCTGGGAATGAAAAACACCATGTTTTCCGATAACCGCTTTGAAGTCGTCAAAAATCGGGCGAGCGGTTATATGGTCGGTTCCGATAAAAGCATTCGGGCTCGCTCTTCATTGTTTGATCTGGTCGGCGGCGGCGGAGTTTTAACGACGGTCGAAGATTTGTATTTGTGGACTCAGAATTATTACGAGCCGAAAATCGGAAGCAAGGAGATGATCCAGCTTCTGACCACGCCGGGAACCTTAACGAGCGGCGAGAAAATGGCTTACGCGTTTGGTGTGTGGCGGCAGGAGTATAAAGGTTTGCCGATGATCGAACACAGCGGCAATATGAGCGGCTTCCGGGCGAAGATCTTCTCATTTCCCGAACAGAAATTTACGGCAATCGCTTTGTGCAACAATATGGCGATTTTACCGGGCGCGATTGTAAATAAGCTCGCGGATATTTACCTGGAAGGACAATTGAAACCCGATGCGCCGAGCCCGAAAAAAGTTGCGGAAAATTTACCGGCGGCAATCGCGCTGCCCGAAAAGGAAGCACAACGCTACGCAGGCATTTATGCAAACCCGGAGACCGGAAAGGTCTTTAAGCTTGCTCTTAAGGACGGAAAATTAATCAACAGCGGGCTGCTGCAAAACGAAACGCCCGTGATGCCCGTTTCCGAAAACCGCTTACTGATAGTTGAAGGCGCAAATGTAACGGAGCTAAATCCCGTCTTTAATAAGTCCGGTAAAATTTCTGAAATAAAAATACCAACAAAAAGCGGAAAGCCGGACATTTTCATTTCCGTCAAACCGCCGTTCGATTCGCCCGAAGCATTATCAGAATACGCGGGAACTTATTATAGCGACGAGTTCGACGCGGATTACAAATTAACGCTCGAAGGCAATAATCTGGTTCTTCCTATCAGCGAAGATCGCAAACCTCAGCTCACCGCTGCATACGCCGATGTTTTTACCACTGCGGGCGGGCAGATCAATCTCGTCTTTACACGCGACAATAAAGGAAAAATCACGGGATTTGTGTTTAATTCAGGAGTTGATGGACGAGATGTTAAAGGAGTCGCTTTTAAGCGACAGTAGAATTATCGGCTCGCCTAAAATGCCGGTTCTGCTCAAAAACGCTCGTTGCTTGTTTTAACAGCTATAAATTGTTGAAATTCAATTCCAGCAAAAATTAAATGAGGAGTTATACAAAAAGATGAAAAAATTAAGTTTTTTAGCAGCCGCATTTTTTGCAATCGCCGCCTTTATCTTTTTCAACTATATCAGCCCGAACCTTTTCAATAAGCCTAGTCCGAACGCAGCTTTAGCCGCCGGCTCGACAGTGGAAAACTTTAAATTGGTTGACACGAACGGAGCTGAAAAATCATTAAACGATTTGAAAGGCAAAAACGGCGCAATTCTCGTGTTCGTGTCGGCGCAGTGTCCGGTCGTTAAAGGTTATAACGAGCGGATTTCCGAGTTTGCTGCTGATTTCGCAGCGAAAGGCATCAACGTCATTGGTATTAATTCCAACCATACCGAATCGCTCGAATGGGTCAAATCGCACGCCGCCGAAAAATATAAATTTCCCGTGCTGATTGATAAAGGAAACGTTCTCGCCGATAAATTAGGAGCGAACGTCACGCCCGAAGTCTACTATCTGAACGAGAATAAGGTCCTTGTTTATCAAGGAGCGATTGACAACAGCCGTGGCGGTGACAGCATCACCGAGAATTATCTACGCGACGCAGTTGAGGCGAATTTAAGCGGAAAACCGGTTGCTAAAAAAACCGCGAAAGCTATCGGCTGTTCTATCAAGCGTGTGTAGGCAAAGAATTAAAAGCTGCAAATGAATACGAAAAAAATCTACAACGATGAGCGGAAGCAGAGAAATAATTTTCTTTTTCCCCGCTCGTCCGTTTTTTCTTTGGTAATTTCCGTTTTTTTTCTTTCCTTGTTTTTTTTATTCGCCTGTCAAAATCAGACTCAAAAGTCGGATAAAAAAACTCCTGCCGCGGAGACTGAAACTGTTTCAAATTTGCCGAAAGTGACGCAAATTGACGCGGCGGGTTTGAAAAATCTACTCAAACCGAATGGCAGACCATTGCTGATAAATTTCTGGGCGACGTGGTGCGCCCCGTGCCGCGAGGAATTTCCCGATCTGGTTAAGATCGGCACGGATTACAAAGATAAAATCGATTTGATCACCGTATCTCTCGATGAATTGTCGGAAATTAACGGAGAGGTTCCGAAGTTTTTGGCGCAGATGAAATCCGAATCTCCTGCTTATCTACTAAAAACGCCGGACGAAGAGGCGGCAATCGGGATCGTTTCGAAAGACTGGCAGGGCGCTTTGCCGTTTACGATTCTTTTTAACGCGCAGGGCGAAACCGTTTATTCCAAACAGGGAAAGTTTAAGACAGATGTTTTGGCGGCTGAAATCGAAAAAATTTTAACCGTTCAAAGCCGGTAATAAAAATAACAAGCCGGGCGCAGATCGTCAGTTAGAAGGTTTCCGGCAGCTTGGCGTACTGAACTTGCGCCACTTCGTAATTCAGCAATCGGCTTAAGTCCGGCAAGTCTTATCGGTCTGCCGCATTCATTCGAGATGCAGCATATTTTAATGAACGCAATGGGCGAAAAGAACGTACAGAAGAAGTAATGAATAGAGGCAACGCCAGTTAGCACGAACAACGACGGACGATTTCAAACGTCCGTCGTTGTTCGCCGTGTTAGCCCGCCGTTTTCTTTTGAGTCAGGCGGGCTTTTATTTAGTAATTACGTTAAGCCACTTTTGTTGCCTGTTTAATTTGAAAAATTTTTCCCGCGGGATTAAGTTTTAAAAATTTATGAGTATTGCTTCGACACTTGACCGGCTTCATTCGCAGGCAAAGGAAAACAGTTGGCTTTGGCTTTTTTCGATTTTTTGTCGTCTCGCTTTGGCAGCCGGTTTTTTCCCTTCGGGGATGGTCAAAATTATGGACGAGCGGTTTGCCAGCGGCTTATCCGTTAATCATCCGATGGGAAGTTATTTGGAAGCCCTGCATCATACGGGTTATTACTACACCTTTATCGGCATCGTGCAGGTAACGGCGGCGATTATGCTGCTGATTCCGCGCACGGTAACGCTCGGCGCATTTCTCTATTTTCCCATCATCCTGAACATTTGTATTCTCACATATGCGGTTCGTTTTGACGGCTCACTTTTTACCGCGCCTTTGATGGTGCTGGCTAATTTGTATATTCTCGGATGGAATTACGAGAAATGGAAATACATTCTTCCGTTTAATCATCCGGCAAATGACAATGACGCGGCAAAGCGGCAAAGCCTTGAAAGCGATGTTCAAACCGAAGAAAGCGCGGGTTGGCGCGCCGCCTTTTCCCGGCACGGAATACGCTCGCTTTATGCGCGCTTCCGCATTTTTTTCAAAAGGCTTCTTAACGATAAATTCCCGTTAAAATTCTTTGCCGGAGTCTTTGTCGCCGTTGCCATTTGCGTGGTGGGCATTCCGAGCCTTTACCGTATTAAGCCGCGCAACACTTTAGCGCAGTGTCTAAGACAATTTAAAAACAGCAACAAAACCCAAGCCGGTGAAAAGTTCTGCGATTGTATTCATAAAAACGGCGAACCACTCGACAAATGTATGATCGAATTTTTTAATGCGCCGGATGATGCTAATCAAACACCATAGAACCTTTTAATAAATAAAAGTTTGTGGTTGCAGTTCCAAAAGTTTAATTTGCAAAGTCAATCTAGAGGTTAATCAAAAAAAATGCATTTGCTATAATGACGGGCGGGCTAACAATTCAATATGGTGAGAGCGGCATGACAAGTATTATCGAACTTGAACAACTGAGCGTGACGTTTGGCAAACGTCCGATTCTGAAATCTTTAAATGGCGCGCTCGGCGGGCGCGCTATCGGCTTGCTCGGACCAAACGGCGCGGGCAAGACTTCGCTTATTCACACTTTGCTCGGCTTTCATCCGCCGACTTCCGGCACGGCGCGCATTTTCGGGCAGGACATTACGACGGATGCCAAGCAGGTGCGGGCGACGATCGGTTATATGCCGGAGCGCGATTCGTTTATTGCCAAAATGTCGTGCGTCCACTTCGTGCGTTTGATGGCGGAATTGTCCGGCATTCCCGCGAGTCACGCGCTCGAACGCGCACACGAAGCTCTCTTTTTCGTCGGCTTGGGCGAAGCGCGTTATCGCCCCGTAGATAGTTACTCGCTCGGTATGAAGCAGCTTGCCAAACTCGCTCAGGCGATTGTTCACGGACCGAAACTGATTATTTTAGACGAACCGACGAACGGGCTTGATCCGCCGACGCGCAGCCGGATGATCGCGCTGATTCGTCAAATTCGTGACGGCGGGCGGGCGCGCATACTTTTGTCGTCGCACCTTTTGCGCGATGTGGAGGAGTGTTGCGACGAGATTCTCGTGTTGAAGGACGGGCAGATCGCCGCCAATTGTAATCTGGAAGAGGAGCGCAAGGCGAACCGTAAATTTATCGAGCTTGAGACGCGCGGCGGCGAGCGCCAAGCATTTGTCGAAGCAGTCGGCAATTTAGGCTGCGAGTATGCTCTGTCGGGCGAGCGGCGCATAAAATTGATTATGAATGAGACGGTTGAAATCAGCGATTTGTACCGCCTCGCGCTCGAACACGCGGTGCAAATTAGGCGACTCAATTTCAAACGCGATTCGCTCGAAGACATTTTCCTGAAGGCGATGGAAAACGGAAACGCGGGCGAAGGCGTAAGCCAGTCAGTCGTCAACGGAGACGCGGCTGAAAATGCGAACGGAAACGGGAGGGCTGACAATGGCAGTTTATGAGCATTTATACGGCGCGTATGAAGGCGAGTCGCATTCGGCGTGGTCGCGCTTTCTGGTGATACCGCGCTACGCCCTACGCGAGACTTTCAAGTCGAAGCTGTTTACGACGATCTTTATCCTATGTTTTATCTACCCGCTCGTCGCGGCTATTCTGGTTTATCTGCATCATAACGTGAACGCGCTCGCGCTGCTGCAAATAAACGTCCGCGAATTGCTGCCGATTGACGCTTCGTTCTTTCTAACTTTCGTGCAGGTTCAAAGCGCGTTTGCTTTTATCCTGACGGTGCTCGTCGCGCCGCCGCTCATCTCGCGCGATTTGTCGAACAACGCTTTGCCGCTTTATTTGTGCCGCCCGCTTTCTCGCGCCGAGTATGTGCTCGGCAAGATGGCTGTCCTCGTTTTCCTGCTGTCGTTGATAACGTGGATTCCGGGCTTGCTGATTTTCTTTTTTCAAGCGTCGCTTGCCGGTTTGGCGTGGTTGTGGGCGAATCTGTGGATGATTCAGGCGATTTTTTCAGGAAGCATGGTCTGGATTATAATGCTGTCATTGCTGGCGCTCGCCGTCTCATCGCTTGTCAAATGGCGCGTGGTCGCAAGCGGCGCGCTGCTCGGACTGTTCTTTGTGCCGACTGCGTTCGGTCAAATCATCAATGAACTTTTTCTGACACGCAACGGGCATTTGATCAGTTTGTGGGCGACGATGAAAAATGTTTGGAGCGGATTGTTCGGACTTTTCGTGCGGAAGACCGGAGAAATTCGCGGAAGAGTCACCACTCCCATCTATGACAATGAGTTAGTTGACATCGCACTGCTTGAGCCGCCGCTGTGGGCTTCGTGGCTGACAATCGCGCTAATCTGCGCCGTCTGCGTTTGGCTGCTCGCGCGCAAAGTTCGCGCTTATGAGGTGATTAAATGACACCAACGACAACAACATTGACAACCCAATCGTCATCGCCCACGGCTTCGTCTCCGACGGCGACAGCATCAACTTTGCCCGTTGCGCCAGTCTCTTCCGATAAGATGATTGTGTTTGAAGACGTGTCGAAATTTTACGGCGAGATTCTCGGCGTCAATCGGGTTAATTTGCAGATCGCGCCGGGCATCACGAGCCTCGTCGGACCAAACGGTTCGGGCAAAACAACTTTGATGAATTTGATGACGGGGCTGCTCAAGCCGACGCAGGGGCGCATTAGTGTTCTCGGCACATCGCCAGAGGAACCAGAAGCGATGTTTCAAAAGCTCGGTTACTGCTCGCAGTTCGATTCGTTTCCGCGCGGCGCAACCGCCCGCGAGTTTATCGAATTCTACTTGCACGTTCACGGCTATACAAAACAGGAGACCGCAGAGCTCGCGCACGCCGCGCTCGAACGAGTCTCGCTTGTCGAGGCGGCAGATCGTAAAATTTCGTCGTTCAGTAAAGGAATGCGGCAGCGCGTCCGGCTCGCGCAATCAATCGCGCACAATCCTTCGGTGCTCGTATTGGATGAACCATTGAACGGACTTGACCCGATGGCGCGCGCCGAAATCATCCGCCTGTTTCGCTCCCTCGCGGACGCGGGAATGTATCTCATCATCTCCAGCCACATTCTGCACGAAGTGGATATGATGAGTGATAACGTCGTGCTCATTCATAACGGTTATGTCGTCGCGGAAGGCGAAGTCCACGGCGTGCGCGATGAGATTGAAGAACATCCGATTCAGATTCTAATTCGCTGCGACCGACCGCAAATCTTAGCCGCGCGTCTGTTTGAACACGAACACACCGTCGAAGCGCGCATCCACGATGACCGGAACGGCTTGTTTGTTAAAACGCGCCGACCGGATGATTTCTATCTGTTACTTAATAAAGTTATCACCGAGCAGAATCTTCATGTCGAATCGGTTGCACCCGTTGACGACGATTTGAATGCCGTCTATCAATACTTGATTACATCCGACGGAGGGCAAGCCTAGATGAGTTTAACAACTGAAATCAGGGAACCGAACGCCGCAACAGATTTGAAACAACCGGATATGAGCCGGGCGCGAGCGACTTCGTGGTCGCTGTGGACGCGGCAGACGCTGGCGATTATGCGTCTCGAAATCAAGAAAAACTTTTTGAGCCGCCGCGCGCTTCTGCTCTATTTGATGGCTGGTTTACCGCTCGTCTTGCTGTCCGCGCTCGCGCTTTTTCCGCCGCCGAACGACGAGCTGGAAAACTTCAGCGAATTGAGTCAGGTCTATGCGGCGATCTACGGCGGCTTGATTCTTCGCACGCTCGTTTTCTTCGGCTGCGCGTGGGTTTTTATGAATTTATTTCGCGGCGAAGTAGTAGACAGAAGCCTGCACTACTATTTTCTCGCACCCGTCCGGCGCGAAGTCCTTGTCGTCGGCAAGTATCTGTCAGGACTCATCGCGACCGTTCTGTTATTCAGCATCACGACTGTCGGCTCGGTGGTGATCTTATATTTCTGGCGTTTTCCGACAGAATCCGCGCGCTACTTTTTCGACGGTGCGGGTGCCAGTCAGATGCTGGCTTACCTCGGAGTAACGATACTGGCGTGTATCGGATACGGCGCGGTCTTTCTGATCGTCGGTCTGTTTTTCCGCAACCCGATCATTCCTGCTTTGTTGCTTTACGGCTGGGAGTGGATAAATTTTCTGCTGCCGCCGTTCTTGAAAAAGATAAGCGTGATTCATTACCTGCAATCGCTCGTGCCCGTGCCAATGTCCGAAGGTCCGTTCGCGGTGCTCGTCGAACCGACGCCCGCATGGATTTCCGTGCCGAGTCTTCTTCTATTTACGGGCATCGTGCTTTTTCTGGCGAGTCTGCACATCCGCCGCATGGAGATTAGCTATGCAGGAGACTAACCGCAAAGATAGGCGCATAAATGAATTCTTACCGCTAACGCTCGAATCGATTCGGCACGTTCCGAATGTGCCGCGCGCGACATTCTTACTTTCAAAATTTTTAGGACTAGCCTTGCTGCTCGCCTGCTCGTTCGGCTGTGCGCCGTCTTCTTCGCCAGGCGACGGCAACCAGGGCGGGTCCGCGTCCGCGTCAACCGACATACCCGAACTTACTGATGAAAAGATCCGGGAAGAGATTAACAACGCTTATGTCAGGGAAGTGCCGGAAGAGAACGGAGCGGGCGAGCCGATCAATTGGGGCTTTGACGAAGAAGAGCCGAAGGAGTTCACCGTCGTCGAGAAACAGATCGAAGGCGACCGCGCGACAATAATCATTGACATCAAAACCCAGTCAGCGCCGCGCTCGCGTTCGCCGCGACATCTGGCGGGACAGATTCGCACGAAGTGGGAGCTGCAAACCGGCTGGGTGCTGCGTAAGTGGGAGATTGTGGAAACTGAGAATATTTCGATGAAGTATAAAAATCTTCCTAAGCCGCCCGCGCAAAATTCCAACCGTTGATTATTTATTAAAAACCTCGACAGAGTGTATGTTGCGATTGACATAAGAAAACAGCAAGACATCAGTTTAGCTTACTATGTTAACAGAACCTAGTTTTTTGATTTTATCCTTTTGCCCTAATATTTGACCATTATTAGTTATGTGAATCAAGAGTAGAAAAAACAGACAAGCGAGAAGAATTGGTAGAATTTTCTTGCTTATGGAAAATCAACTGATTCAACTTTATTTGCTTGTCTGCCAAATCTACGATAATCAAAGCT
>JAIVJJ010000312.1 GCA_020200095.1 Acidobacteriota bacterium | reverse complement strand
TATAACAGCTCCAGCGATGTGAAGCCCAGCTTCCGAGCGGCGTTCCCAAAAAGACGGCGATGCCGAAAACCGCTATCCAAACAGATATTGCGTGTCTCAGTTTCATTCTTTATTTTTCCTCCTGAATTTAGAAAAGAATTTTCGAGTCGAACTCGAATCGGACAAATAGATTTCGATTGAAAACGACAGCCAAAACAGATTTTTGGCGTTTGCAAGAAACTTCTGATTTAAAGATTGTCGCCAAACCCGACGTTTGGCATTTAGAATATAGTGTTGTTTAAATTACTCCTTAAAACATTAAGAGTCAAGAAAATTTTTGTATATTTTGCGAACCAATTTATATGCTTTCCCGAAACTTAAAAGAGCAATTGTCAGCAGAGTTTGTCAAAGCGCGTTTGCTGAAGTTATTCTTACTAATTGTTACCAAATCAACGCCCGTGCAGCTAATCCGCGACGAGGCGGGAACGAGCGCGGCGATGACGTTTAGCTCAGGGTCGGTTATTGTCAATGCATTGCGTTTGAGAAATTTGAAGTTGTAGGCAAGATGACACTGGATAAAAAACTTGAAAAACTTTCTGCTGCGGTCAGCCTTACGGTGATAGATTTAGAAAGCCTGTCGCTGCTGCCTGCCGAGCCTTCAGATTTAAAAATTTCGTTTAATGATGACACTGACAATAAATTACTAGGAGAAACCTAAAATGAGAAAAAAGATATTGACTGCTTGTTTGTTGAGTTTATCGCTTTTCATATCCACTTTCGCGCACGATTTATTTTTGAAGCCCGACGGCTTTTTCGTCAAGGTGAACGAAAAAATTTCGATTAGCATTTTGAACGGCTCGTTTCAAGCGAGCGAAGGCGCGGTTAATTACGCACGTTTGAAAGATGTCAGCGTCGTTTCGCCTTCGGGCAAACGCACAAATCCGGTCGAAGCGGATTTTACCAAAAATGAAACTACTTCTTTTTTGAATTTTCAGCCGACGGAAGCCGGAACTTACATCGTCGGGCTTTCGACGATGCCGCGTGAGATTGATTTGGAAGGGAAAAATTTTAACGAGTATCTCGCCCACGACGGAATTCCCGACACTCTGGCGGAAAGAAAAAAGAAAAAAGAACTCGACAAAAAAGTGCGCGAGCGATATTCAAAGCACGTTAAAACAATCTTTCAAGCGGGCGACGCGCAGACGGAAAACTACAAAACCGTTCTCGGTTATCCCGTTGAGTTAGTTCCGCAATCGAATCCGTATAAATCAAAAACAGGCGAGACGATTGAAATTTTATGTTTGCTGGACGGCAAACCGCTCGTTAATCAATTCGTGATGACCGGACGTGAATCAAACGGAAAACTCGTCGTCGGCAAAAACATCCGCAGCGACAAAAAAGGCATCGCCAAAATTAAATTGGACGGCGCGGGAAAATGGTATGTGCGGTTTATTCAAATGACGCCGCTTAAAGACCCGAAGATAAATTACGAATCGAAGTGGGCGACGCTCACTTTTGAGATAAAATAACTTTCGGGATGAACCGAACAAACCGGAAAATTTTAATTGCCGACGACGACGATTCTCTGCGCCGCGTGCTTGAATTCCAATTACAGGAAGCCGGTTACAGGGTTCTCACGGCGGAAAACGGCGCACAGGCGTTGAAGATTTTTTCGTCCGATGCGGTTGATTGTTTGATAACCGATTGGCGAATGCCGCAAATGTCGGGTGCGGAACTTCTTCAACGAGCGGGCGCGATAGACAGCGAAACGCCGATTATTGTCATCACGGCTTTCGGCGATGTCGAAACGGCGGTCGAAGCGATGCGCGGCGGCGCGTTTGACTTTATTACCAAGCCTTTCAACCGACAGGCGATTTTGTTGACGGTTGAGAAAGCTCTCAAATACGGCTTGGCTCTGGCGGAAAATCGCCGCCTTCGCCGAATCGTTCACGAAGATTTTCGGCTTGAATCGGTCGTCGGAAATTCCGAAAAAATGCGGCAGGTTTTTCAGCTTGTCGAGCGCGTTGCCAAAACCGATGTGACCGTTTTAATCGAAGGCGAGAGCGGCACGGGAAAAGAATTAATTGCCAAAGGAATTCATTTTTCCGGCATACGTAAAGACAAACCTTTCGTGGCGATAAACTGCGCGGCGATCCCTGAAACGCTTATCGAAGCCGAGCTTTTCGGTTACAAAAAGGGCGCATTTACAGGCGCAATTCAAGAATCAAAAGGAAAATTTGAGGAAGCAAACGGCGGCACTTTGTTTCTTGATGAAATCAGCGCAATGCCTTTGCCGTTGCAGACCAGACTACTGCGTGTTTTGCAGGAGCAGGAAATCACGCGCCTCGGCGAGAACGTGCCGCGCAAAATCAACGTCCGAATCATCGCCGCGACGAACGAAAATCTGACGGAACTGATAAAACAAAACGAGTTTCGAGAAGATTTGTATTATCGCCTGGCGGTCGTTCCAATCAGGCTGCCGCCGCTGCGCGAACGGCGTGAAGACATTCCGCTTTTAACGGAACATTTTTTGAAAAAATCCGCTGCCAAACACGGCATCAAACCTTTGAAAATCGAACGCGAAGTTTTCCAGAAATTTTTCAATTATGCCTGGATGGGAAATGTCCGCGAACTTGAAAACGTCGTCGAAAGAATGGTAGTGCTGGCGGGCGAGGAAACTTTAACTTTGGAAGACGTTCCCGAAAACATTAAGAATCCGTCGGATAATTTCGGGAATCTCTGGTTTTCGCTTCCCGCCGAGCCGATAAATTTAGAAACAATCGAAGCGGAAATTATCCGTGAAGCGTTAAATCGTTTCGGCGGCAACCAATCGCAAACTGCGCGTTATCTGGGTATCACGCGCAGCGCGCTAATCTACCGAATGCAGAAATATGGCTTGGAATAATGACAGAGTGAGGGAAAACAAGCCGGAAATCGCCGAATCATTTTTCGCCGATTCGCCGCGCTTCCGCCTTTTCGTGTCGCTCATCATCGCCGTTTCAATTGTTCTTGTTACAATCCTTCATTTTCTCACGCCGCTCGACCAGATAGTCTGGCACGAAATCTACCAGCGGCTTTATTACATCCCGATTATCGCGGCGGCGCTTCTTTTCGGTCTGCGCGGCGGGCTGATGGCTTCAGTTTTCACAACGCTGGTTTACGCACCGCACATTTTTCTTCACTGGCAGCACGGGCATTTCGATTACTCAATAAATCAATACGCCGAAATCGTGATTTTTAATCTGGTCGGCGGAATTATGGGAACGCTCGGAGATAGATTGAAACAGGCTCGGACACGCGCCGAGCGCAATGCCGCCGAGCGCCAGAAGGCATACGATGAATTACAAAAAACTTTCGAGCAGCTTCTCCAAGCTGAGAAACTCTCGTCTTTGGGCGAACTTTCTGCCGGAATCGTTCATGAAGTGCGCAATCCGCTTGGTTCAATCAAAGGCGCGGTTGAAATTCTCGAAGATGAATTAAAACCCGACAGCCCGCGCCGCGAATTTGCTCATTTAGCGAAAAAGGAAATCGAAAGACTGGATAAACTTGTCGGCGAATTTCTGCGCTTTGCGCGTCCTTCGCAGCTAAGCGTCGTGCCGATTGATTTAAACGAAACGGTCGAATCGGTCGCAGCGCTCGTCGAAAATCAGGCGGCGGCGCAAAACGTCTTTATCGAAAAAGAATTCACCGAAGGTTTGCCAGCGGTTTTAGCCGATGCCGAGCAAATCAAACAAGTCCTGCTGAATTTATCAATCAACTCGTTGCAAGCGATGCCGCGCGGCGGAAAAGTTACATTCCGCACGTTTCAAACCGGAGAAAACTGCGCGGTCGAAATCGAAGACGAAGGCGGCGGAATTGATGAAGAACTGTTGCCGAAAATCTTCGACCCGTTTTTCACCACCAAAGAAAAAGGCGTCGGACTCGGACTCTCGATCGCCCACAAAATTGCCGCCCAGCATAAAGGAAGTCTCATAGCCGCGAGCCACGAACAAAACGCCATCTTCCGCCTTGAACTCCCGCACGCCGCCTTATCTTGAACATCGAGCTTTTACGAAACGGAGAAAATCTCACTTTAAGTCAAAAAGGCGAGTAAAAACTCACCTTTTTTGACTTCGATTTGACACATTTTTAATGGCGTCAAATTTCAAGCAGTAAGTTTCGTTTACCGAACTCGCTCGTTGATTACTTCGCGCACGTAAATCGCTTCAATTTCTTCAAATCAAGTAATTGGATGTGAGGGCGAGCGACATCACACAAGCAGTTATTTAACTAGGCGAAATAGTACAAAGTTGAAGCCAAATCTTTCAGCCTTGCCGATATATTGAACTTTCCGCGAACCGTTTTTTACATTCGGTAAATCTCATGCGGTTTGGGTTCGCCCGCTTGTGGTAACTTTACAGTAAATCTCAAGCCGCTTCGATGTGCGGAGTTAATTCAAGAATAGCTTCGCCTCTGCCTATAACTAAGTTTTACCGAAGTTATAAATTTTTCACCTTATTTTGCGCCGCTTTTTTGTTTTTTCGTCTAAATAGGTGAAAGCGCAAAAGCGCAAATCTTTATTCAGAAATCAACCGATATAATTGTATAATTTTTTGATTTAGGTTTGCCTAGCTATAATTAAAGGCGCAAAATACGCAAATCGGGTGAAAATACATTTCTTAAATTTTTAACTTGGAAAAACGTTCACGCCGGGCGACGATTGGTATAACAAGATTTGTTCCATCAAGGTTTACATAGGAACGGCGCCGAAACAGCCGCGCAATTGATTTTGGATTTGGTGAACAACATTGAAGATAAAATCTTTCTGCGCTTTGGGCGACACGCGGCGGCGTTGGCGATTCAAGGTGCGGTCAAGCGTTTTCCCAAAGACTTTAAGCCGTATTTGTCAGGTTAAAAAACCGCTTCGGCTGAGCCGGAAGCCAGAAAATTTTAGAAGTTTTTTTGCAAGGCAGAATTTTTTCTGCCCAAATTCTTCTACAAAACCCCTAATTTACTGGAGGAAATATGAAAATGAAAAAACTGCATCTGGAGGAAATATGAAAATGAAAAAACTACAAATGATTGTCTTGATGTCTGTCTGCGTCTTATTGTTCACGGCTTTACCGGTTGCGGCGCAGGTTTCGAGTTGGGCAATCGGAACTTTTACAGCTCGGAATCCGCAAAGCGGCGGAACAATCACGTTGACGATTGAGAGTGGCGGCAAGGTCACTGCAAACTTTGACGGCACTGTTAACAACGGCACTTACAGCAAAGATAGAATAACTATCAACGGCATTACGTCCAAGGTAAAACGCATTAGCAACGGAATACGCACGACGCGGACGGATAACGGCGAAAGAATTGATTATGTTCGTGATAACAACGGCGGTGGCGGCGGAAATGTGCCGAGTTGGGCAATTGGTCGTTTCTATGCCACAAATCCGCAAACAGGCGGCGTAATTGGGATAAAAATTGAGCAGAACGGCACGGTAAGCGTTGATTTTAACGGGACGGTAAATTACGGCACGATCAATGGAAACCTGCTGACGGTAAATGGCATAACGTCAAGGGTAAAGCGCACTGGCAAAGGAATCCGCACCACGCGATTAGACAATGGAGAAAGAATTGATTACATAACACAAGCAAGATAGGCGAGCCGACAATAATTTCAATTTGCTTTTAGTTCTGATTGTATCAGCATTTGCTGGATGTTCCGCAAATCAGTCTGTAAGTAATACAAATAATGTGAATCAATAGTAGAAAACTAGCAAAAGCAAAGCAAGTGAAAGTTTTCCGTTCAATGTGGGCGGAAATATAGATGTTTCGTTTCTGTATCCACTTCCGCTTAATAAAAGGAGAAAACAACAATGAAAAAACCACAAATTAAGTTTTTGCTTGCGGCGTCCGTTTTTGTTTTATCGCTCGGCACTAAGGTTTTTGCCCAAAGTCTCTGGCTCGACATGAATCCTTTGCCAAGTTGGAACGAGCGCAAACGCGCCATTCTGCAAACCAAGAAAATATCGCCCGCCGAATTAAAACGCTGCGCTGTTGTCGTTCGACAGCCGACGCTTCCACAAGACCAGCTTCTGACGAAAATGGGCTGGACGCTGACGGGTGCGGCGCACGTTTTTGGGAAAACGACAGTCGTAACGGCTGCCGAAGCGTTTGACGGAATGTGTCGCCCGCTCAAATACGACACATATGTTTTCGTCGGCGACCGTGTTGCCGGAACGCTTTCGCCGGGACAGATGGATTCGCGGACGGACGGCTCATTGGTCAACGTGCAGATGACGGGCGAGAGAAATCTGACCGCCGAATACGTGCGTTACCGAGCATCAGACGCTCTCTGCTGTCCGTATAAAACCGAAGCGGTTACTTTTGTTATCAAACCCAATGGCACGAATTTTCTGCTCGTGCCGGAATCGAAAACAGAAAGCGGACTGATTGAAAACCAAGCGCCGAACGCGGCGATAAATTTGAATAACACGATTTGGCGCTGGCAAAGTTCGGATTCGGCGACGGGAAAAACGACGGTTGATAAGCCGGAAAATTACCAGCTTGAATTTAAGGCGGACGGCGCACGATGAAGTTTTTCAGAGTCCTTTCGCCAAAATAAATAAAGGGCGGAAAATAGCTTTGTTAATGAGCAAAGTCAATCTATGAAAAAATGAATCTATGCAAGGAGAAAGTCAATCTATGAAAAAATATCATAAAACCCTGAGTGCAAACCTTTTGCTTTTAGTTCTGATTGTATCAGCATTTGTTGGATGTTCCGCAAATTCGACCCAGTCAAATAATACAACCATTAAAGCAAATCAACCTGTGAGTAATATAAACAACCAAGCAAATCAGCCTGAAAAAACAGCAGTCAGTTTTATTAACAGGGTGTGGAAAGTTAATAAATCGAACGGTGTTGCTCCCGGACAAATCTATGTATTCATATCTGATGGCACATTGGCTATGACCTCACCTAATGGCAAGCCTGCTTTTGGCTCCTGGACATATAAAGACGGAAACCTAACTATGGTAGAAGAGGGAATACCTTATAAAGTAGACATTCTGAAACTTAGTAAAGACGAGTTTAACATCAAAATAAACGATCCTGGTAAGGGGATGGAAATCGAGTTTGTGCCGGCAACAGAATCAGAAGCGACAAGATAACTATTATGACAGTAATTAGGGCATACCAAGTAGTTTGAACGGAGCCGCGTGAGCGAGTTTCCAGCTTTCGCGGCAAATTTTACAATTTAACATCTGATTGGTCGCTATGAACAAGCGACAACGGCACGATGAAGTTTTTCAAAGTCGTGCATCAAAATTAAGGCTTTAATTATGCTGCACATCGTCGAGACAATCGAGAAATTAATCATCCGCGCTCTTGTAATTTTGCTGCTCTTGGCGATGGTTTTGGGAACGATTGAACTCGGTCGCGTCACGATTCTGGAAGTTTTCGCCCCGCCGTTTCTACTGCTCGATATTTCAAAGATTTTCGTCTGCAACAAAATTATTACGCTTGATACGAAACATACATCGGGCGATGTGCTGCTCGGCATCGCCGCGATTCTCATCGGGCTTTCGGTCGGCTATTACGTTTTTCGCTTCAGGACTTCGAACAAAGAAGCATTTCAAAAACAGCCTGCCCTAGAAAAATCAAACAGTGAGAATTGATACAAAATCAGAGGGAGAACAGAAAATATTATGTATAAAGATTTCAAGCGATTTATTTTGCGCGGCAACGCTATTGATTTATCAATTGGAGTGATTGTCGGCACCGCTTTTGCAAAAGTTATCTACTCAATCACCGATATTTTAATTTCACCTCTGGTTGGCATCATCTCAGGTGCCGGACTAGACTTTAGAGACAAATACAGCACTATGAGCGGACAAAGTGCCGCTGGCTTGACCGCAAATGAAATAGCGGAAAAACTGGCGATTTCCCGTTACGGAGAACTGGGAATCGACTTTATCAATTTTATCTTCGTCGCTTTCATCGCGTTTTTGATTGCCCGTTGGTTTGGTAAATATTTCAGATTGGAAGAAGTTGCCGTGACGCCACCTCCTAAATCGGAAGAGTTGTTAATGGAAATCCGCGACCTTTTAAGGCAAAGTGAAATTCGTCAGCGAAAACGCAACTCTTAAAAAGGCAATCGAAGTATTATTGGAAAAGGAGAAAATACGTCAATGTTTTCAAATCAAAAATTCATTCGTCTTTCCACGGCAATTTTGCTCTTCGTATTGCTGACGATTTTTTCAGAAGCTGTGACGGCGCAAACTAATAAATTACCCGTCGGGGTAAATGTCGGCAATCTCGTCGGCTCGACACTGAACGGAACAATGTCGGTCGCGCAAGTCAACCAGTTAATCCAAAAGAAATTCGGAATTTCCGTCAGTCCAACGGCACAGGCTCTCGATTTATATAAAATCACTTACCGCTCGCATGATGAGAAGAATCGAGAAGTCGTTTTAAGCGGCTTAGTTGTTCTGCCGCGCGGTGGGGCGGCGAATGGATTAGTGATTTTCAATCACGGAACGATTGTCAATTCCGCTCTCGCGCCGTCGCGCTTTACCGGAAAATCGAACGCCTCCGAAGCGGAACTAGCGACGCTGGCGTTCGCCTCTGGCGGCTATGCAGTGGCGATGCCTGATTACCTCGGCTTGGGCGATCATAAGGGAGCGCATCCGTATCCGCTCGGCGCGGTGAACAGTCCGTCCGCCGTTGATATTATCGAACCGGCGCGAACGCTTGCGAAGCTTCAAAATACGCTAATCGGCTCGAAGCTATTCGTTTCAGGATATTCTGAAGGCGGCGCCGTGGCGATGTGGACGGTGCGCGATTTGGAGCGTAAATCCGGCGCAGGTTACGATGTTTCCGCCGCTGCACTTGCTTCCGGTCCGTATGACCTTTCGGACACGACGAGAAAATGGCTGCTTGCCGCTCCGACCAGTCAGGAAGAATTTGTCATCAGGCTTTATCTCACATCGTATATGGCTTATTACTTTCATAAAAGCACAGGCGTTAAATTGACAGAGTATTTCAAACCGGCAATGGCTCTGACCATTTCGCAAGCCTTCAAGGGCAACATCTCCGACGAAAATATCATTAAACGACTCGCGGTCGCGGCGGTTCTAATGCGTTCAAAAAATTCGCTCGCAAACGTCATCACCGACCGATTCAAAAAAACTCTGGAAACTCTCGACGCTTCCGACCCGGTGATTCGTGAAATGCGGAAAAGCGACGTTTATGATTGGTCGCCTCGCACGAAAATGCTTTTAATCAGCTTGCCGGGCGATAAAATCGTTGACCCGCTGAACACGGAAAAAACGCTGCGGACGATGCGGCAGCGCGGCATCGGTAAAGACATTTTGCGGCAATATGTGATTAAAGACGCGGGTTTGAATCACATCACGGCAATTGCTCCGGCGCTCGCCGAGGCGCGGCGTTTCTTCGACGGAGGATTTACTGGTTTACGCGATGCTCCCTAAAACAAAGTTTTAACAATTATTGGACTTTGTTGAGCCGGTGATTTTCGCGGTTTCAAAAACATTCACAGTTAAAATGTCTCAAAAAAATCTTTTATAATAAGATCAAAAACGGGATTTTTGAAACACGCGAATTTGATTTAGAATCATTCAAGGTAAATTGAAAATAAATTTAAATTTAATTTTGAGATGTCAGGAAACATTGCTAACATCCTTAACTGCGCTTCAAGGAATTCAAATCTGATATTTGGCGCGTCGTCAAAAATGTGAACTTACCATTTGGTCAATCAAAAAAATTCAAGGAGATAAAACAAAATGAGAAGTTTGAAAACGATGATTTTTGCGGTCGCTGTTTTTACAGCCGCAGTATTCTTTGGAAACGTCGAAACGGTTTGCGCTCAAAGCGGTTCAATGGAATGGCGCGGGACAGTGGACGATGTTGTGCAAATTAGGATTCGCAACCGCAATGCACGAAGCAAAACAATCAGCGGTCGTGATTATAATGACGACAATTTTAGTTTTAACGGTCGTGCGCCACGCGAAAGAGCCAGCGTCAGCGTTGATAAAAGGGACGGGCGAGGACAAGTTTTAATTGTTCAGCAGCCGAATCGCCGTAATAACTTCACGACGATTGTCCAAATTATAGATAAAAAAGGCGGAGCTGACCGTTACAGGTTCACGCTTAATTGGAATTGATAAGTTTTCTATTTGTAAAAAGCAGGTTTTTTTGATTTTTATCGAAAAGCCTGCTTTTATTTTGGGAGATTTTGCGACAAAACGGGTATCAATAAGGTTAGCTTAAACTCTTTTATATTAAATTTAAATGCTGCAAAACAGCACGAAGTTAAAACAGAACCTTTTAGCCTTGCCCATGTATTGCACTTTTTGCGAACCGTTTCTTGTCGTCGGATAAATTTCACGCGGTTGTAGTTCGTCAGGCAAATGCTTCACGCCTTTGGGAAAGATTTTCAGCAATTTTATTTTGCTGTTATTAAATTGTTTATTCTAAACAAATAAACTACCCCGCAGCAAGCTGACGGGGTATTAAAAGAGTTTGAGTTGACCGTTAGACTCAATCTTGCCTTGTTGCTGAACATAGTTCTTTATCATTTGTTCGTTAC
>JAIVJJ010000062.1 GCA_020200095.1 Acidobacteriota bacterium | reverse complement strand
GTTAAGCTCGAATATGTCAAAACTGCTGACACCCGCGAGCGTTTAGCGGAAGTTGAAGTAAGAATTGACGCCAGACCAGATTATTTTCAAGTTGAAACCGATTATGAAAATTGGAAACGCAGAAACAACAATGAATCAAGAAATAATGGCAAGCTCCAAATAGAATATCGCCTTTTAGTTCCGCGCAATGCGGTTTTAAATGAAATCGAAACCGTCAATGGTTCGATAAATATTTCGAACGCAGCAAATACGACCAAAGCTTCTGCCGTCAATGGAGAAGTTCGCGCAACGAATCTGCGCGGAACGACAAATCTTTCAACCGTTAACGGAACGGTTATAGCCGAATTTGACCAATTGGAAACGGCAAGTAAAATTTCTCTCAATACAGTCAACGGACAAGTTAATTTAGTCATTCCCTCCGACGCAAATGCTACCGTCAAAGCCGATACGGTTAACGGAAGTATCAGTAATGATTTTGGTTTGCCAGTACGCAAAGGTCAGTATGTCGGAAAAGATTTATACGGCAAAATCGGAAATGGGAACGTGCAAATCCGTCTGAACAGCGTCAACGGCGGCTTATCCGTAAAACGCAAAAATGACGGGAAAAACCCGAAACCGGCGACGAATCTTTTGTTGCAAAAAAATAATGATGAGGATTGGGACGACGAAGATATGAAAAACAATCCGCGTATCAAGCCGCCAAAACCACCGAAACCTCCCAAACCGCCGAGACCTGCTGAAGAAACAAGTGAGGTTCATAACAAATCGAAAGCAGTCAAAGAAGCAGTTAAGGAAGCGATTGAAAAATCAGTTGACGAATCAGTTATAAATGCAGCTTCCGTTCAAGCTATAGAAGAAATAACAAAGGAAATCGGTAAAATTAATCCGATAGTGGAAAGAGTTATGAACGAAGTCGCTAAAGTTTCTGCCGAAGAAGCGAAAGCCCGACTTGAAGAGATCCGAAAACGTCAACAGCAAATAAATTCGCGGATGTCAGAAGCAAATTGGATGATTGGGATGCCTAAAATCGAGAAAAAAAGCGATTCTTTCACCGTGAAAGGCACGCCGAAAGTTACGATTGAGGCAAAAAATTGTGATGTAAATGTGCGCGGTTGGGACAAATCAGAAGTTAGTTACTCGATGGTGAGAATTAGTCGCAGCAATCAAAAGAAGCCGCTCAATACGGATTCGGCAATCAGCGTTAAAGCCGGAGATTCGGAAGTTAATATCAAAGTCTCGGAAGAATCCACCTCAAACGACAGCTTGATTTTCGACGATGCGACAAGGATGCGTATCGAAGTTTTCGTGCCCAAAAAGTCAAATCTCGATTCAAAAACTGTTGATGGTATGATGAATCTTGATGGAGATTTTCAAAAACTTTCGGCGAGAACTGTGGACGGAACAATCATTCTGACGCTGCCAAATGATGCAAATGTAAATATTGAATCAAACAGAAAAGATATTGAAAGCGAAGGTGTTCCGCTTGTCTATGTCGGCGACCGAAAAAGCACTTCTACTTGGAAGGTCGGAAAAGGCGGAGAAAATTATCTGCTCTATACGACTGCTGATGGAAAAATTTTTATTCGTAGCGCAAACACGATGAATACCGACTGGCAGTAATTGGTTTTGACAAAAGAAAAAATTTCACTTGCCTCAAAAAAATGAAACTTTCTGACTAAATTTCCGTTTTAGTCAATAGTAAGAAATTTAAGTTTTTACTTTTCAATTCGAAATTTATTTCCTTTTCATAATATTAAAAACCAAGTATGAAAAAGTTTTACGCTTTTCTAGTCATTATATTTTTTTCAATTTATACGAATGCGCAAAGCGGTCCAACTGCGACGCCGTCGCCAAATGCCGCGCAGCCCGCAGTTACGCAGCAATCTCCGGCTGCAAATTCGCCGAATACACCGGAGGGCGCAATCCAAAGAGAAGTAACTGACGCGCCGCCGATTGAACCGAGCGCAAACTCTCCTTTCAATCTACCGCCGGAAAAAAAGAATCCTGTAAAAATACCAAAATTTGAAACTTCACCTGTCATTGACGGCAAATTAGACGATGACATTTGGAAAACCGCACCGATTTTAAAGGATTTTTTCCAAACATCTCCGGGCGATAATATCCGAGCCTCAAAACCGACGGAAGTAATGCTCGGTTACGACGAAAAACATTTATATATAGCTTTCAAATGCTATGACGAGCGCGACAAAATTCGCGCAACTTTGGCAAAACGCGATAATGTTTTCGGCGAAGACAATGTTCGGGTTTGGCTTGATACTTACAACGACCAGCGCCGCGCTTATATTCTAGGCTTTAATCCGCTAGGAATCCAGCAGGACGGAATTTATACCGAAGGACAAGGCGGCGATTTTTCTGTTGACATTGTAATGGAGTCGAAAGGCGTTATTGAAGATTGGGGCTGGTCGGTCGAAGTGAAAATTCCGTTCAAATCCCTGCGTTATGCAGCGGGCAAAGGAAAATTTTGGGGTTTTAATGCCGCTCGCAACATTGACCGTCTCAACGACGAATTTGATTCGTGGCTGCCGGACAACCGCAATATTTCCGGCTTTCTCGTTAAACACGGCAAAGTTACCGGACTCGACGAGATAAAAACCGAACGTACTTTAGAAGTTGTGCCGAGCATTACACTTTCCGAAACCGGCAATCGCCGCCGTAACTTTCCGCTTTCCTCAGGCTTTTTTGATACAGGTAGATTTGTCAATGAAAGAATAAAAAAGGACATCGGCGTCAATCTGAAATTTAATATCACGCCGAACATTACGCTCGACGCGGCTTTTAACCCTGATTACGCGGAAATCGAAGCCGATGCGCCGGTCGTTACGGCAAACCAGCGCTTTCCGATTTTCTTTCAGGAAAAACGACCGTTTTTTCTCGAAGGCTCGGAGATTTTCCAATCGCCAATTCAGGTATTTTACTCGCGGACAATTGTTGACCCGGACGCAGCCGTAAAATTAACCGGTAAAATCGGCAGAACATCGTTCGGATTTCTTGCCGCGTCCGACAACGCACCGGGCAACTATAGCGAGGACGAGCGCAACGATTTGCCGACTCGACAAAGAATTGATGAATTTGTTGACAAAAACGCGACGTTTGCCGTTTTGCGTCTTAAACAGGATGTTGGTAAAGAAAACAACGTCGGGTTTTACGCAACGGCGCGAATGTTTCCCGAACAAAAAAATATTTTGGCTGGCTTTGACGGACGTTTCAAATTAAATCCAAAAACGACCTCGCAATTTCAAGTTCTGGGCACACACTCACGCCGTTGTTTTTTCAGCCCGACATTTGAGTCGTTGCTCGAACCGTTGCAAGCGCAGCGTAACCGTGAGATTTGCGGAACAGGTTCAACGAATCGAACAAATTCAAATCCGAACACATATAATAATTATCGAACCGGCAATGGCTTGGGATATTACTGGAATTTAGATTACACTGAGAAAAATCGCGGCTTTTACGCTGAAGCATCAGGACGCACTAGAGATTACCGCAGCGATGCCGGTTTTACGCGCCGCACAAACACAAACAGTATTTTTATTGGCGGACGTTTCAGCACCGAGCCGAAGCCGAAAGCAAAAATCATTCGCATTGACTGGCGACCCGGAGTTTCAACCAATTACGATTGGCAGGGACGTTCGCTAAACCACGGACTTAGTTCAAATTTTAGTTTCAATTTTCAACGCAATACTTCTGCAAACTTGCAAACCGGCGTCTATTACGAGCGGATTTTTGAGGAAGAATTCGGCTTGAAACGCGGTCTGACACGCGGCGGTGCGTTTTTCGGCGCACCGGAGCGTTCGACGTGGCAGAATTCCATCAGTGCTAACATAAATTCTTCGCCTATCAAACAAATTTCGCTAGGTTTGTTTGCCGGAACGATTACAAACGCCTTTGATTTCGATTTTGGCGGCGGCGCGCGTTTCCCGCGCGTGAGTCCGGCGGCACTTGCCGGTTCGTCGCTACGCGACCCTGGTGCAGGAAGACAATATGATTTCGGTGCCGGCATCGAAGTCAGACCGACCGACCCGTTCCGCATCTCGCTTAATTATAATAAAAGCCATTTAACTCGAAATGACACAGGATTAACAACTTTCGATTCAAATATTTTTACCGTTCGCTCGACTTATCAATTCACCAGATTTGCTTATATTCGGGCGCGTTGGGACTACGATTCGATTTCGTCAAACGCTCGCGGGCAAGTTTTGTTCGGTTATAATCCGAGTCCGGGAACGGCTTTTTACGCTGGTTATAATGATAATTTTAATTACAACGGCTTCAACCCGTTCACCGGACAATTAGAGCCGCGTTTTGAGCGTAACAGCCGCACATTTTTTATTCGCGCATCGTATCTTTTCAGAAAGAGCTTTTAGTTAAGTAGGGTACGGTGAATAGTAAACGATTAATTTGCAGAACTTTTACTTTCCTCGTTTATCACTTTTCGAAGAATGTAAAATGCAAAATTAGAAATTGAAAACTAATTTTGCATTTTACATTGATTTAACTTTAATTTTGTATTCTTATTCAAACACTCTCGCAACGGGCGTAATACTTACGCTCTGCGCTGTAACGCGAATCGGATAAGTTGAAATTACACGATCTTCGTCAAGAATTTCCTGCGGCTTTTGCGAAGCATAAGTTATTGCTGCAGGTTTGTTGTTGACGATTGCATTTCGCAAACCTTCCGCATCTTTCGTAATTATCACAACACGCATATTATTCGAAGCGAGATGCGTTTTTATCGCGCGATTAACATCTTCCAATGTCAGCTTCGACAAAGCGGTTTTCATATATTGATTAAAATTCGGAATGCCATAATAACGGCTGTCTAGCGCGTGACCGAGTTCGGCGTCTTTCGTTTGCGTCAAGATATTGACGTATTTAATCAAAAAATCTCTGGTTTCTTCAAATGTTTTTTGGTCTAAACCGTTTTTTACAAGTTTATCATATTCATATAGCGCAGCGCGAAGAGTGAAATTCGCGTTTTGCGGTTCGACGGGACGAATCCAAATCTGAAAAATTTGCTGCTGTCTCGCTAAATTCGGGTCAGGCTCAAATTGAAACATTCCGCGCGGAAAATATTCCATATAAGCATAATCACCATAATTCAAGCCGCGAAGTTCTCGAAGGCGTCCGTAAAGGTAGCTGTTTGAGGAGCGATGCTGTCCAAAATATGAATTGACCAAAGCAAGCGCGGCAAAATCTTTATGAGCGCGATTGACTGAAATCGGAAACCCGAGTGAAATTGCCGTCGCTCGTGTTTCGCGTTGCACAATATCAATTTTCATCCCGTTTTCAAGCCGCGGTGCGGGAAATCTTCGCGTCATTTTTTTTCCTTGCGGCAATTTCTGAAAATCGGAAACAAATTGATTGGAAAATTTTGTGTTGAAGCCGCCCGACATTCCGAGAACAAGATTTGCGCGAGTGTAGTTTTTTGCGTAAAAATCGCGCACATCGTTGAGCGTCAATCGTTCCAAACTATTTATCGTTCCCATCGAATGATGCTCATAAGGGTGAGCGGCGTAAATTATATTGTAAAGCCTTTCTTTGCCTAGTTCCTCGTCGTTTCCTTCGCGCAAACTAGTCTTTAAAAAATTTATCGCGTCCTGTTTCAACCGACGAAAATCATCTTCTCGAAATCCGGGTTCAAGCAGCATCTGGCTTATCAAGCCGTAATACTTGTCTAAATTATCCGCGTGCGTCGAACCAACAAACGTCGTCATTTCCTTATCAACTTGCCAGCCGAAACTGGTCGCCATTGGATAAAACTGCTCGACAATCTCGTCGTAAGAAAGTTTTTTGCTTCCGCCCTGTGCGAGTATCGCGGCGGTCAAAGACGCTAAACCTTCCTTGCCTTTCGGGTCGTCAACCGAGCCGGTCAAAAATTGTATGCGAAACGAAACAATCGGTGATTTGCTCGGCTGAAAAACGGTTGAGACCTTTGAATTCATAGATTTCATAGATGTTTTCGAACGTGGTTGCCCATTTGCCGAAAGCGACAATATAGAAGAAATCAATAACGCAAAAACACAAAGTCGCAAAGAAAAATAACCGAGAAAGTCCGATTTCACACTTTTAATTTTTATTTTTGTATTTTTCATTTTTTCGCGTCTCCTTTCTTCGTCGCTAATGTAACAACCGTCTGGCTGTTGTCGTTAAAGTATTTTTCCGCGTAGAAACGTATATCTTCCGGCGTAATCGAATCATAAAGCGCAAAAGTTTTATCAATCGTTTCGGGCGAGCGTCGAAGCGCGACGAAGCGGGCAAGCGTTCCGGCAATCGCGTCGTTGCTATTCATTGCCATTGAAAAACCGTAGCGCATTCGCGAGCGCGTTTCGTTCAACCGTTTTTGCGGAATCAATTCTTTTGTGTATCTTTTGAAAGTTTTGACAACTTCTTCTTCGACAAACTTTAAATCCTTTGCGTCTTTTACCTGCACGTAAACGGCAAAAAGTTCCGGGTCAATGTGATTGCTGAAATCCGGGTCAATCCAAACCGCCTTTTGTTCTTCCAGAACGAGTTTTTGATAAAGATCGGAATTTTCGCCAAACGCAATCGCGCTCAACAAATCAAGTGCGGCTTTATCTTTTTCCGTTTCTGAAAAAGCCGGCGCGCGATAAGCAACGGCAACGTGAGGAAGCGACGGAGAATTCCAGTCAATATGTTTTCGGCGCGCCTCTTTTTGCATCGGCTCGACGGGAATTTGCTGTTTGAAATTTCCGCGCTGCCAACTGCCGAAATAATTCTGTACCTTTGTTAAAACTTCATCGTGTTTGATGTCGCCGACAACAACAATTGTCGTATTTTCAGGGCGATAAAAACGATCAAAAAATTGCAAAGCGTATTCGTATTGATTCGGATAATCTTTAATGTCTTCAAGATAACCCATCGTCGTGTGGCTGTATGTATGATTTTTGAACGCCGTTTCGCGCAGAACTTCGTGCATTTTAAAAGTCGGCGCGGCGCTGTTTTTGTTGTATTCGCCGAGAACCGCCCCCGCTTCTGTCTTAAATTGCTCGACCGAGAATTTCAATTTTTGAAAACGATCGGCTTCCAGCCGCAAAATCTCGTCGAAATCTTCTTTTGCAAAAGTTTCGTGATAAACCGTGCGGTCATCGGATGTGTAAGCATTGCTGGATGCTCCGGCTTTTTTCATGATTTCGTCAAAGCGTCCGGCGGGAAAATTTTCGCTTCCGCGAAACATCAGATGCTCGAAAAAATGCGCGTAGCCGCTTTTCTTTTCCTCAATTTCATTGCGCGAACCAGTACCGACAACCGTGTAAAGCGAAATCAAATTTGGGTAATCGGTCGGAACTGTTACAACTCGCAAACCGTTTGGAAGGTCGCTTACCCTGTATGCGTAAGGAAAAACTTTTCGTGTTTGGGCTGAGGTCGTTGCCGAAACCGCTAAAAACAAACCAAAAAACAATAAAAATATTTTCATACTCGCTCCTTTAATGAGTTTTTGATGCATTAATAGTTTAATTTTACTGGAGAAAATCTTTTCCGCAAAAACAAAAAAAACAAAAAATTATACAAAAATTTGTTTTCAAATTATGCCACAAAAATTTTAGTTAAAAACTAATTTCTAGCAAAATAGAAATTTTTGTTGATGTAATAAATATCGGATTGAATGCTATGAAGATGCGGAATCTTTACAGTTGATGATGGTTTTTACTCGCGTAAAATTATTACTTTTTTCAAAAAAACAGGTAAGAAGAGCCTGTTTCCGGTTCTTCTTACCTGAAGCCCCTTGATAATCAAAGAAACAACAGAAGAAATTATTTCTTCTAAATTGTCTTCGAAAAGTATTTATCAAAAATACATCAAATTGAAAACAAACGTTTGTCTGGTAAATTACAAATAACAAAAGTGTGAAAAAAATAAATTTCCTATTGTAATTTCTTAGCTCCTGGTGTATAAATCATAGCTGACAAAACATTTCTCGTTTCTAATTAGGAGGACAAATGAAGCTAACTACAAGTTTTCTAGCTCTTTTTCTAAGCATCTCCCTCGTTTCCGTTTCTTTCCTTAGTTTTCCAAGCC
>JAIVJJ010000435.1 GCA_020200095.1 Acidobacteriota bacterium | reverse complement strand
CTAAAGAATGGGTTGATACATATTATTCGGAAGTTATCACACAAACCTTAAAGGAATTGAATCTAACGCAATACCGTCTGGATTGGAAAGTCGCTGAATCAGAGATGGATAAAGATGGCTTTGGGGATGATGACACGGAATTTTTCTTTGAAAAACAAAATACGATTCCCAATCCGACCTTGAGCAATGGATTTAATTTTATAGAGAAACCGAAAACTGAAGTCCCAGCCAAAACGGGCGCAACGAATTTCGTCGATATAGAACCAATTGAAAATTCGCTCAACCGCAAATATACATTTCAGACGTTCGTTGTTGGTTCATGTAATCAATTTGCGCACGCAGCGGCTTTAGCAGTCGCCGAATCGCCGGGCAAAACCTACAATCCGATGTATATCTACGGCGGTGTCGGACTTGGCAAAACACATCTGATGCACGCCGCCGGACACGCTATTAAAGAAAGAAATCGGCATTTGCGCGTCGCGTATATTTCCGCCGAAAAATTTATGAACGAATTGATTAACGCGATTCGTTATGACAAAACGCAAACTTTTCGCGAAAAATATCGATCAATTGACGTTCTGTTAATGGACGATGTTCAGTTTATGGCAGGAAAAGAACGCACTCAGGAAGAATTTTTCCACACATTTAACGCGCTTCATAATGACCAAAAGCAAATCGTTATTACTTCGGATTGCCCGCCGCGCGAAATTCCGACCTTAGAGGAAAGACTTCATTCACGTTTTGAATGGGGCTTGATTGCCGACATCGAACCGCCGGATTTGGAAACAAAAGTTGCGATTTTGAAAAGAAAAGCTGACTTAGACGGCGTAAGCCTGCCGGATGAAATAGCATTTTTTATTGCCAGTAAAGTTAAAAGCAATATCCGCGAACTTGAAGGCTCGTTGGTTCGTCTGGTTGCAATTTCTTCCTTACGCGGTTTGCCGATTTCAAAAATGCTCGCGCAGGATGCGATGCGTAATATTATTGACAGCGAACAGCCGCCAGGCATCACGATAGACAGAATTTCCCGGGCTGTCGCTTTGCATTACAAATTAAGCCTTGAGGAATTAAAATCAAAAAACAACGCCCGGCAAATTGCCGTTCCGCGACAAGTTGCGATGTATCTGTGCAAACGTTTAACGAAACACAGTTTTCCCGAAATCGGACGTGAGTTCGGCGGCAAGCATCACACGACTGTTATCCACTCGGTTGAGAAAATTGAATCGGTAATTAAAGACGACAGAAATTTCCACAGGATAGTGAGCGAGCTAATAGATAATCTTTGCAGTTAGTTAGAATAATTTTAATGCGAAAATAGCGAGTCTTTTCCACAGGCTGTAAATCTGACTGTTTGAATATCGTATTTATAATCAACACTTTAAAAAAAGTTTTCCACATTTCCACAGGTTGATGATTTTTTTGCCTGTGGAAAAAATAGAAAAGATGATTTTTTGCCATTTTTTCCACAGGCAAGGTTTTTATCCACAGGATTTCCACAGCCCCCTGTGGAAAACAATTCCTTTGTTTGTAATAGTTTAAGTGGGTTTTCCACATTTCCACAGGCACTACTACTACTACTAGATAAATATATATG
>JAIVJJ010000195.1 GCA_020200095.1 Acidobacteriota bacterium | reverse complement strand
AAATCTACTTTGCAGACTCAAAAGGTCTTGAGCTGTTTCCCGAACTCATCTTTTCCGACAACTAATCAAGCGTCCTTGTTAGTTGAATAGCTGCTGATTGTCAAGATACAAGCTGTTTCGCCCTCACGTCCATTGAATTGTTCGACATTGTCGTCGGGTTTAATCGGCTTCATTGCATTTTGGCTTTTGCTTCCACTTCAGACAACATTTTGTCTAAAAATTCTCTCAACAAATACCGTCCGTTGGTAACGACGGCGTTTATTTTTCGCGTGTTGGAAATGTCGGCGAGTGGGTTTGCGTCAAGCAAAATCAAATCTGCCAATTTGCCTTTTTCAATCGTTCCCAAGTCTTTTTCGCGGCGCATAAATTTCGTCGGATTGACGGTCGCGGTTTTCAGAGCCTCAAACGGCGACAAACCGGATTGGACGAAGATGGCGAGTTCGTCGTGCAGACTGAATCCGGGCGATATAACGTCGCTGCTGTGATTGACCTGCGTCCCGGCGAGCAGCATTACTCCAGCCTTATGCAAATCCAACATTTCCCGCAACTGTCTTTGGCGGTTGCTGTCCGACATTCGATAATCCTGATTGCGAATTTGTCGCGTCCGCTCTTTAATTACCGCCTGTAATTCTTCAAGTTGTTTTTTCGTTTTGAAGCGGCGGCGAAGCGGGTCAATCAGTTCAAAATCTCCGTTGAAAGTATTGGTCTGCGCTTTATTCGTAACAACGAACGTCCGGTTTCGCGCCAGCGTTTTCAAGGTTTCTTCGTAATAAGGCACGTCGGTTTTCATAGTGCCGAAAAACGCATAATTTTCGTCCATCGTCATCGTATCAATCTTGCGGTCGCGGTAAAGAGCGTAATACTCGTTGCGCTTGTCGGAAGTTGCGCGGAAAATCTCGGCGGCATGCTCGACGCAATCCAGTCCGTCGTTTGAAGCGTCAATGATAAACGACGGCGGAACAGCGGCGACGCGCAATTTGAATTTGTGGGCGGCGACGATAACCGCTTTCAAAATTTCGGGCGGCAGACGCTTTTCCGTTTTGATGTGGTCAACGCCTGCGCGGGCGAGCGTTTCGACGGCTTTTTCCGCTTCTTCAGTTGTTTTGACAATTGTCGAAATTCCCGTCCAGCGATTGCTTCGGCGCGGCGGCATTTCGCCGATGAGAACAGTTCCGGCGTAAAAAAGGCGCGGCGCAAGAATTCGTCCGGCGTTGATGTCGCTGCGAAGTCGCGCCGCTTCCGCCAAATCCATTGACGTTCCGACATCGCGCACACCCGTTACGCCGTGTGCAATCAGCAACTCGAAATATGGAAAATTGTTTTTGACCGCTTCGAGCGTGTAGGTGTAATTGTCCCAGAGTCCGGGAATCAGAAACTTTCCGCTCGCGTCAATGACTTCGGCATTTTTCGGGATTTTTATATTCTTGCCGATTTTGGCGATGCGATTGCCCGAAATTAAAACCGTCATATTCGGCTGCGGCTGCTCGCTTCGCATATCAATCAGCGTAACGTTGCGAAAAACAAGCGGACGTTTTTCCGCAGTTTGGGTACCTTGCGCGAATAGCAACGCCGAAAATAAACTAATCAGCCACAAGA
>JAIVJJ010000194.1 GCA_020200095.1 Acidobacteriota bacterium | reverse complement strand
AACGCGTAAAGTTTTTTCATCGGTCGGTTATACTCCTTGTAATTTGTATTTAGAAAAGCATTAAATTAAATGATATTTATGACTGATGAAATGAGAGGTCAGATATAGAGTATAGTTATAGAAAAAAGATGTCAACCGAACTTCGGAAACCTTATAGGGCAAACGCATTAAAAGTTTAGGACTTTCAATAAGTAATCTTCATCCCAACCGGCTTTTAAGCGTTTGCTTTTGATTCCTTGCTTACAAGTTTTCTCTTGCTTGAGCAGATTTATTGCCAAATGCCTAATAATTGCTAGATTTTCTGCGGCATTGCCTGTTCTTGTCCGACAATCATCCTCCCGAAACGAGATGTCTAAACACCAATGCAGTTGATTTTCTATTGCCCAATGTCCGCGCACCGCTCGTAAAGCCTGCTCCGCATCTGCTTCTAAACTGCTGATAAAATATCGTCTTTCGCTGGTTTTGGCACCGCCGATAATTTCTCTTTCTGCCTCGACCATAATGACGCTCTTCAGATTCGCCCAATCTGCTTTTTGTTCTAACCAACTAATTTCTTCGGTTATCCAACAACGGCGGGACTCAATTCGCCCGTGTCCTTTTTCTAATGTTTCGCAATAGTCAAAGGCAATCGCCTGAAAAGAAATTCTTTCAGCCCAATCCAGAAAGTCTTTTACTTCTTGATGTAACGTGCCTTGATTGCCTTTCAATGAAATCACATAGTCAGCCTTCTTTTCCACAATTTCTGTGACAATCTCCTTCTGACAACCAATCGCATCAATTGTCACGATACAACCTTTCAACTCCAGTATCTTCAACAATTCGGGAATGGCTGTGATTTCATTGGATTTCTCCGAGCATTTGACCTGTCCGAGAACGACTGATTGCTCCGCTGACCACGCGCTAACCATATTTAATGCTTCTTTACCGCTCGCTTGTTTCTTGCTCCGACGCAAAACCTTCCCGTCTATATTGACTAATGACCCGGAACTTAAGCTCACTGCCGAACGAATCCATTCCAAAAACGATTCCTTCAGTTCATCGGAATCTAATAAAATAAAGACTCGTCGAAACGTATCGTGTGACGGAATCCCATTTCCCAGTTCCAAAAATGAGCCAAACCATTGCTGCTTGGATTTCCCAAACTCTTCAATATCTTCCCAAGTTTCCGCTCCGCAGATAAAAGCACATACGGCAATGACCAGAATATCTGTTAATAAGTGCAGTTTCTTTCGCTCAAGACGTGGGTCTTGGATTTCGGATAAATGTTCAAATAACGTCTTTACTTTTAATTGTGCCAAGTTTTTCCTCCATTTAGTCAAGCTAAATGGAAGTTTGACAGATTACTTTCTTTCCTTAAAATTTAATGCGTTTGCCCTACGGGAAACCTTGTATTCGCGGAATGCTGATGACGATTTATGATATGCTGGAATATCTCGCTTCGGGAATGTCGGAAAAGGAAATTCTCGAAGATTTTCCGTATCTGACGCACGAAGACATCGCCGTCTGTCTGGCGTTTGCGGCTGACCGCGAAAAAAGCCTGTTCGTCGTCCAATCCTGAAACTGCTTTTCGAACAAAATCTTTCGCTGCACTAAGTACATC
>JAIVJJ010000311.1 GCA_020200095.1 Acidobacteriota bacterium | reverse complement strand
TGTTAAAGGTTATAATGAAAGGATTAATAAAATAGCGGCGGATTACAAAGCTAAGGGTATAAATTTTATCGGCATTAATTCAAATTCTACCGAAGTGCTCGAAGCCGTGAAAACACACGCCGAAGCGAATTAC
The DNA here is from genome assembly GCA_020200095.1 of Acidobacteriota bacterium. Lineage (GTDB taxonomy): Bacteria > Acidobacteriota > Blastocatellia > Pyrinomonadales > Pyrinomonadaceae. Next base: position 16,432 of record JAIVJJ010000311.1, on the reverse strand, counting down.
AAATTTCCGGTTTTGATTGATAAGGGTAATGTTTTAGCCGACCAATTCGGCGCAAATGTAACGCCCGAAGTTTTTTACTTTAACGAAAAAAATGTTTTGGTCTATCATGGCGCGATTGACAATAGCCGCAAAGGTGATCAAATAACTGAAAATTACTTGCGCGATGCTTTTGACCTAACACTCGGCGGAAAAACGGTTGCAAAAGCCAGCGCAAATGCTTTCGGATGTACAATCAAGCGCGTCGAGAAAAACTAGGATATGACTGCACCACAGAGACACAGAGACAGCGAAAAACGAAAAGTGAAAAATAGAGAATGGAAAATATCGGATAAAAGATTTTCCATTTTCTATTTTGCATTTTGCATTAACTTTCTCTGCGTCTCTGCGATGATAATTTGTTTTATATTTCTTTCTGTCGAAAGCTTAAACGCACAAGTACGGAAAAAGCCAAAAACAAAAGCTGTCGCTAAAAAAGTTTTGCCAAAACCGGCGCCGATTGCTGTAAACTTACCAAAAGTCATACAAATTGACGCGCCAGCTCTTAAAAATCTACTAAAACGTGAAGATGAAGCCGCAAAACCTTTGGTCATCAATTTTTGGGCAACTTGGTGCGACCCGTGCCGCGAGGAATTTCCCGAATTGGTTAAAATTGACGCGGATTATAAAGGAAAGATAGATTTTTTTACCATTTCGCTTGATGATTTAGCGGAAATCAACCGCGACGTGCCAAAATTTTTAGCGGAAATGAAATCAACAATGCCCGCGTATCTTTTAAAAACGGAAAACGAAGAAACTGCGATTGCTTCCGTGTCGAAAGACTGGCAGGGCGGTTTGCCTTTTACAATTTTGTTCAATTCAAAAGGCGAGGTCGCTTATCTTCGTCAGGGAAAAATCAAACCCGACATTTTGCGGGCGGAAATTGAAAAAGTTTTGCCGAGCGAAACCACAAAACAAACGCAATAATACAAAGAACGATTTGTAAAGAATCGTTCAAATTTACGCGGCAAAAAAATCAAAACGGAGTTTATCGAATCGGATTTGAAAAACGAGTCCGAATTGGCGCGCACGGTAACGAACAAATGATAAAGAACTATGTTCAGCAACAAGGCAAGATTGAGTCTAACGGTCAACTCAAACTCTTTTAATACCCCGTCAGCTTGCTGCGGGGTAGTTTATTTTAAACGAGATTTTTTCATTCGTAAGCCTAAAGATGAATCAACCGCAAATCACACCTGAAATTGTCGCGCAGCATAATTTAACCGGTGAAGAATACGAACGAATCAAACGAATTTTGGGACGCGAGCCGAATTTGACGGAACTCGGCGTGTTTTCGGTGATGTGGTCGGAGCATTGCAGTTATAAATCTTCGCGCGTGCATTTGAAACGCCTTCCGACAACAGGCGAGCGTGTCATTGTTCCGCCGGGAGAAAACGCGGGCGTCGTTGATATTGGCGACGATTGGTGCGTTGCTTTTAAGGTCGAATCACATAATCATCCCAGTTTTATCGAGCCTTTTCAAGGCGCGGCAACCGGCGTCGGCGGAATTTTGCGCGATGTTTTTACAATGGGAGCGCGTCCGGTTGCGGCAATGAATTCTCTGCGTTTCGGCTCTTTAAATCACGAAAAACACGGCAATCGCAACAAATCAATTTTAAAAGGCGTTGTTGACGGAATTGCTCATTACGGAAATTGTTTCGGAGTTCCGACAATCGGCGGGGAAGTTGTATTTGATGACGCATATAACTCGAATCCGCTCGTTAACGCTTTCGCGCTCGGCATTGTCAAAAAAAATCAAATCTTTTTCGGAAGAGCGTCGGGCGTTGGAAATCCCGTTTTGTATGTCGGCGCAAAGACAGGGCGCGACGGAATTCACGGCGCGACGATGGCTTCAGCGGAATTCGATGAAGAAGCATTGGAAAAGCGTCCGACGGTTCAAGTCGGTGATCCGTTTTTGGAAAAATTATTGCTCGAAGCGTGTTTGGAAGCAATGCGCAGCGGCGCGATTGAAGGTATACAAGATATGGGCGCGGCAGGTTTAACTTCTTCGTCTGTGGAAATGGCGGCGCGTGCCGGAACAGGTTTGGAACTTGATTTAACGCTTGTTCCGCAGCGCGAAACCGGAATGACGGCTTACGAAATGCTTCTTTCTGAATCGCAAGAAAGAATGTTAATCGTCGCGCATCGCGGGCGCGAAAAACAAATTGTCGAAATTTTTAATAAATGGGATTTGGACGCGGTTGTCGTCGGAAAAGTCGTTGAGGAAAATCGTTTGAAAATTTTTCACAAACCTAATTCCAAATCAGTTTCCAAATCTGGAATCTGGAATCTGGAATCTGGAATTGATTGCAATGACGCTTTGCGGAAGCTGCTCGCCGCGCCGAACATTTGTTCAAAGCACTGGGTTTACCGCCAATATGATCATATGGTTCGCACAAATACCGCCATTTTGCCGGGTGCGGACGCGGCGGTTGTGCGCGTGAAAGAAACGCGGCGTGCAATCGCAATGTGTCTGGACGGAAACGCACGTTTTGTTGCCGTAAATCCGAAAGAAGGTGCAAAATTAGCTGTTGCCGAATCTGCGAGAAACGTCGTCTGCGTCGGCGCAAAACCGATTGCCATAACGAATTGTCTGAATTTTGCTTCGCCCGAACGACCGGAAGTGATGTGGAGTTTTTCCGAAGTGATTGACGGAATGAAAGAAGCCTGCGAATGTTTTGAAACGCCGGTCGTTTCGGGAAACGTTTCCTTTTACAACGAAACCGAAGGGCGCGGAATTTTGCCGACGCCCGTTATCGGAATGGTCGGACTCGTCGAAAACACGAGAAAAATTATCACTCAAGGTTTCAAACGAGAAGGCGATGTTATCGCTCTTCTCGGCACGACAAACGATGATTTATCGGTGAGTGAATACGCGCAAACCGTTTTGGGAATTTCAACCGATGAATTAATAGAAACGGGAGAAGTTCCAAAGCTGGATTTGGATTTGGAAAAACGAGTTCAGCAAACTTGTTCGGATTTAGCCGAACAAATGTTGCTCGATTCGGCGCACGACTGCTCGGACGGCGGCTTAGCGGTGGCAATTGCCGAAAGTTGTTTTTCATCCTTGAATCGAAAGGCAATCGGAGCGGAAATAAATCTGAAAAACGAAAATCTTGACGCAGTAACACAGCTTTTTAGCGAATCGCCTTCGCGTATTGTGGTGAGTTTTGCGGCGGAAAATCTTGAAAAAGTTCAAGTAATGGCGCGACAAAACAATTGTCCGTGTTCGATTATCGGGAAGGTTAGCGGCACAGATTTGAAATTTATTATAAACGATTTTGAAACTGTTTCCGCTTCAATTGCCGAATTGGAAGATGTTTGGGCTTCGTCGTTAGAAGAGCAACTGGAAAACTAATTACGAATTACGCAATTACGAATTACGAATTAAAGAGAACTATTCCGACATTCGTAATTCGTAATTGTTAATTCGTAATTCTCAATCTGTGATTCACCAATTATAATTCTGTTTATGGGAATAGATTTAGATGTTGCCAAATTTCTGCTTTCGGCACGCGAGCGAAAAGTTAGTTTTCAAAAAACCTTAATGCTCGGGAACCAGAAATTTCAATTTTTTAAGTCCGATTACGAATCTCTGACCTCTTCTTTCAAGTTAAAAGATTTTGAAGAAGTAAAAGATAGCGCGGAATTTTTTCGATTTTTAGGCGCGAGGGAAATTTCCGCGATGGATATTTCCGATTACGAAGGCGCAGCGATTCTTCACGATTTAAACAAGCCCGTCGGTAATGAATTAAAAGAAAAATTTACGCTTGTTTTGGACGGCGGAACGCTCGAACACGTTTTCAATTTTCCGACAGCGCTTGCCAACGCGATGGAAATGGTCGAAGTTGGTGGGCATTTGGTCATTATTACAGGCGGCAATAATTTTCTCGGTCACGGCTTTTACCAATTCAGCCCTGAGCTTTTCTACCGCGCTTTAAGCGACGAAAACGGCTTTCAGGTAGAAAGAATGATTGCGTCGGAAATTCGCGGAAAATGGTATGAAGTAGCCGACCCGAAAAAAATCAAAGGTCGCGTTGAGCTAATCAATGATAAACAAATTTATCTGATGGTTCTGGCACAAAAAATTGAAGGCAAACCGCTTTTTAAAAATGCGCCGCAGCAAAGCGATTACGTCGAAATGTGGCAGGGCGACGGCGCGATGCAATCAACTGATTCGGCAGCGAATAAACTGAAAGTTTGGTTGAAAAAGATTGAACCTTTAAGTCAAATTTTAATTAATATAAAACAGAAACAAATAGATTCTCTGGTTAGAAAAGAAAAATCTTTTGCCAACGGCAAAGCCTTTAAGTTAGTTGATAAATAATTTTTTTCTTGATTTCTTCTGCAATCTCTGTGGTAAAAATGTTTTCAGGCGTTTATATGCATATTCCGTTTTGCCGTTCGCGGTGTTCTTACTGCGATTTTGCGACGGATGTTTATAAAAACGGAGAAGCGGTTGACCGTTACGTTTCCGCGCTGGCGAAAGAAATCGAAAATTTTTCCGCAGAAAAAACAATTGACACGATTTATTTCGGCGGCGGAACGCCTTCGCTTTTAGCTCCGAAACAACTCGAAAAAATCTTCGATTCAGTTCGCAAAAATTTTTCCGTTACTGAAAATTCGGAAATTACGATGGAGATGAATCCGGCTACTGTAGCGCTGGAAACATTAAAAGCATATAAAAGTCTTGGCGTAAATCGAGCGAGTTTCGGAGCGCAGACTTTTGACGATACGGAACTAAAAAGGCTTGGGCGAAGACACACCGCCGCCGACGTGCGCGAAACAATCGAACTTTTAAGAAAAGCAGATTTTGAAAACGTCAGCTTTGATTTAATTGCCGGTCTTCCGCGTCAGACTTTGGAAGATTGGGAACGAAATTTGGATGAAGCCCTAAAATTAAAACCCGAACATCTTTCGTTGTATCTTTTGGAAATTCACGAAGCGACGCCGCTTGCCGAACAAATCAGAAGTGGGCGACAACCTTCGCCCGATGAAAATCTAGCCGCCGAGATGTATGAATTGATGCTCGAAAAAGTTTCCGCAAAAGGCTATGAACAATATGAGATTTCAAATTTCTGCTTACCAAATTTTCAATCAAAACACAATTCAAAATACTGGACTTTGGACGCGGTTTTTGGCTTTGGCTGCTCGGCACATTCTTTCGACGGCAAAAACAAGCGTTGGGCAAACGAGCGCGACACTTTGAAATATGTCGAACTCGTTGAAAAAACACATTCGCCGATTGTTCAGACAGACAAAATTGCCGCGGCTTCTGAATTTGTTTTTCTCGGTTTGCGTTTAACAAAAGGTATTGATTTGCAAATTTATAAAAATCGTTTTGAGGTTGATTTACGAAAACAATACGCGGAAGATTTACAGCGTTTAGCGGAATTCGGTTTGATTGAGTTTGATGAAAATTGTTTGAAACTGACTGAAAAGGGTATGATTTATTCAAACGAAGTTTTTGCTGTGTTCGTTTGAATTAGCCTAAAATTTTGTTTTCTCTTTGATTAACAAATTATTTTTCAACGGCATAAATTGAAAATCTGCCTTGTTCGTCAAATTCATATCCTTTAAATTTCATTCCTGCCTTTTCCAAAACGCGAATCGAAGAAGAATGGTCACCGTCAACCGTCGCATAAACTTCAGTGAGCTTTAATTTATCGAAGCCGTATTCAATAAGCCTTCGCGCAATTTCCGTGGCGAAGCCTTTGCCCCACGCATCTCGACATAAAAAATAAACAATTTCCCAATCTTCCTGTTTCGTCAATCGAGGATAAATACCGGCGTGTCCAACGTAGCGCGAATCCTCTTTAGCGAAAACCGCCCAAATTTTGAAATCTTGCGGGTAAAGCGTTTCAAAAAGTTTTTGCCAAAACGCTTCGGCTTGTTCCGTCGTCATCACACCTTTATCAACGTGCTTCATTACCGTCTCGTCGGTAAAAAGATTTATAAAATGCGATTTGTCTTTTTTGCTATAGAATTTTAGAAAAAGCCTTTTGGTATCTAAACTTTTCATAAAATAAAAAGCCGACGCTTCTTTGATAAAAACGCCGGCTGAAGTTATAAATTTTGCTGAGATATTTATTGAGTAATGGTAAATTTAGCTGATGGCTCAAGCGTTTGATTGTTGTTCACGCGGTCACGAATCTTGATTTTAAGTTCGTATTCGCCCGCAGGAATCTGCGTTGTCGGAAGCAATCTTGCAATGGTTAAACGCTGACCCGAATCGCTCAAACCTTCCCAATTTTCTTTTTGCCGCAAAACTTCCTTACTGCCTTTCAGCAAAACATACTCGACATCAACCGCCGGACGCAATGTTGTTTGGTCAATACCGGCATTATAGATTTGGAGATAAAGTCCGACATCCTGACCTTTTTTATAAACTCCCGAAAGATTCGGAATTACCTTCGCGTTGCCGATAACAAAACTTCCGCCAATGTCTCTTTCAGTCGTTGAGCGAAGCGTTGTAGCTAAAATCAAAGTCGAGGTCGAAAGTTTGCCTTCTTCATAACGCGGCACGGTAAAGCCGAGGCTGCGAACGCCTTTATTTCCAGAAACTACGTCGCGGACAACAACATCAACTTTGTAAGTTCCCGGAGTTAAAGCAATTGGTTTTTGATAGATGGATTTTCGGTCACGCGCTTCGGCAAGTTCTTCAGTAGTTGCGTTAGTCGTTACCGAATCTTCAAAAATACCGGAACGCTTTCCTGAAACTGCCATTACTCGTCCGAAAATATTCATTTTGGCTGTCGGAAGCCCACCAACTTGTTCAAAAACAAGCTCTTTATTATTTGCTTGCACAGTAAACGCCGTAATCACGCGCTCATCGGATTGACGGAAAAAATCCACGCGCAAATCAAAATCGAGCGGATTGTTTTCGATAACGCCGGAGTCGCCGCCGGCAAGCTGCTGCAAATCGCTGAATTTTACTTGCGGCGGACGCTGTAAAGCGGTGATAATTTCCAATCTGCGGAATGGATTATCCTGCTCGCGTCCATAGTATTGTCCGCCCGCTCCTAACATACGGTCGCCTTTATTACTAATTCCGAGCTGCTCGGCTGTTGTTAGCCCTGCGCCCGGAACCATTGCCAATGCGTCTTTTTCATTCGGGCTGCGAGCGATACGATATTCGCCTGTTCCGGTCGGGTCAACAAATTCAATTTCAATACCGCTTCCGACGCCTTCAAGATGGCGATAAAACCACGTTTCAAAAGGATAAGTTGACGTCGAACCGCCACCTTCGTAGCTTGGACGGTCGTAAGAGCCGCCAGAAGGATGCGATTCTATTCCGTCAGGCTTTCCGAATGCGATATAGATACGACCTCGATCAGTTTTCCAGCCCGGAATACCGGATGCATAATGCTCGTTAGCGTATGCAATGCGCTCATAGTATTCTTCACGATATTCGTTTTCTTCCGTGTCGGGATTCGGGTCGCGCCGCCGCCAGAAGTTTTCGATAAATGCTTCGCGCTCTTCATCGGTCTTCAGGGCTTTAAATGCTTTTTTTTCATCACCAGTAATGATGTAAGGAACATCTTTATTAACCCAATCCTGGTAAATTTTTTCTTTTTCCTTTCCGACTTTTCGCGCTTTCGTCATCGGGTCTTCACTAGGCTTATTCGGGTCCTGGGCAAATCCGACCACGGCGGAGGACGCCAAAATTGAAGTTGTTAATACAAGATTGCGAAATAGTTTGTTTTTAAACATAACAGTAAAATTCCTTAAAGTTTATCGCTGGTAGAAATTGCTTTTTCCGGTTTTTTAAATTTTTGCTTTTGTGATTTTAGACCGTAATTCTTATTAGTTCAAGATGCTTTAAGGTATTATGAAGGTTGCCCAAACTTCGAAAACGGATTAAAGACAAAAAATAATTGGATTTTATATATCCTGAATCAATTCGCCGAATACATCCGCAAAATTTTCGATAATTTTATCTTCAACTTCCAACAGAGATAGCTCGCGCCCCAAAAGTTTTTCCATCGAAGTAACAGGCTCGCCTTCGCAAGCGATTATCCAGTCGAAGAAACTTAAATCCGTATTGACGTTGAGAGCAAAACCGTGGGTCGTTACCCAGCGCTTGATGTGAACGCCGATTGCCGCAACTTTTCCGTCCTTTGTATGAACGCCCGTTAAACCTTCAATTCTAAAAGATTCAATGCCGAAATCCGCGAGCGTGCGAATCAAAACTTCTTCCAAATCACGCACATATTTATGCACGTCTTTGCGGTCAGGGCTCAAACTGATGATTGGATAACCAACAATTTGTCCAAGCAACCTGCCTCATAATCAAAACGTCCAAGACGGCGAACTTGTAATTGTCTTTTTCGCATCTGTAATTTAATGATAAAATTTTCCGAACGAATTTACGAGTAGAAGAAAAATTAAAGAAAAAAATATGAAAACAAACAAAAACCTTTTAACTTTCGCCACAATTTTAGCTTGCATATTCGGCTTGACCTTTACGGCAAATGCGCAAAAACGAAAAGCTCCGCGCAAAAAAATAAGAACCGCAACAGTAGCAGCTACGACGGCAGCAACTAGCAGCGAAATTAAAGCCGGCGCGGGAAAAGTTTCCGTGCAAATCAAAAATGTTTCGAAATTTATTTATAATCTAGGCGGCGTAGCGCGAGTTATCGAAGACCTCGACAGAGAAATTGCATCCGGAAAGGCATCGCGTAATGCGCCTGACTTAAATGCGAAAAATAAACAAGCCGTCGTCAGCTCTATTAAGGGTATCCGCGCCGGGCTTGCGGCGCTGGAAATTGAATTTCGCACGAAACCCGCGCTCAGAAATTACCTTTTTCAAATTCAGGGAATTTCCGATATGTCCGGCAGGGCGGAAGACCAAGCATCGGCGGGACAATTAACCGAATCGGGAAAGACGCTTTTGCTCGTCGTTGAAAAACTGTCGGATACGTTGGCGGCTCTCCCGTAAATTTAATTCGATTTCGTAAAATCTATTTACAACGCTTTTATGTAAAAAGCGCGGCTTTCTAAAGTCGCGCTTTTCGTGTATAAAATTTTTCAGCCAAACACTTTCGAATCAAAATTAATCTTTTACAAACTCAAAATAAACTTGATTAATTTACGCAGTTGCAGACCTGGCTCGCAAGGTTGACGTAAAAGTTATTCCGAGCGGAGAAATCGAATTTTGCTCAATAACAAGCTCAATGGCGCGCGCCGGCACCTTGTAATTGGCAGCGAGAGATTTAACGGAATCGCCGGATGAAAATCGGGCATTGATCTTATCAAACACTTTATGACGTAAATCCCGTCCGCAACAATAACAAGTTCCCTGTAACGGAAAATATTTATCAAGTTCATAACTGCTCATAAGTAAGCCCCCAGCAAGTATTGAATAAATTTTGGAAAAATAATGTAACACGAATTCTGCTCAAAAGACAATATAATTTTATAGCCGACAATATAAAATCTGATTGTGAAACAAAAGCGCGAGTTGCGTGTCGGAAAACGACATTTCTTTTTTGATAAGTGGAAAAAGAATGTAAATAATTGTCCGGTCGAGGAAATTCAAAATATAGAGGAACATCAATAGCGCGAGCGCATACCCAGCGTAACCCGTCGCTCTTTGTTCTTCTAATTCCCGGATTTTGCTTTGAATTCGTAACCTAAAACCGCCGAAATCAACGCGCCGGAAATCATTCCGTGGGCGATGCGTTTGCCGAATCGCGTGTTTTTTGCAAATTCCTCATCCAGGTGAATCGGGTTGTAATCGCCTGACAATTCGGCAAATGCGCGAATGACGGAATCACTTATTTGTTTGCTCTTTGAGAATTTATCTTCGATTTTCAAATCCATAATGATCCTCCGTATTTAGCTTTAGGTTTTCGGAAAAGCGATTTGCAAAGACCGAAAACCTAAAGCCAAATACAGATTTATTTTCCTTCTAATATCGAATTTTGCAAAGGCGCAACGCCGTCGGAGTCGCCGCTTAAAATTAAAGTTTTGGCTTTGATGTTAGAAACACGACTTTCCGCGTTAAAACTTGTTGCCGAAATTAATTGTTGCTGATAGACACTTTCAGAAACAAAATTCTGTCCGCGTAAAGCGCAAATTTTTTCAATTTCGTTACCGTGTGTTTCGGCAAATTCGGTAGTGAAAGCCGGAATCATAAATTTTCTGATGCGCTCCGGACTATTCAATCCTTGAGTGGATGTAAACGCAAGCAAAATTTCCGGCGGTGGCGCAATGTGATTTTTTCCGCCGAAACTCGTGCAGGCTAAAATCAATTTGTCGAGTTTTGCTGGATAATATCGAAACGAAAGGAAGAGAAAAGATTAAAGTTAGCAAAGATTCCAAAAAATAAAAAAGCCGCAAGTTTTGACGCTCACGGCTTTGCATTTATTTTTACTTAGATATTACTATCTTTTTTGCTCTCGAATGTTTAAGGCACAAAAGCATTTGGAATAGGTTTATCTGTTGGAACTCCGAAACTGATTCCGGTGAAACCATCTCGGCTTCTTTGGATATACCAAGTTCCGTCTCTAAAGACTGCAATATCTGCTTTACCATCACCATCATAATCGGCAGGCGCGGGTTTATCTGTCGAAAGCCCAAACTGCATTCCTGTTAAACCAAGGCTGCTTCTGAGTAAATACCACGTTCCGCTATCCGGTCTAAAGACAGCGACATCTGCTTTACTGTCGCCGTCGTAATCAGCCGGAACAGGTTTGTCTCCCGCTTGTCCGAAAGCGATTCCGGTAAATCCAAGTTGGCTTCTCTGGATATACCACGTTCCGCTTCTAAAGACAGCGACATCTGCTTTGCCGTCTCCGTCATAATCAGCCGCCACGGGAACATCTCCGGTTTGACCGAACTGAACAGCAGTAACTTGATTGTTAACCACATTGTAGATATACCAAACTCCATTTGACGGACGGAAAACAGCTATCTCTGATTTACTATCACCATCAAAATCTGCAGGCATCGGTATATCAGTTGGATTACCAAAAGCGATGCCGAGAAAACCAAGCTGTGAACGCTGCAAAAACCAAGTTCCGTCTCTAAAAACAGCTAAATCTGTTTTTCCGTCGCCGTCAAAATCGGCAGGTGTTAATTTATCGGTTGATTGTCCAAAATCCATAGCAGTAAAGCCGGAAGTTGAATTGAGCAGATACCATGATCCATTCGACGGTCTGAACACTGATACATCCGCCTTACCGTCTCCGTCGAAGTCAAACAAGGTTCGACGAGGAGCTTCAGGTACGGAAGAAATTGTGAAATTGGCATCAGAAATGTCAAAAAAGATATTGTTCACCGCTTCAATTTTTATTCGCGCCGTGCTTGTCGAAACAGGCGGCAAGGCGACGGTTTCCGAACCGTCGTTATTGGTATTGTTTGCCAAAATTATAGGGAAAGTTTGTCCTCCGTCAGTAGAAAGCAAAATTCGCACGCTCGTCGCGCTGACGGGCGCGTTGTTGGTATTTGCTACATTCCACGATACAGTTAGGTTGGAAAGTCCTGACAAGGTCGAATTGGCATTCGGCTGAGCCACTTGAAACGGTCCGCTGTTTCCGTCAACATTCACGGTAGCAGTTGAAGAATTGATGGCGCCGCCACCTGCGTGATTATCACGAATGGTAACTTGGAAATTCATCGTCCGCGTAATCGTCGGCAGAACTTCGCCGGTGATGCAGGGTACGGAACTGCCACAAAAGTAGCCGGGTGGCGGCACGTTGGCGTTATTTAAGATATATTGCAATTTGGGAAATGTTCTTGAAGGACTGACGGTCGGCGGATACGAGCGAAAAATCGGTCGTGCATTTCCATCCGCATCAGAATCAGGTGGTGAAGGTGGTCCTAAATCATACTCTTCCCAGCCATAAGTTACCGTATCGCCGTCCGCATCGCTTCCGGCTGCGGTCAAAACAAAAGGTGTTTGTTTCGGAATGTTATAACTGGCGGCGCCGGCAACCGCTACATTTGGCGGGTTGTTGCCGGTCGGAGTGTTAACAGAACAAGTTCCTGCAGAACTAACGAAATCAACAATTTGCTCTAGGCTTTTGACATGAAAGTAATCACTGCCGCGGCTCTGTGTGCTTTGCGGATCGCAAAGTCCGCCATAAGCCATAATTGTCGTGCCGCTTCCGGGTTCATATGCCGAGGGTTGAAAGCGAGTTGAGCCCGCACAATTGCTGCTTGAACCGTTAAAAGTGTGAGTGGCGCCGAATTGATGCCCCATTTCGTGGGCAACAAAATCAATCGCAAAATAGTCGCCGCTCGGATTTGATAATCCGGTTACGCCGCGTGCTTTTCCAACCGTGCAGGGGGTATTTCGACTTGCGATGCCACCGCCGCCGGTGCTGAAAACGTGACCGATGTCGTAATTTTGTGTTCCGATAGTCGCGTCGAGATTAGCTTGATTTTGTGCGAGCATCGTAAAACCATTGTTGTTAGTGTAAGGGTCGCTTTGTGGGTCGGTATAAATTATGGATGTATTGTCAACCAAAATCATGCGGATGGCGAGTTCGCGTTCATATACGGCATTAACGCGATTCATCGTCGTAGTCATCTGCGCGAAAGCTCTTGCCTTCGCTTGGGCGTCGCTGTCGCCTGACTGCCGAAAAACATTAACGTATTCGGCGGTTGCAGCAAGCGCCAAACGGTAAGTTCGAAGATTCGCGCCGTTAGGAACCATTTGCTTCGAATTCTCTAAAAAACTAAAAGGCTCGGCTTCGAGGTTAATCAAATCTTCACCCACCAAGCACCGAAAATCATTTCCTTCGTCCGCCAAATCGCGCTTGTTGAAAGTAATATAATTCAGCGTATCGCCTGTTGCGTACGGGTCGATGAAAATCGTCCCTTCGTTAGAAATAATAATTGCGCGCAAGCCGTTTGGCGAAAGATCAAACCGCGCCGTCGCTGTCGGATTATCTATTCCTTGCCCAAGGTAACTGTTGATTTCAGGATGCTTCGCCGCGAGCTTCGGCTCCATAATTGAAGATTTTTTCACACTGAAACGTGATAAAGTACCGTCGGGCAACGGCAAAGTCAAAATAATTTCTTTGTTTTGCTCAACAACGGAAAATTCCTGCGGTGCCTGATCGAGAATTTCCGACAAAGCGGATTTGTTCAAACGAAAAGCCTCATATTTAGCGGGAACCGCTGCCTTTGCCGCCTCGGCTCGCTGCGGTAAAGCGGATTTGTCAATCTTTCGCCAAACCTTATCTGACGAAATATTCTGCGCCCAACCTGTAGCAGTCAGTAAAGCAATAACCGCAATTAAGAAAATATATGGAGAAATTCTTCTGTGCATTAATATTAAACCTCTTAATTTTTGTATATTAAACCCGTTAATTTTAAACTCTTAAATTTTGGTTTTACGTGGGTATTGTTAGTAATCATATCGGAAAAGTCTTTACTTAGTAAAGGAATAATACCCTCACGATGATTAAGTAGTGTTTGAAAATGGTGAATTTGAAAGTTACAACCTTTGATTCCCGAAGGTAAGGTGGCATCCCTGCAGAAGAGTTCTAAATTTAGAAACTACTCTAAAAGCATTATATAGGGTTTTTAATACAAGTCAAAGCAAAAAGTTTTGAGACTAAGAGTTTCTCACCAAAATAATTGGGAATACTAGCCTTCAATTATTCGCAGTGACCTGTAAGGATGTAACGCCGTCGGTGTCCGACCATTAATTACTAGCGCAAAAAGCGCACACGCAGGAAGTGATAAAGGATTTTACTAATGGAAGCGGAAAAGATGCGTTCAATTCGGAAGAATCTAAAGGGCAAAATTATTTTCAATTAAAAAGCAAAAAATCCTGAAGTTATTTGTCAGCTCGCGCTGTTCTGACGATTTCCAAATACTGTCGCGCTCGTTCGGTGAGAATATCATCATTTCCTTCGCGCAATGCCTGTAAATCAATCAAATCCGCGCCGACTCCGAGCGCGCTTGCTCCGGCTTTGATAAAATCGGCGGCTGTTTTGAGAGACACGCCGCCGGTCGGGATAATCTCTATTTGCGGAAGCGGTGCTTTCAAAGATTTGATGTAATTTGCGCCGCCCAACGCGCCCGCCGGAAAAACTTTTACCAAATCTGCACCCGCGTTCCAAGCCGTTACAATTTCCGTCGGCGTTAATGCGCCAGGCATCACGGCAACATCATTTTCATTACAAATTTTAATCGTTTCCAAATTCAGCACGGGACTGATGATAAATTTCGCGCCCGCCGCGATACAGTCCCGCGCTTGTTCGGGCGTCAAAACAGTTCCCGCGCCGATGAGCGCAGTTTCGCCGAATTTCGCCGTCAAATTTTTAATCAAATTCAGCGCGTCGGGAACAGTCATCGTTATTTCAAAGATATTCACGCCGCCCGCTCTGACCGCTTCAATCGCCCGTGTCGCTTCCTCCGCCGAAGATGCGCGGACAACCGGCACAACGCCGACTTCCCGAATTTTTTGGAGAACTTCACGCTTCGTCATCTCATCAACCAAATTTTGACTTTACCAATCTACTACTCTAAAGCAAATTTTAATTTAATGAAATACAAAAATAGAGCTGCCAGCGCGGAGTTGTTTAGGGGTTGACGGCTGCTGTAGTTCGCGCTAAATCAATTACGAATTGCAAATTACGAATGAAGTAAAGTAATGTTCTTTTAATTTGTAATTTTTATATCTGTACTTTAAATGAACGATTTAAATGTCAAATCAAAAGCCGACTGCCATTGGGATTTGGTTAGCTTAGGCGAAGTTTTGCTACGCTTCGATGCGGGCGACGAGCGGATTCATAATGCTCGCACGTTTCGCGTCTGGGACGGCGGCGGCGAATATAATGTCGCTCGCAATCTGGCGAAAGGTTTCCGGCAGCGAACTGCGATTGTGACGGCTTTAGCAGACAATGCTCTCGGGAGATTAGCGGAAGATTTCATTTGGCAGGCGGGCGTTGATTCGTCCCGGATTTTGTGGCGCGAAGCCGACGGCATCGGGCAAAATACGCGCAACGGCATCTATTTTATCGAACGCGGTTACGGCGTGCGCGGCGCGGCGAGTTGCTTTGACCGCGCTAACACAGCAGTTTCGCAACTTCACGCTGGCGAAATTGATTGGAACCAGATTTTCGCCGAACAAAAAACGCGTTGGCTGCACACGGGTGGAATTTTCGCCGGACTTTCGGAAACCACTCCCGAAGTCGCCAAAGAAGCGATGGAAACCGCTCGCCGAAACAATGTGATTGTTTCTTTTGACTTGAATTACCGCGATTCGCTGTGGAAAGCGCGAGGCGGGCGTGAAGCCGCCAACGCTTTGAACAGGCAATTGTTAAAAAACGCCGATGTCGTTTTCGGCACACTTGATTTCGACTCGAAATTGTCGAAATTTGACGAAACGGCTTTTCTCACCGCGGCGGAAAAAATGCAAAGCGAGTTTCCGAATATGAAAATCATCGCTTCAACTCTGCGCGAAGTCGTAACGGCAAGTTTGCACCATGTCAGCGCGGTTTGTTATACGAAAGGAGAAATTTTCAAAGCGCGGGAATTTGCGAACTTAAATATACTTGACCGCGTGGGCAGCGGCGACGCATTCGCCGCCGGATTTATCTACGGGTTACTGACGGAAAAAGCCGCCAATTATGCCGTCGAATGCGGCACGGCGCACGCTGCTCTCGCTATGACCACGCCCGGCGACAATTCAATGGCAACCCTCTGCGAAGTCGAAAGTTTGATGCAAGGCGATTCGGCAATTGTAAGAAGATGAAGGTCGCTCGATATTAGAAAAAGGATTATTGAATATTAAAAAAGGCAAATCCCATTTTGGAACTTGCCTTTTTAACCGTTAATTTTATTAGCTTTTAGCTGTTTATGTTGCGTGAATTGAAATCACTGGTTCGAGTAGTATCGGTTTCTTCAACATCCACATCTGTACGCCGAACCGTATCACGAACGGTTTCCTGACGTTCGGTTACTTCCTTACCAATCTCTACTTCTTCAACAATTCTCGCCTGTTTGCCGACGACTGCTTCTTCAGCGCGTGTTGTTACGTTGATTTCGCCTTCCTTGAAGTTTGCCAAATCAGAATCGGTAACATCACGGTTAACCGGATGACGTTCAACATTTACACGCTCTTCGCGCAGAGTCACCTGTTCTTCGACCGGTTTTTCTGTAACATGAGTTTGAACTCTGACGCCGCCGCCTTCAACTTCGCGCTTTCCGACCTGCAATTCTTCTTCAATGACTGGAATTACATTTCCGCTCCGATTAAACGTCTCGGTCAACATTTTCAGCTCGGCTAGTTGTCGAAGCAACATTACTTGCAGTGTTGCTGGTAGTTGTTCGGCTGGTGCTGCCCGACGAATAAACATTTGTTCCGCCGCAATTGCTAAATTCACGTTCAAAATATGCTGCGTCTTCAGCATTACGCGGATTTACGCCAAGG
>JAIVJJ010000310.1 GCA_020200095.1 Acidobacteriota bacterium | reverse complement strand
CAAGTGAATAATTTTATAATTTAACCTTTTCAGTGGCTTTTGGCTTGGTTTCACTTTGAAAACATTCGCCGAATATAATAGGATAGGTCAGAAAGTTTTTTAACTTTTACTTGAAATTTTTAATAAAAGAGGAATCAGTATGAAAAAAATCACATTATTTATATTTGTTGCTATTTTCGCAATGGCTTCAATTGGTTGCCAAACAACGAGCAACACAAACGCCAATGTTCGAAATGTTAATGCGAATACGGCTGTAGTCGTTAACGCTAATACAATGCCTATTACGAATACGAATGTCACCACAACTAACAGCAATCGCTGGAACACGAATATGACGCGCGAAGAGTACGATAGGAATAAATCACAATACGAAACGGACAGAACAGGCAGCACCATCGGAACCGGCGCTAACGACAGCTGGCTTTGGTTTAAGACTAAAGCTGCTTTAGCAACAACCAACGAATTACGCGACTCGACCATCAATGTTGATGTCGTCAACGACGTTATCACGCTTCGCGGAACAGTTGCCAGCAAAGCCGAAGTTGACAAAGCGGTTTCAGTTGCTAACGGCATCGAAGGAAAGAAAGCCGTTAAAAACGAATTAAAGGTTAATGCCAATGATTCAATGACTAATCAAATGACTGGCGGAAACACCACAACAACAAACACCAGAACCAACGCTAACAGATAAGCGTTTTAGACAAATAAAATAAAAAACCTGCCGTTTTTCAAAGCGACAGGTTTTTTTATTTTATTTAGATTCGGGATTTTAGCTTTTGCAATCTTTCCGCCGCTGCTTCAAGAGTTTCGTCTTTTTTACAGAAACAAAAGCGAACCTCGGTTTTCCCCAAAGCGGCGTCGTGATAAAACGACGAGCCCGGCACGACCGTCACGCCGATTTCACGAATTAAAAAATTTGTAAATTCGATGTCGTTTTCAAAATTAAAATCTGAAATATCGGTCATCACGTAATAAGCGCCTTGCGGCGCATCGCATTTGAAACCGGCTTCCTGCAAAACAGGAATGATAAAATCACGCTTTTTCTGATATTCCTTTTGCAGTTCCGTATAATAACTTTCGGGCAAACTCAAAGCATACGCGCCCGCGTGCTGTAGCGGGTTTGCCGCGCCGACAGTTAGAAAATCGTGAACTTTACGAATTGCATTTGTAATATCCGGCGGAGCAATGCAGTAACCGACGCGCCAACCCGTAACCGAATAAGTCTTTGATAGCGAATTGACGACAACGGTTCTTTCTCTCATTCCGACAAGCTGCGCCATTGAGATATGTTTTGTTTCTTCACTTTCTCCTTTCCCCTTTCTCCTTTCGCCTTTATAAATGATGTGTTCGTAGATTTCGTCTGTAAAACAAATTGCGTCGAATTCTTTGCACAAATCGGCGATAAATTCTAATTCTTCGCGCGTGAAAACTTTTCCGGTCGGATTGTTTGGATTGCAAATTATTATCGCTTTCGTTTTTTCATTAAAAGCGTTTCGCAACTCATCTTTATCAAACTGCCAACCGTTTTCCGTGCGACGAAGCGGAACGTGACGCGGCGTTGCGTCAGACAAGATTGCGTCAGGCGCGTAGTTTTCATAAAAAGGCTCAAAGACAATAACTTCTTCGCCCGCATCAACAGTCGCCAACATTCCCGCAATCATTCCTTCGGTCGAGCCGCAGGTGACGGTAATTTCCGTTTCCGGGTCAACATCCAAATCAAGGAACCATTTCGTTTTTTCAGCAATCGCGTCACGAAAACTTTTCACGCCCCAAGTTATCGCGTATTGATTATGGTCGGCGGCAATTGCTTCCATTGCCTTTTGTTTAATGTCTTCGGGCGCGGCAAAATCGGGAAAACCTTGACCGAGATTGACCGCGCCGTATTTCACAGCTTCGCGCGTCATCTCGCGTATTACGGATTCGGTAAAGCTCGCGGCTTTTTTGGAGATTCGATTTTTCGTTGGTTTTGGTTGCGTCATAAGTTTATTCAGTATAGCCGGATAAGAATAAAAAACAGAAACTTAAATATTGCGGTGTAGGGTTTGTCTCAATTGCGAGAATTGACACAGGCGCGTACGAAGTAAAAACGGAGTCTTGAGAAAATTGTTGTTGCAAGCCAACAAATTCCATAAAAAGATTCTTTTTTGAGTTATCATTATAGAACCAACAAATTCAATTTTTAAACTGTCGGGATGTCTTGATAAATAGAATTGTCAGAACACCCGGAAAACCCAGAGAGATTTTATGAGTAAAGACGTAAAGATTCTTATTGTCGAAGGAAACCTTGCCGAATCCGAATATCTCAAACACATTCTTGAACAGCACGAATATCGGGTTACAGTTGAGCATAACGGGAACGCTGCCCTTGATGCCGCGCGGACAAACTCGCCGCGGATTGTCATTAGTGATGTAGCGCTGCCTGAGACGGACGGCGAGCGTAGCGCCATTGAAAAGGCGCAGACTGCGAATTCTCTGGGAAGCGAAGAGCTTTTGGGCTTTATGTTAGAGCACGCGAAGGATTATTCAATCTTCACGACAGACGCAGAGAACCGCGTGACGAGTTGGAACGCCGGCGCGGAGCGTTTCTTTGGTTACTCCGAGGCAGAAATTCTCGGTCAGAATGGAGCGATTCTTTTCACACCCGAAGACCGAGATAACGGCGCACCGAAGCAAGAATTACATACGGCAGTTACA
Organism: Acidobacteriota bacterium; assembly: GCA_020200095.1. Classification (GTDB taxonomy): domain Bacteria; phylum Acidobacteriota; class Blastocatellia; order Pyrinomonadales; family Pyrinomonadaceae. Next base: position 7,441 of record JAIVJJ010000310.1, on the reverse strand, counting down.
AAGGGGCGAGCGGAAGATGAACGCTGGCATTTGCGCAAAGACGAAACACGCTTCTGGGTGAGCGGTATAGTTAAACCGCACTGGGACGATGCCGGGCAGTTGCGCGGCTTTATCAAGATTGGGCGTGATTTGACCGAACGCAAGATAGCGCAGGATGAACTGCGAAAGGCTCACAATGAGCTGGAGCAGCGGGTCGAGAAGCGAACTGCTCAACTTAAAAAAGCCAACGAAAAGTTACAATCAGAGATCAACGAACGCAAGCGGGCGGAGCAAGCACTTATCAAAAGTGAAAAACACTTTCGGCGTATTGTTGAAACCGCACAGGAAGGCGTCTGGATGGTGGATGAACAGGCAAAGACAAGTTATGTCAATGATCGGATGGCTGAAATGCTCGGCTATACTGTAGATGAAATGCTCGGTCGTTCTATGTATGACTTTATGGATGACGAGTCTCGCATTGAAGCAGAACGGAATTTCCAAAAACGTCGGGATGGTAGTAAAGAGCAGCACGACTTTTGTTTTCGCCGTAAAGATGGAACCGATTTATGGGCTTTTGTTTCAACTAACCCAATAATAAATGACAACAATGTCTTTATGGGCGCGGTCGGGCTGATTACTGACATTAGCGAACGGAAAAGCGCGGCGAAGTTACTGCAAAATAATCTTTCACTTTTGACCTCGACGTTTGAAGCCACTGCCGACGGTATTTTAGTTGTTGACATAAACAATAAAATCTTAACTTTCAATGAAAAATTTGTTGAGATGTGGGGCATCCCGAAAGAGGCGGCTCGCGAAAAGAACACCGCTCAGATGCTGGCTTGCGTTTCCGAACAATTAAAAGATTTAGAAAATTTCAAAAGGAAGTTAGAAAAATCCTTACAACAACCCGAAGCCACAGATTTTAGTATCTTGGAACTCAAAGACGGGAGATTTTATGAACGCTTCAGCCTGCCGCAAATCCTTGAAGGTAAAGTGGTCGGGCGAGTTTTGAGTTATCGGGATATTACCGAGCGCAAGCGGGCGGACGAAGCGTTGCACGCCAGCGAGAGGCGTTTCCGCGAATTGGTCGAAATACTGCCGATTGCCGTTTATACCTGTGATTTGTCGGGCGCAATCGAAGGCTACAACAAAAGCGCGGTCGAGTTGTGGGGACGTACGCCGAAACGGATGGACATCGCCGACAGTTTTTGCGGCTCGTATAAAATTTACAATGTTGACGGCGTTTATATGCCGCACGCCGAATGCCCGATGGCGCAGGTTTTGCGAACCGGAAACCCCATCTCGAACGAGGAAATTGTCGTCGAGCGTTTCGACGGCACGCGCCGCACGGCGATGGTCAACATCCTGCCGCGCCGCGACGGACAGGGAAATATGACCGGCGCGATAAATTGTCTGGTTGATATTACCAACCGCAAGCAAGCGGAAGATGCTTTGCGTCAGAGCGAAGCCAACTTAGCTGCCGCCCAGCAAATTACACATCTGGGAAGTTGGGAGTTAGAGATACTTGATTTAGAAGACGCGAATAAAAACCCGGTGCATTGTTCGGATGAAGTTTATCGGATTTTTGGTTACGAACCCGGACAAATCAAGGTTACAGGCGAGGTTTTATTACGGTTTTCTTAACCCGCACGAACAAACGCGCATTCGTGAAGCGTTGTTTGAAACAGTTACACAAAGAAAGGATCTAAACATTGAATTTGCCATTGTTTTGCCGGATGGAAGAGAGCGCATTGTTCACGTGCAAGCAGAGGTAATTTATGACGAACAATCGAATAAGCCTTCAAAGTTAATCGGTACTCTTCAGGATATTACCGACCGCAAGCTCGCCCATGAATTTCTCGAAAAAAGCGAGCGTCAGTATCGTTTCCTGAGCGAAGGCATTATGCACCAGGTCTGGACTGCGCGACCGGACGGCAAATTAGATTATGTGAACAATCGCACGCTCGAATACTTTGGACTGACATTTGAGCAAATGATTAATGATGGCTGGCAATCTGTCGTTCACCCGGATGATTTAGCCGATTGTGTCAAACGCTGGACGAAATCGCTGGAAACGGGCGAATACTACGAGGTCGAATTTCGTCTCAAAAAAGCCGACGGAAGTTATCGCTGGCATTCGGGAGGCGCTACAGCCGGACGAGACTCAGAGGGAAAGATTGTTAAATGGTTCGGAACGAACACGGATATTAACGACAAGAAATTAGCGGAAGAAGAATTGAATTTGAGTGAAGACCGGTTCCAGCAATTGCAAAAAATGGAAGCCATCGGCACTTTGACCGGCGGCGTGGCGCACGATTTTAATAATCTGTTGACGGCAATCCTCGGTAACACACAGCTTGCCCAGCGTAGATTGGCGCCCGACGATCCCGTCCAGCTTCGCTTGACGGAAGTTGCAGATGCGGGTAATCGAGCTGCCGAGTTGACCCGCAAACTTCTTGCCTTCAGTCGCCGCCAGCATCTCGAACGCCGCACCGTCAATCTTAACAACATTATCGGTGAGATTATGACGCTGCTTGAACGCATTATCGGCGAAGATGTCGAGCTGTCGGTCAAGTATGGTTCGGATTTACCGACGGTCTTTGCCGACCCGGGACAGATTGGACAGGTCGTAATGAATCTGGCGGCTAACGCCCGCGACGCGATGCCTTCGGGAGGAAAACTTACTATCGAAACCTGTTGTGTCGAACTCGACGAGAGCTACTGCCGCAAATATCCATACGTGACGCCCGGCAGATATGTCCAAATTAGAGTCAGCGATTCCGGCATTGGGATGAATGAAGAAATACAGACGCATATTTTTGAGCCGTATTTTACAACCAAAGAAGTCGGCAAAGGCACTGGTCTCGGACTTTCGATGGCATACGGCATCATCAGACAGCACGAGGGTCACATCAATTTATACAGCGAGCTGGGCTTAGGAACGACCTTCAAAGTTTATCTGCCGGTGGCTAAGAAAATCGCTGAAGAAAATGTGCTGCCAACACTGCTTTCTTTCTTAGGCGGAACGGAAACGATTCTGGTTGCTGAAGATGAAGAGCCGCTGCGAAATCTGGCGAAGGATACTCTGGAAGAATTGGGTTACACGGTTCTGCTGGCGAAAAACGGCAAAGAGGCGGTTGAGATATTCGGAGCAAATCGTGAACGCATAGATTTATTTCTCTCCGATGTCGTAATGCCGCAGATGGGCGGTTCGGAAGCCTTTGAGCGGATTCGTGAAATGGGCGGAAATATCCCGTTAATTTTTATGACCGGTTACAGTTCGGAAACGGTTCAGAGCCGGTTTGTCGAACCTAAAAAGACGGCTGAAGAATTGGGCGCGATGGTCATTCAGAAGCCATACAGCCTCGAACAACTCGGACGCGCAGTGCGAGAAGTTCTGGATAAAAATCATAAACCGTAATATGAACGATATAAAAACGAATGTGAAAAAGGACTTGTATGCTTTAGTGATAGACGACGAACCGCAGGTCAGCGGTTTTGTCACAGAGGTTTTGCGAACCGAAGGCTGGAATGTGCACGAAGCCGGAAATGCCGAACAAGCCTTTGAAATGTTGTCCGAACAGAAGTGGCTGCTGGTTTTCTGCGATGTCGTGCTGGGCGGAACTGACGGCTACGCGGTTTTGCATCGCTTTGTGGAAGAACAACCGCAAGCGCGTTTTGTTTTAATGACCGGATACGGATCAGCCGCCGGCGCGCTCGATGCAACCGCATACGGCGCTTACGAGTATTTGACCAACCTTTCTCGATTGACGATATTCTAAACATTGCCAGTTTTGTCTTCGAACAACATCAATTCCGCTCAAAATCCGGCAAATCAAAATCTGCGATTCCGGTTGAGTTAATCGAATCCGAGTTGTTTGGACACGCCCGTGGCTCCTTTACGGGTGCTGTCAACGAGCGCGTCGGATTGTGGGAAGAAGCCGACGGCGGAACGCTTTTTCTTGACGAAATCACCGAAACAAATCAGCTGTTTCAAGTCAAACTGCTGCGCGCTTTGCAACAGGGAGAAATTCGCCGCGTCGGTTCCAACCAAAGTAAAAAATTGGACGTTCGCGTCATTGCCGCGACGAACCGCGACGTTGAAGAAGAAGTCAGGGGAAATCGCTTTCGGCAGGATTTAATGTATCGGCTCAACGCCGTTACGATTGAACTGCCGCCGCTGCGCGAGCGCGTCGAGGATATTCCATTGCTCGCTGAGTATTTTGCCAAACAGGTTCGCCCGCCTGACGCTGCGCCGGTGAAATTTTCAAGCACGGCAATCGAAACGCTCAATAAATACGAATGGCAGGGAAACGTGCGCGAATTGGAAAACGCCGTTCTTCGCGCCGTCTCAATGTGCGACGATATTATTTACCCGGAACATCTGCCGCTGCCGATACGCAATTTTACCGATGAAGCGACAATGCCCGCAAACGCCGCCGATTCTCCGGCTTAGGTTAAACGCGAATGGCTGACGCTTGCCGCAATGGAAGCGAAATATGTTGCTCAGGTTCTTTCATCAACCGGCGGCAACAAACAAGCGGCGGCGCGTATACTCAATATTGACCGCAAAACTCTAACTAGAATCGTCAATCAGTCTAAATCAGAAACGTAAAAAACAACGATTTTCAGAGTTGTAATATTTACATCACTTAATTTTTGGAATTACTCAAAATATAATTAAACCTGGTTCAAATATCCCGTCCTTTTCTCCCCGTCGTGTTGATAATTTCCACAATGGTTAACATTCAACCAACCTTTCAAGTCTTCAATTTAACCTGCTAAAACTTTGTAAACAATTGAAAATAAAGTGAATGCCGCTCATAAAAGCGCGTGGCATTAAACTCGCTTATTTGAAAATAGTTGTTCCTTTTCATGGCAACTCCTAGAAGGACGGCTTTAGATTGGAGTCAGCCGTCCTTCTTTTTTCAACTTCCCGTTTGATTTTTAGAGTTTGGGAATGAAGAGGGTTTTGTATGAAAGTGATTTTATTTTCGATGTCTTCAAAATAATTTGAACTTGCCCGTCGGTTTTGGGCGGACACGAAAGTAAAGAGGTAAAAATTTTACCTTTAATTTAATGCACAGAACAACGATGGAGAACTGCGGAAACTGTATTTTCAGACTTAAATTTAATTTCTAGACATTAAATTTTAGATAAGAGAATTAACCTAGACTTGAATTTAATTTCTAGACTTAAATTTTAGAGGAGAAAAATAATCATGAAAAGGAAATTTACTTTAAGCGCTTTGGTCGCCTTTGCGATAATAATGAGCGCTTCCTTCGTCAACAATGTTTCTGCGCAAACAACTGCTCCAAATCTTGGTGCGGCGACAAGCTTTGCGGTATTAGGTAGTTCCACCGTGACAAATACTGGTCCAAGCGTTGTAATTGGAGATTTAGGAGTCAGTCCGGGTACTGCTGTCACAGGCTTTCCAGTGCCTGGAACGGTGGTGGGTACAATTCGCACTAACGATGCGGTCGCTATCCAGGCTCGAACCGACGCTACTGCCGCTTTCAATAATCTAGTGGGTCAGGCTTGCAATACTAATCTATCCGGAACGGATCTGGGTGGACTCACTCTTGTGGCAGGAGTTTATTGCTTTGATACATCAGCTCAACTGACCGGGACACTTACTCTCGATGCTCAGGGTGATTCTAATGCGGTTTTCATTTTTCAAATACGCACCACACTTACAACTGCAAGCAATTCATCGGTTGTCGTGATAAATAACGGAATCAGCTGCAATGTGTTTTTCCAGGTTGGCAGCTCTGCGACGCTCGGTTCAGATACATCATTCACAGGAAATATCCTCGCGCTTGCGAGTATCACACTAGTGACTGGCGCAGATATCGAAGGAGGAAGAGCCTTGGCGCTAAATGGCGCGGTGACGTTGGATACAAACACCATCTCCAACAATCAATGTACGAATCTGCCGACAGCCGCAACTGTTTCAGTTTCGGGCAGAGTTCTTTCTTCTCTGAGAAGAGGCGTGTCTAACGCGGTTGTGCATTTAACCAATCAGAATGGTGATACTCAAACTGCCAGAACAAACCTTTTTGGATATTACACTTTTAACGACATTCCAGCGGGAGAAACTTATATCTTTAATGTCTATTCAAAACGCTATCAGTTTAATCCGCAAGTTATTAATCTGTTGGAAGATTTAGATGGATTGAACTTTACCGCTCAATAGCTTAATTAGTGGTAAGTTGCCAGCGGTGAATGAAAATTCTTTTTTGGATTGTAATTAAACTTTCTACCGTTTGACAACCGAAGAATAAAGAAAGGCTGAATCGGAAAACTTTCGATTCAGCCTTTCTTTATTCTTTCAAGCCGAAACGAAACGTCAAGCCAACATTAAAAGTTCGCGGATAACCAGGCGTTGCGTGTATGCGCGACGGATAAATGTCTCTACCCGTTTCGAGGTCAACGCCGACGGGCGAATCGGTCGGCAGGCGCGATTCAAAATAATTTTGCGTTTCAAAGTATTTTTTATTCAAAAGGTTATCAACAGAAAAATTCAAATCAATCCATTTTTTCAATCGTTTAGAAACACTGAAATCAACGACATCATTGCCGCTCGCGCGAATTGAAACATCCTCTCCGTCTAAACGATAGCCGGAAATGTGTCGCCAATTAAGCGAGGAATTAAATCCGCGGAGTTCAGATAAAATAAAACTTCCGTTAGCGACCGTGTGCGGCGCGCTGTCAACGACGATTCTTTGGCGCGGCGTGTTTTCGGAAAATTCGCCCGGATAAAATGCCTTTAAAACTTGTGTTAAACCGCCGTTAAAACTCAAAAAGCGATTAAATCTGACGGAAGTTTTCGTTTCAAAACCAAAGGAGCGCGAGCGTCCGGCAAATTCGATTGAGCCGTCGTCGGGAATATAAACCTGCTCGTTAGAACGGTCAATCAAAAACGCGCTGAAAGTGGCGGAAAACCGGCGCGAATTATAAGCCATTCCGGTTTGGTAAAAATCGGTGGTCGAAATTTTCGGCGCATTTGGATTACGAACAACACCGCGCGCGTCTTGGCTGGAAATTCCGCGCCCGTAGTTAAAATAAAAAACTGTCGGAAATTTTTCAAACGGCGACCATGCGACTGAAAATTTCGGTTGAAAACGCGCCGCGCCTTCTTTTCCTTTGAGAATCGTTCTGGTGTCACTCAGTTCAATACCGTCAACATCAAAGCCGAAATAATCCCAGCGTAAACCGGTTTCAATTCTTAAATGTCCATTGAAAAAATCAATGCCGTTTTGAATGTAACCTGCATAATTATTAACGTCGGCGTGCGCGGAAGTTAAAAGGACGTTTGGATTATCAATGTTTTGGGGCAAAAATTTGCGGTTTGGATTGCGCGAAACAGAAGGATAAAGACCGACGTTGATTTGATTGAAATGAAAATTTCCGCCGACGGTTAAAAGCGCTTGCCGACCGAAAAATTTATACGGTTGTAAAA
>JAIVJJ010000240.1 GCA_020200095.1 Acidobacteriota bacterium | reverse complement strand
TTGAAACGGTTTCATCGGTTGTCGGTGGCATAACCGAAACAGTAGCGGGCGGTGTTTCGACTTTGGTGTCGACAATTACGGATTCTTCAACTGCTGACGAAGGAAAAGATAATGGGCGCGGCAAACGAGCGGAAAAAATCGGCATGGTTTCATCCGACAAAATGACTAAAACCGTTGTTGTGCGTGTTGACCGCGTTGTAAAACACCCGGTTTATCGAAAGTATGTTAAACGCAGAAAGAAATTTATGGCGCACGACGAACTCGGTTCTACTATCGGAGATAAAGTTCGGATTATAGAAACCAGACCTATGTCGGCTAAAAAACGTTGGCGCGTGGTGGAGATTATTCAAAAAGCAGAAAAATAGTGGTATGTGGTGAACGGTAAGTGGTTAGTAAAAGAATAAATTCTACTTCCCACTTAGCATTTAGCACTTAGCACTCGAACGGAGTGAGGAAGTTATGATTCAGATGCAGACCTCTTTGACGGTCGCAGATAATTCAGGCGCTAAAAGAGTGGTGATGATTATGCCAATCGGTGGTTCGACCGGCAAAATCGCGCGTCTCGGCGACAAGATAAAAGTTACCGTAAAAGAAGCCGCGCCGAACGGTACAGCTAAAAAGGGAAAAGTTTATAACGCTGTAATTGTCAGAACGCGTAAGGAAGTGCGCCGTAAAGACGGAACCTATATTCGCTTTGACGAAAACGCAGCCGTTCTTATTAAAGATGATGATACACCGATTGGAACACGCGTTTTCGGTCCGGTCGCGCGTGAATTGCGCGAAAAGAACTTTATGAAAATCGTATCCTTAGCGCCTGAGGTAATTTAAAAATTTGCGATTGATTTTGATTTTGAATAATGAAAAAGATAATGAAACTTATCGGATGAAATAAGAAAATGAAAACGGTAAAAAAAGGAACAATTAGAAGTAAAATCAAACGCGGAGATCAGGTAGTATTTATATCAGGTAGAGAATATAACCGCTTTGACAACAACGGTAAGCGAAATCCTCTACGCGGTAGGATTATTGCGGTTGACCCGCATAAAGGAAAGGTGAAGGTCGAAGGAGCGATGATAATGAAAAGACATCGCAAAGCTGTTCCGCAAATGAATGTTGAAGGTGGAATTATCGAGCAGGAAGCGTGGGTGGATATTTCGAACATCGCTCATATTGACCCAGAAACCGGTAAACCGACCCGAATTAAATATGAAACGCAAGATGGCAAGAAAGTTCGTGTGGCGAAAAGCGGAAAGTTAATTTCTGAACCTGAAATAACCAGAAGGCGCAGAAAAGAAACCGAGAATGAATAGATAATCACGTATTATCAATTAAGAATTACGGATTATAAAAATACATTCTGACATTTGTAATTCACAATTTTTAATTAAAATAAAGCAATGGCAAGATTAAAAGAAAAATATAAAAACGAGATTGCGCCGGCGCTCGCTAAAGATTTTGATATTAAAAATCCGATGGCGATACCGCGCATCGAAAAAATTGTCGTTAATATGGGAGTCGGTGAAGCCATCGGTAACGCTAAAATTCTTGACACGGCAGCCGAGGAACTGAGAAGAATAACGGGACAAAAACCGGTTACTACGAAAGCGAAAAAATCAATCGCTTCGTTTAAGTTGCGTCAGGGAATGAACATCGGCACGATGGTAACTTTGCGCGGCGATAGAATGTATGAATTTCTTGACCGCTTGATTTCCGTCGCGCTTCCGCGCGTGCGCGACTTTCGCGGTATTTCCGGCAAAGCGTTTGACGGACGCGGGAATTACACGCTCGGCGTTCGTGAGCAGTTGATTTTCCCCGAAATTGATTTTAACAAAGTTGATAAAACCCGCGGAATGAATATTTCGATCGTTACGACGGCAAAAAACGATGAACAATCACGGGCGCTTTTGAAGGCGCTGGGAATGCCGTTCCGGCAGTAGTTCAAAGTTCAATGTTCAAAGTTCAAAGTTGAGCGGTGAACATTAAATTTTGAACCCTAAACTTTGAACTTTGAACTAAAGAATATGGCGAAGATAAGTAAAGTAGTAAAAAACGAAATGCGGAAAAAGACGGTGGCGCAATTTGCCGAACGCCGCGCGGAATTGAAAAAGGCGATTAATAATCCTAACTCGACGCCGGAAGAAGTTGACGCGGCAGTAGCAAAGCTGCAAAAACTTCCACGCAACTCGAGTCCGATTCGCGTTCGCAATCGCTGCTCGCAGACAGGTCGCTCGCGCGGAACCTTGCGTAAATTCGGACTTTCTCGAAATGCTTTCCGCGAACTTGCCTTGCAAGGGCAAATTCCGGGCGTGGTTAAATCAAGTTGGTAAGCCCGATTTTGGATTTTGGATTAGCCGAAGGCAAACAGACCGAATCCAAAATCCAAAATCCAAAATCCAAAATTAAAAATCGGAGTTAATAAGAAATGACAGATCCAATCGCAGATATGCTCACCCGGATTCGCAATGCAATAGCGGCGAATCATTCGCGTGTGGATATTCCCGGTTCAAAATTGAAAATAGAAGTGGCGCGAATCTTAAAGGAAGAAGGTTACATCAATAATTATGTTACCAAAGGCGAAGGCGTAAAATATATGATTCGCATTTTCCTGCGCTACGATGCTAAAGGAACATCTTCTATTACACATCTGTCGAGAGTTTCTCGACCGGGCAGACGCGTTTACGTCGGCGCAACCGAAGTGCCCAGAGTTCTCGGTGGTTACGGAGTTAATATCGTATCTACTTCCCAAGGCTTGATGAGCGGAAAAAGAGCCCGCCAAGAAAATATCGGCGGAGAAGTTTTAGCACAAATCTATTAAGTAGTGGTGAACGGTAAGTGGTGAGTGATTAGTTAAAATCAAAACTTACCACTTACCACTCACCACTCACCACTAAAAATTATGTCTCGTGTAGGAAAAAAACCGATAGCGATACCATCTGGTGTAACCGTTACTATTAATAATGATCAATTGGAAGTTAAGGGTCCGAAAGGAACCTTAAAAACTCCTGTTCCGGAAGGCGTAGACTTTAGGGTTGAAGAAGACACGCTGGTTGCTGAGCGATCTAACGACGACCTCTCTGCCTTGCACGGTTTGGCTCGGGCATTGGCAAACAACGCGGTCGTCGGCGTCACGGAAGGTTTTACTAAACAAATGGATATTGTCGGCGTAGGTTATAAAGCTGATGTGCAGGGAAAGAAAATAGTTTTCGCGCTCGGCTATTCGCATCCGATTGAATACGCTTTACCCGAAGGTATTGACGCTAAAGCGGAAAGAGTTCCGGCAAAAACTACCATAAATCAGTATCAATTAACCTTAACTTTAAGCGGTATTGATAAGCAAAAACTCGGACAGGTAGCCGCCGAACTAAATCGTTTACGTAAACCGGATGCTTATAAAGGCAAGGGCGTGCGCTACGCCAATAAGTTTTATAGATTGAAACCGGGTAAAACAGGAAAATAAGTGATAAGTGCTAAACGGTAAGTGGTAAGTATTTTGCTTTCACTTATCACTAACCACAAATCACCACTAATTTTATGGCAAGCAAAAGTAAAGCAGATGTTCGTCGCGGCGTTCACAGCCGTATTCGCAAAAAAGTGCAGGGAACTGCGGAAAGACCGCGTCTTGCAGTGTTTCGTAGTTTAAATCATATCTACGCGCAAGTAATTGACGATGAAAACGGAAGAACTTTAGTTGCGGCTTCAACAACCGAAAAAGATTTAGGCGGCAAAAGGAAGGGCGGAGACCTCAAAGCGGCGCAAAGAGTGGGAAGGACTATTGCCGAACGCGCGGTCGCGGCGGGCGTTAATCAAGTTGTATTTGACCGTGGCGGATATTTATATCACGGACGGGTTAAAGCGCTTTTGGACGCAACCCGTGAAGGCGGTTTAAATAAAAACGAAAATGCTTCGGACACGAATAAACCTGCGGATTCTGAAAGCTCCGATACAGTTGCATCAAAAATCGGGAATGTCGTTGGTACGGTGGCTGGTGCAATCGGCAATCTGGTAAGTGGTTCTACGGAGGCGTCAACAAAAAAATCGGCTAGAGGTCGCTCTAAAACAACCGGTGACGAGTCCGATGCGCAGACTGACAAAGTAAATAAAGAAACAAATGAAAACGAATAAACAACGGATTTCTCCAAACAATTTGATTTTGAAAGACCAATTGATTTCGGTCAATCGTGTCACAAAGGTCGTTAAGGGCGGGAAAAATATGTCGTTTGCCGCATTAGTTGTTGTCGGCGATGAAGCCGGTCACGTCGGGTTCGGCACTGGAAAAGCTAAGGAAGTTCCGAACGCGATTAAAAAAGCTATTGAAGCGGCTAAGAAAAATTTGATTCGCGTTCCGCTTATCGAAGGCACGCTTCCACATCAGATGATCGGCGAATACGGCGCAGGCAGAGTTTTGCTCAAGCCTGCGAAGGAAGGAACGGGAGTTATCGCAGGGGGCGCGGTTCGCGCAGTTTTGCAAGTTTTAGGCATTCACAACGTGCGAACGAAAATCTTAGGTTCGGCTAACGCTCACAATGTTATCCGCGCAACCTTTAACGGACTTGAACGAATGAAAGACCCGATGGAAGTGGCGCGCTTGCGCGGCAAACAAGTGGGAGAACTTTTATAAATTACCAATTACGAATTAATAATTACGAATTACAAATCACAAAGTATTTTGCTTTCATTCGTAATTTGAAATTCGTAATTGAATTAAGGCAATGGCAAACAACGAAGAAAAACAAAATAGCGGCGGAAGAATCAAAATTCAATACTACAAAAGTATGATTGGCTATTCTAAAAAGCAAAAAGCGATTGTAAAAGGTTTGGGTATAACCAAACTCAATCAAACGGTTGAAAGACCGGATAATCCGTCAATGCGCGGGATTGTCGAAAAAGTTCCGCATCTTTTGAGAATTGTCGAGTAGATTGATAACCACAGAGATACGAAGAACACAGAGCAGTGAAAAACGGAGGACGGAAGACGTAGAATACCTGATTGAAAAATTTCCATTTTACACATTCCATTTTCCATTATTTTAACTTTGTGTTCTTCGTATCTTTGTGGTGAAATTATTTTACGAGGAAAAGAAAATGGCACTAGCATTAAACAATTTGCACCCGTCGAAAGGCTCGACGCACAAAAAGAAAAGGCTCGGACGCGGACCCGGCTCCGGACTCGGCAAAACTGCCGGACGCGGACACAAAGGACAAAAATCGCGTTCCGGCTACAGTATGAAAATTGGTTTTGAAGGCGGGCAGATGCCGTTGCAGCGTAGATTGCCGAAACGCGGTTTTACAAATATCTTCAAAAAACAGTGGCTCGAAGTCAGCCTTGCCAAGTTAGAAGAAAACTTTGCCGCCGGCGATGAAATTACGCCGGAAATTCTGCACGACCGAGGTTTGATTAAAAAAGCCAAGCACGATCTCGTAATCTTAGGAAGCGGCGACGTTTCTAAAGCTCTGAAAATTTCCGCGCATCGTTTTACTAAAGCAGCCCGTGAAAAAATCGAAAAAGCGGGCGGAAGCGTAATCGAAATTCAGAAACAAACAAGAGAAGAAGCCGTCTAGTCATTAGTTTTTTGTCCTCCGCGAGATGAGTGTTAATTGAATTTCAAATTTTTAATTCAAGTAACAAAGGACAAAAGAAGAAGCACAAAGGACAAATTTTATGGAAAAGTTTTTTGCCGCCATTCAAAATATGTTTCGGGTTCCCGAGTTAAGGAAACGTATTTTCTTTACTTTGGGAATGTTGGCGATTTACCGTTTAGGAGCACATGTAACCGCGCCGGGCATTAATAAAGTGCAACTCGAAAGAGTTTGGGGCGAAGTTGCCGGAACATTGCTCGGCGTGCTTGATTTGTTTTCCGGCGGAAATTTTCGCACAATTTCGGTTTTTGCACTTGGCGTAACACCGTACATTACCGCCTCGATTATCATGCAATTGATGCCGGTGCTTTCACCGCAATTTAAAAAAGTTCAGGAAGAAGGCGAAGTCGGACGCCAAAAAATCAATCAGTGGACACGCTATCTAACCGTTGCTTTGTCCTCGATACAAACATTTTTTGTCGCTACTTGGCTCCAAAGAAACGGCATTATTCCCTCTACCTGGTGGGCTTCGTTGATGATTGTCATAACGCTGACGACAGGAACGATTTTCGTGATGTGGCTCGGCGAGCAAATTACTGAACGCGGTATCGGGAACGGTATTTCGCTTCTTATTTTCGCTGGTATCGTTATTGGCTTGCCGAGCGGTATTATGCAAATTAAAGATCGAATCGGCGCTGGCGACCCAATGCAAACCTTAGGAGTTGTTTTCCTTGTAGTAGTAATGGTTGCCTTGATAGCGCTGATTGTTTATATGGAATCGGCGCGAAGAAATATTGCTATCAGTTATGCCAGTCGGCGCGTCGGCAATCAAACGTTTCGTGGACAGGAAACAAGTCTTCCGCTCAAATTAAATATGGGAGGTGTTATTCCCGTAATTTTCGCTTCGTCCGTCTTGGCAATGCCGCAGACTGTTTTCTCGGCTTTGCCGCCCGACCCTGAGAATCCGAACTCAGCTTGGGGTCAGGTATATACCTTTTTTCAACAATTTCACGGCGGCGACCCGTATTATGAATTTGTCTTTATTTCTTTGATTGTATTGTTCACGTTTTTTTACATCACGATTATCTTTAATACAGATGATGTAGCGGATAATTTGAGAAAACACGGCGGATTCGTTCCCGGTGTTCGTCCAGGCGCACAGACGGCTGATTATCTAAATACAATTTTAACCAGATTGACAACCGTTGGCGCACTCTATCTGGCTTTTGTCGCTTTTGCGCCGCAGCTTTTGTTAAGCGGTTTTAGAGTTGCGCGGTTGCCGTTTATCGGTCCGTCGGTTGATAACTTTCTAACGGCAACGCCGGGACTTAGCTGGATTCCGACAGGTTTGGGTTACCAGTTTTTCTTCGGCGGCACGTCGCTTCTGATTCTCGTCGGGGTAGCGATGGATACAATTGCGCAAATTGAAGCTCAACTTGTAATGCGTAATTACGAAGGTTTCTTGGGTGCCGGTTCGCGCCTGCGCGGAAGACGCGCTTAGATATTTGCACCACAGAGGCACAGAGAACAGGGAGAAAATAAAGTATTTCTTAAAGATCTCTCTGCCTCTGTGGTGAATAAATTTAATGAGTAAGATAATCGTTCTCATCGGCGCGCCAGGAGCGGGAAAAGGAACACAAGCGCGATTTTTGGAAGAACGGCTTGGGATTCCGCAAATTTCAACAGGTGATATGTTCCGCGAGATGAAAAATGCCGACACGCCGATTGCAAGAGAAGTTCAAACGATTATGGCTTCGGGAAAACTAATCTCCGACGAAATTACCTTTCAAATTGTTAAAGACAGAACTTCGCGTGCAGATTGTAAAGGAACTTATATTTTAGATGGCTTTCCGCGCACAGCAATTCAAGCCGGAATGCTTGAAGCCTTAGCTGATGAACAGAACAAGGAAATAAGTGCGATTTTGATTGATGTTCCGCTTGATCATTTAGAAAAAAGAATGACCGGACGCAGAAGTTGTCCGATTTGTGGCGAGATTTACAACATTTATTACAAACCGCCGAAAAACGATAATGTTTGCGATTTTCACACGGAGGCAAAACTAAATCATCGCGCCGACGACACTGAAGAAAAAGTAAAAATTCGGCTTACAACCTACGAAGAAAATACCAAACCTTTGCTTGATTATTACGAAAAATCAGGACGTTTGAAAAAAGTTAATGGAACGGACGAGATGGAAGCGATTTACCGAGAGTTGAAAAAGTTAGTTTGAGTTGTCAGATGTTAGTAAATATTTATTGCTAACATCAAGCATTCGACATTTAACAACTATGTGCGGTGATTTAAAAATCGGCAGTTTTTTTAGTAAGTTAAGCCGAGTTTTACTGGGAAAAAGAATGATAATCGCCAAATCGAAAAAAGATTTAGACCGGATGCGCGAAGCTGGCGAACTCGTCGCCGAAGTTCGGGAAACTTTACGCGGAATGATTGAGCCAGGCATTACAACGCTGGAACTCAATGCGGTCGCTGACAAAATGATGCGCGATGCGGGGGCGATACCGACATTTATCGGTTATCACGGTTTCCCATATGCAATTTGCGCTTCGCTCAATGAACAAATCGTCCACGGATTTTCAAACAATACTCCGCTAAAAGAAGGCGATATTCTTTCGCTTGATATGGCGGCGACGCTAAACGGATTTGTAGGCGATACGGCTACAACCGTTCCAGTCGGAAAGATTAGCGAAGAGCTAAAACAATTAATTCGCGTTTCGGAAGAATGTCTGGAACTTGCAATCGAGCAATGTTACCCGAATAAAAGAGTCGGCGACATCAGTTGGGCAGTTCAGCAGCACGCGGAAAAATTCGGTTACGGAATTGTGCGCGATTATACAGGACACGGCATTGGGCGAAATATGCACGAAGCGCCGCAAATCGCTAATTATGGGAGAGCCGGAACAAAGGAAAAAATTCGCGTCGGTTATTGTTTTGCAATCGAACCGATGTTGAACCTCGGAACGTACGAAACAAAAACTCTGGCAGACAAATGGACTGTTGTAACTTTAGACGGCAAACCGAGCGCGCATTCCGAGCATACAATTGCGATTACAGAGCAGGGACCTGAAATTTTAACTTTAACAAAAGAGCAAAAGTTACAAATAAAACAGGTTAAAACAGAAACAGTTTCGGCTTAACTTGAAAAGTTAGAAAAAAAGCGGTAACATTAATGGTTTGTCAATTGACAAGAAATTGGCTCTGTATTTATGTCGAAAGAAGAAGCGATAGAAGTAACCGCGACGGTTCTTGAAACTTTGCCTAATGCAATGTTTAAAGTTGAACTGGAAAATAACCAACATCAAGTTCTAGCGCACATCTCAGGTAAAATGCGGAAAAATTTTATTCGTATTTTGCCCGGCGACAAAGTTTTAGTTGAGCTATCGCCATACGATTTAAATCGCGGGCGAATCACATATCGCTATAAGTAAAAAAGGCGAGGGAAACAAAAATGAAAGTTCGACCTTCAGTAAAAAAGATTTGCGATAAGTGCAAAGTTATTCATAGAAAAGGCATTGTGCGCGTGATTTGCGAAAATCCGAAGCATAAACAACGACAGGGATAAATTGATTTTGGATTTTAGATTTTGGATTGAAATAAAACATTGATTTGTTAGGATTTAATTCTAGCTAATCTTAAATAATCGTAAAGGGTCAGTTTTTATTTCTTCGCCTACAATCTAAAATCCGAAATCCAAAATGGAGATAAGAGATGGCTCGTGTAGCAGGTGTAGATTTACCGCCAAATAAAAGAGCGCAAATTGGTTTAACTTATATTTACGGCATTGGTAAGTCGCGGGCAACGGCGATTTTGAATGAAGCCGATATAAGTTTTGACTCGAAGATCAGAGATTTGAGCGAAGATGAATTGACGCGGATTCGCACGATTCTTGACGCGCAGGGCGAGATTGAAGGTGATTTGCGAAAGCGTGTGCAAATGGACGTGAAGCGATTGATGGATATCGGTTGTTACCGAGGGCTTCGTCATCGTCGCGGTCTGCCGGTTCGCGGACAACGCACAAGTACAAACGCACGTACGCGCAAAGGTCCGCGTA
Organism: Acidobacteriota bacterium; assembly: GCA_020200095.1. Lineage (GTDB taxonomy): Bacteria > Acidobacteriota > Blastocatellia > Pyrinomonadales > Pyrinomonadaceae. The sequence goes on along the minus strand of JAIVJJ010000240.1, from coordinate 14,730 downwards.
AAGCCGCTGTAGCGAAGAAAAAAGCGCCGGGTAAGAAATAAAATAGTAGTCAGTAGTCAGAAGTCAGAAATCAGCCTAGCAGATTTTCTACTGACTACTGACTACTGACTACTGAAATTATGGCAAAAGCAGCAACAAAAAAGAAAACTTTTCGTAAAAAAGAGAAAAAGAATATCCCATACGGTATTGTGCATATCGCAGCGTCGTTTAATAACACGATGATTTCGATCACCGACGCGGAGGGAAATCTAATATCGCAATCTTCCTCAGGCGCGCGCGGTTTTCGCGGTTCACGCAAAGGAACTCCGTTTGCCGCTCAACAAGCCGCATCCGAAGCTGCTAAAAAAGCGGTGGAAGTTGGAATGCGTGAAGTTGAAGTTCGCGTCAAAGGTCCGGGCGGTGGGCGTGAATCGGCAATTCGTGCCATAAATCAGGCGGGAATCCGTGTAACTTCCATCCGGGATACGACGCCGATTCCGCATAACGGATGTCGTCCGCCAAAGCGCCGCAGGGTTTAGGCGATTTTGGATTTTGGATTAAAATATTAATTTGTTTTTAACTTAATTAAACTATCAAAAGGATGAAGGGTAAAAATTTACCTGTAAACTTTTCCGTCAAAAATGAAATACTGTTTTAGTATTTGCGAATGTCAGATTGGAAATAATCCAAAATCGCAAATCTAAAATCCAAAATCATTTTTTGGCTGGAAGCAAAAAAATACTATGGCTAGATATAGAGAAGCGGTGTGCCGTTTGTGCCGCCGCGAAGGTGGAAAATTATTTCTTAAAGGCGATAAATGTTTCAAATCGAACTGTACGATTGAAAAGCGTGGAACGCAGCCGCCGGGAATGCATGGCGCGACCGCGCGGCGTAAAGTTTTAGCCGGTTACGGACAACAACTTCGAGAAAAACAAAAGGTCAAGCGCATATATTTTGTGCTTGAAAAACAATTCCGCAATTACTTCGACAAAGCCTCGCGTCAAAAAGGCATTACGGGTGAAAATCTACTCTTCTTGCTTGAGCGTCGGCTTGATAATGTAGTTTATCGGGCAGGCTTTTCGACTTCTCGTCGGCAGGCGCGTCAACTCGTTAATCATGGACATATCCACGTCAACGGACGCAAAGTTGACATCCCTTCTTTTCAGGTAAAAGTTGGCGATGTCATCACCGTCAAAGAAAAAAGCTCAAAAAATGTCCACGTCGAAGGCGCGTGGCAGACTGCTGTTGGTCGCGGTCGCCCGAATTGGATTTCGGCAGGCGCCGATGACCTGAGTGCTTCGGTTTCGGCTCTGCCCAATCGCACGGATATTGACGCGAATATCAACGAGCAACTTATTGTCGAGCTTTACAGCAAATAATTTTTAGTCTATCGAGTTTATTGAGTCGGTCAAATCAATTTGCCTCGCAACTCCATAAATTCGACGGACTCGATAGACTTTTAAAAAAGAATATGACACAAACCAATCAGTGGACAGATTTTCAAATACCGGGTCGCTTGCAGGTCGAATCTGAAACTTTAACCGAGCGATACGGAAAATTTTTCGCTCAACCGTTCGAGCGGGGCTTTGGTACAACAATCGGTAATTCGCTTAGACGCGCACTGCTTTCGTCTGTTGAAGGCGCGGCGATTACCGCCGTAAAAATTGAAGGCGTCGAGCATGAATTCTCATCCATTAAGGGCGTGGTTGAAGATGCGACAGACGTTATTCTGAATCTAAAACAAGTACCGTTCAAACTTCACGGCGATATGCCTAAAACTTTAACCCTTAATAAAAAAGGCGCTGGCGAAGTTACTAGTGCGGATATCCAAGCCGATGGGGATGTCGAAATTCTAGATAAAGACATACACGTCGCAACTATAAGCGGTAATGGTGATTTGAGTATTGAGATGCGTCTTAAAAGCGGGCGCGGTTACGTTTCCGCCGAATTCAACAACGACGAAGATCTTTCAGTCGGCTATATTCCGATTGATTCGGTACATACGCCGATCAAAAAAGTCAATTACAGCGTTGATAAAACCCGTCAGGGTTCAAACACCGAATTTGATAAATTGACGATTGAAGTTTGGACGGACGGTTCGGTTAAGCCGGACGATTCAATCGGACTGGCAGCAAAACTTATCAAAGACCATATGTCAATCTTCATCAATTTTGAAGAAGAGGAAGACGAATTTAAATACGAAGACATCGCGCGTCCGCCGCTTCTGCGCAATGATTTACTTGACCGTTCGGTTGATGAACTCGAGCTTTCCGTGCGTTCGTATAATTGTTTGAAAAACGCTGATATTCGCTCGATTCGGGATTTGATTCGGCGCAGCGAGAAGGATATGTTGCACACTAAAAATTTCGGCAAAAAATCTTTAACCGAAATAAAAGATATGCTTCACGGAATGGGGCTGGATTTCGGGATGGATTTTGACGAACAGGGAAATCCGATTCCCGGTTCTGGCGGACGCGATTTGGACTAAAATTAGTGGTGAACTGTGAACGGTGAGTGATTAATTTTCGGTCTTCAACTCGCCACTCACCGCTCACCACTCACCACTATTATGAGACATTTAAAAGCACATCGTAAATTGGGAAGAACAACGGAGCATCGAATTTCGATGTTGCGTAATCTAGCGACTTCTTTAATCAACTCGGAAAAAGAATATATTGTAACAACTGTTCCGAAAGCAAAGGAGTTACGTCCTTTTGTTGAAAAAGTTATTACGCTGGCGCGGCGGGCAAAGAACTTAAGTGGCGATGAAGCAAAAGTTCAGGAAGTTCATTTTCGTCGGCAAGCGGCACGGTTTTTTCACGCTGGTAACAGCACCTTCAAAAGTGAACAAAGTCGTTTTCAGGGAGCAAAAGGAACAACGAAAGAAGCACCGGAAAGAACTGCGGGGGTTAAAGCCGTACAGCGTCTTTTCGGTGAACTCGGCACTCGATACAAAGACCGTAACGGCGGCTATACACGTATTATCAAACTCGGTCGGCGAGTTGGCGACAACGCTGAAATGGCGGTAATCGAACTAGTTGACAATCCACGCGAAATAGCGGCTAAAGGATAAGTAAAAGGAGAGCATATAGATGAGTGATAACATAGGCTCTGCCAAAGCGAAAGAAGAAACTAAAGAGCAGACTCGCGGCGGTCGCGGCAAAAAACGAAGCGCACCGAAAAAAACGAGTCAACCGTCAGAGCCTTCGCTTAATATGGCTGAACTTCGTGAACTCGCTAATCTGGTTGACGAACACGGATTTACCGATTTTGAATTTGAAAATGCAAATATTCGCGTGCGGTTGAGCAAAAATCCCGCTCCGCAATTTATTCAAGCCGCTCAATCGTATGCGCCCGCGCCCTCTATTTCAGGCGCTCCGCAAGCAACTCAAACAAGAACCGAAACCAAAACTGAAACGACAATTGCTGAAATCGCAACCGACGAAGATTTATATAAAATAACTTCTCCAATTGTCGGAACTTTCTATCGTTCGCCCTCACCCGACAAAGAACCGTATGTCAAAGAAGGAAGCAATGTATCGCCCGATACAATTGTCTGCATTGTCGAAGCGATGAAGTTGATGAACGAAATCGAAGCGGAGGTTTCCGGCGAAGTCGTTAAAATTTACGTCGAAAACGGACAGCCGGTTGAATACGGACAGCCGCTTTTCGGGATAAGGAAGTAAAAGGATATTTTCACTATAGAGGCACAGAGACACAGAGTTTTTTTAGAAAATAAAAAAGCAAATGAATTATTTTATCTTGCTTTCCTCTTGTGTCTCTGTGCCTCTGTGGTTTAATTTGTTGAATGAAAAAGCGAGAGATTCGCAAAATTTTAATAGCCAATCGCGGTGAGATTGCCTGCCGGATAATCTGGACGTGCAAGGAAATGGGCATCCGCACGGTTGCGGTTCATTCAGAGGCAGATAAGGAAGCGCTTCACGTCCGTTATGCCGACGAAGCCGTGTGCATCGGCGCACCGCCTTCGGCACAAAGTTATTTGAATATTCCCGCCATCATCAGCGCAGCAGAAATTACTAATGTTGACGCGATTCATCCAGGCTACGGTTTTTTAGCCGAATCGCAAACCTTTGCGCAAGTCTGTGAAGATTGCAATATCATATTTATCGGACCGAAACCCAATGTTATTGGAATGATGGGCGACAAAGTTGAAGCGCGGCGAACAATGCAAGCGGCTGGTGTTCCGATTCTTCCCGGCAGTCCAGACCCAATTGAAGATATTGATGTAGCTCTCAAACTTGTTAAAGAGATTGGCTTTCCCGTAATTATTAAAGCCGCGGCAGGCGGCGGTGGGCGCGGAATGCGGATTGTTCGTCAAGAAGAAGATTTGGCGGCACAACTTGAAATGGCTTCTACTGAAGCACTTGCGGCATTCAAAAATGGAAGCGTTTATATCGAAAGATATATTGAACGTCCGCGCCACATTGAAATCCAGGTTTTAGCAGACGAACATGGCAATTGCATTCATTTGGGCGAGCGCGAATGTTCAATCCAACGTCGGCATCAAAAACTTCTCGAAGAAGCGCCTTCGCCCGTCATTACGCCCGAACAACGAGAAAAAATGGGTGCAGTTGCGGTCAAAGCGTGTAAAGAAATTGGATATTCCAGCGCCGGAACTTTTGAATTTTTGCTTGATGAAGATGGCAGTTTCTATTTTATGGAAATGAATACGCGCATACAAGTTGAGCATCCGGTAACTGAGATGGTTACGCTTGCAGACATTGTACGCAACCAAATTCGAATTGCCGAAGGCGAAGATTTAGGTTATGCGCAGGAAGATGTTCAAATTGTCGGGCATTCAATCGAATGCCGAATCAACGCTGAAGATCCGGTAAAATTTACGCCAAGTCCGGGGAAAATAACGGTTTTCAACATTCCGGGCGGACCGGGCGTGCGGGTTGACACGGCAGTTTATCCGGGCTATGTAGTTCCACCCTTTTATGATTCGATGATTGCGAAATTAATCGTTCATGCACGGACAAGAGAGCTTGCGATTGCGCGGATGAAGCGTGCTTTGGAGATGATGGTTGTAGAGGGAATAAAAACAACGATTCCGCTGCATCTGAAAATTATGAATGATGAGAAATTCCAAAAAGGTGATTTTTCAACAAAGTTTATGGAAGAATTTTCGTATAATGGTTAATGATAAATTGTAAATGTTAAATGCAAGCAATTGATTATTTACCATTTAACATTTACCATTAATAAACTAAATTTTTGCGGTTACGACTGCGAGCTAGGAGAAGCTATTTTAAGACAAGATATGGCAACAGCAAAAGAAACAAAAGAAAATATAGTCAAGGACTATAAAACACATGGCAACGACACAGGTTCATCACAAGTGCAAATCGCGCTTTTGACGCAGCGCATCAATGAATTAACCGAACATTTCAAAATACACAATAAAGACAATCACTCGCGGCAAGGCTTGCTTAAAATGGTTTCGCGTCGTAGAAAATTGCTTGATTATCTCAAACGTCAGAATATTGGTGAGTATCATACAATTATTGAAAGATTGGGACTGAGAAGATAAGAAAAGTGAATAACTGATAGTGGATAACTGACAGTCAAATTTTATTCAATTGAATTATTCACTTTCCACTATCAGTTATTCACTAACTATGGCTGCTTCGAGTCATTTTACATAACGGTTCTATCGAAGAATTTGTCCGCGGCTGCTGAACGTGACAGCGCAAAAAAACCGCCGACAAAAAGAACCGTCCGCCAAACGAATAATCCAAAGGCGACAGGGCTTTCACGGCATAGCACCTGTCGCTTTTGTTGTATGAGGATAAAATAAATATGCCACAAAGAAAATACTTAAAAGAGTCAATTAAACTCGGCGACAAGGAATTGACTATTGAAATTGGAAAGGTCGCCAAGCAAGCCGATGGCGCGGTCGTTGTTCGCTATGGCGAAACAATGCTTTTGGTTACTGCGGTTAGTTCTCATTCACCGCGAGAAGGATTGGATTTTTTCCCTTTGACGGTTGAGTACCGCGAATCAACTTATTCTGCCGGACGCATTCCGGGAAATTATTTCCGCCGAGAAGGGCGTCCGAACGAAAAGGAAGTTTTAACCGCGCGAATGATAGATCGTCCCGTTAGACCGCTTTTCCCCGAAAACTACCGTAATGAGACGCAGGTTGTCGGAACGGTTATTTCCGCCGACGCGGAGAACGACCCCGATGTAATGGCGATAACCGGCGCGTCCTGCGCAATGTATCTTTCCGATATTCCTTTTCACAATCCGATTGCCGGAATTCGCATCGGTTTGATTGACGGAAAATATCTGATAAATCCGACTTATGACGAACGACGCGAATCGCAGTTGAATTTGATTGTCGCCGGGACGGAAGAAGCGATTGTGATGGTCGAGGCTGAAGCCAGTGAAGTTGCGGAAAACATTATGGTTGAAGCGTTAATGCTGGCGCACAAAGAAATTAAAAGACTTTGCCTCTGGCAAAAAGAGTTGTTCAAAGCTCTGGACATCAAAAAGCGCGAGTATGAAGTTGCCCCGTTAGATGAACAACTTGTCGGCGAAATTGAAGCGAAATACGGCAACAATTTGCGCGACGCGCTCAACACAACCGGCACGGATAAATTAACCAGTTACGCGGCGGTTGACGCGCTGAAAAAAGAAGTTATCGAAAGCTATCCGGCGGAAAACTTGGAGCAGCGCCTGATGGCAGGGAAAATTTTTTCGCATTTAAAAGAAAAGATATTCAGGGAAGATATGCTCGGCAACCGGCGGCGTCCCGACGGACGCAAGTTTTCCGAAATTCGTCCGATTTCGTGTGAAGTCGGTTGGCTTCCGCGCGTTCACGGCTCGTCGCTTTTCACGCGCGGCGAAACGCAGGCGATTGTGACTGCAACGCTCGGCACAAAAACCGATGAGCAGTATGTTGACGATTTGGAAAAAGGCGAAACGCGCAAGCGATTTTTATTGCACTATAATTTCCCGCCTTATTCGGTGGGCGAAACCGGTCGTATCGGTTCGACGAGCCGAAGAGAAATCGGACACGGCAATTTAGCCCGCCGGGCAATTGAACCTGTGTTGCCGGATGAAACTGAATTTCCATACACAATCCGAATTGTTTCCGAAATTACCGAATCAAACGGGTCATCTTCTATGGCTTCGGTTTGCGGCGGGTGTCTTTCATTAATGGACGCCGGAGTTCCCTTAAAACGCCCAGTTGCGGGCGTAGCCATGGGACTTGTGATGGAAGGAAATCGTTACGCGATTCTATCGGACATCGCGGGCGCGGAAGACCACTACGGCGATATGGATTTTAAGGTTACGGGAACAAGCGAAGGCATCACTGCTTTGCAGATGGACATAAAAATCAGCGGCATCAATTCGCAGATTTTGTCCGAAGCGCTCGAGCAAGCCCGCAAAGGTCGCCTGCATATTTTAAACGCAATGGCGCAGGCTATCGAACAACCGCGCGAAGAGCTTTCGCAATACGCGCCGAGAATTATCACCATTAACATTCACCCGGACAAAATCCGCGATGTCATCGGACCGGGCGGCAAAATGATCCGCTCGATAACGGAAGAAACCGGCGCGAAAATTGATATTTCCGACGATGGAACGGTCTTGATTGCAACGGCGGACGGCGACGCGGCGCAAGCGGCAGTCGAACGCATTCGCGCTTTAACAGCCGAAGCTGAAATCGGCGAAACGTATCTCGGAACGGTCAATCGGATTGTTGACTTCGGCGCTTTTGTCGAAATTTTTCCGGGCGTTGACGGACTTCTTCACATCTCTGAAATTTCTGACAGGAGAATCCGCGACGTGCGCGACGAGTTAAAAGAAGGTCAGCAAGTGATGGTTAAATGTATCGGCAAGGAAGGCAACAAAATCAAACTCTCGCGTAAAGAGATTTTGCAGCAGGAAAAAGCCCGCGCCGCAGAGCCAGTAGAGTAGAAAGAAAAGGAGAAAAGGAGAAAGGGAGAAGGGAAGACGTGAAGGTTTTCTCTTCTCCTTTTTATTTTGTGAAATTGTTAATTGTTAATTATTAATTGTAGAATGTTCACTTTGAAAATTTATAGTCAATCGAAAAAAGGTTTGAAGCATTTAAGCAATCCAAAATCTAAAATCCAAAATCAAATTATGTCAGCACCAAATATCGAAACAATCGTCTCTTTATCAAAACGGCGCGGTTTTGTTTTTCCCGCGTCGGACATTTACGGTGGTCTGGGAAGTTCGTGGGATTACGGCTCCCTAGGCGTCGAACTCGCCAACAATATTAAGCAAAGCTGGTGGCGATGGTTGGTTTACGAGCGCGATGATATTGAGGGACTTGATTCTTCAATTATTCAAAACCGCCTTGTTTGGAAATATAGCGGACACGAAACGACATTTTCCGACCCACTAGTGGATTGCCGCGCCTGCAAGGGAAGGTTTCGCCAAGACAAACTACAAGATGTTCGTTGTCCAAACGAGCCTTCAGCGAATGCCGGAGGCGGAAAAGAATGTGATTTGACAGAAGCAAGAGAATTTAATTTGATGTTTCGCACAACAATCGGCGCGGTTGCAGTGGAAGACGACGAAACCGCGTTAACGTATCTTCGTCCGGAAACAGCGCAGGGAATTTTTATCAATTTCGCTAATGTTCTGAACACCTCGCGCCGCAAACTACCATTCGGCATCGCGCAAATTGGAAAATCGTTTCGTAATGAAGTCACGCCGGGCAATTTTATTTTCCGCACACGCGAATTTGAGCAAATGGAAATGGAATATTTTTGCCGACCGGAAGATGCTGTGCGGATTCACCAAGAATGGATTGACGCTTTTTCTGAATGGTTTCAAAGTTTGGGAATTTCAAAAGAGAATCTAAAACTTTACGAGCAATCAAAAGAAGAACTTGCGCATTACGCGGAAAGAACGGTTGATATTTTGTATCGCTTTTTTCCCGAACGTGACGAAGAAGAAAAACAATGGGATGAATTGATGGGAATTGCCAATCGCACGGATTTTGATTTGAAAACGCACTCGAAAAAACCGGAAATTGACGGCAAAAGACTCAATCCCGATTCGACCGAAGATTTATCTTATTTCGACGAAGCGACAAAAGAGCGTTTTTACCCTTACGTTATCGAGCCGGCGGCTGGCGTGAACCGTTTGTTGCTGGCAATTTTAATGGATTCCTACACGGAAAAAACAAACGAAAAAGGTGAAAAGCGCGTTATCTTAAAACTCAAACCCGAACTCGCGCCGATAAAAGTCGCCGTTCTTCCTTTGGCGAAAAACAAACCGGAAATTGTTGCGATGGCGAAAGATTTAAAAAAACAATTACAACCTGCGATGCGTGCCGTTTATGACGACACGGGCGGCATCGGAAAATTGTATGCTCGGCAGGACGAAATCGGAACGCCGTTCTGCGTTACGGTTGACCACGAATCTTTGGAAGACGAAGCTGTTACGGTCAGAGACCGCGACACTTGGGCGCAAGAACGCATCAAAGTTACAGAATTGAAAGAGTATTTGCGGAAGCGCTTAGGTTAGAAACAATTTAAACAGGATGGGTAAGATGAACAGGATAAAAAATTTTTTCAATTATTCTGTTAATTCTGTCTATCCTGTTTTATTTTATTGTTAGATGCGATTACCTGAAAAGATTACGGAACTTGCTCAAATTATCAGGCAAAACCGCGGACGCGCAATGCTCGTGGGCGGCTGCGTGCGCGATGAATTGATGGGCATTATGCCGAAAGATTTTGACGTAGAAATATACGGAATAGAACCGCAAAAGCTAAAAGAAATTCTTGAATCCTTCGGCAAAGTTGATGCCGTCGGCGAAGCGTTTACGGTTTATAAATTGGGAAATGATTTAGATGTTTCTTTACCAAGACGCGAAAAAAAGATTTCACGCGGACACAAAGGTTTTCTGGTCGAAGGCGACCCGCAAATGTCTTTTGCAGAAGCGGCTAAACGGCGCGATTTTACGATAAACGCTATTTTGCAAGATGTTTTAACCGGCGAGATTATTGATGTTTACGGCGGGCGCGAAGACATTGAAAAAAAAATAATTCGTCACGTTTCAAGCGAAACTTTCGCCGAAGATTCTTTAAGAGTTTTGCGGGCGGCGCAATTTGCCGCGCGTTTTGAGTTTGAAATTGATAAAGAAACAATCGAGATTTGCCGAAAGATTGATTTAATCGATTTACCGAAGGAAAGAATTTGGGGCGAGTTTGAAAAATTATTATTAAAAGCGCGAAAACCTTCTATCGGTTTGCAATGGCTTTACGATTTGGGCGTTGTCGAACAGCTTTTCCCCGAAATGAAAGCACTTGTCGGCGTTCCTCAAGAAAAGGAGTGGCATCCCGAAGGGGAAGTTTGGACTCATTCGCTGATGGTCGTTGACGAAGCTAGAAAATTAATTGACGATTTGCCTTACGCTAAACAAATTACCGTGATGCTCGGCGCATTGTGTCATGATTTCGGAAAACCCGCGACGACAAAATTTTTTGATGGGCGTTGGCGTTCGCACGCGCACGACGAAGCCGGCGTCAAACCGACAAATTCTTTTCTCGATAAACTCGGAATTTTTACATTGGACGGTTACGACGTGCGCGGACAAATTGTCCAACTCGTACGCTATCATTTGCTTCCGGGTATGTTTTATAAATCACCGCCCGGTGACGGAGCGTTTCGCCGTCTGGCAAGAAAAGTCGAACCTGATTTGCTTTACCGCGTGGCAAAAGCCGATTCTCTGGGTAGAAATCCCGAATGGCTGCCGAAGGAAAAATGGTTTAAGGCGGAAGCTCAAGAATGGTTTATTGAACGAGTTCGCTCTTTGCAGATTGAAAAAGAAGCGCCGAAGCCAATTTTAATGGGCAGACATTTGATTGAATTGGGCTTGAAGCCTTCGCGGCAATTCGGCGAAATTCTCGATGAGATTTATGAAATGCAGCTTGACGGAAAGATAAAAAATCTGGATGAAGCAATCAGAGAGGCGAAAATTAAAAATGCGATGAGTAGTTTTGAAACAATAAATAATTTGCAACAATACGGAGTAGAAATTACTTCTTCATCCGATGCAAACTTCGATGAGGAGTTAATGCGATATATCGGAAGTTATAGCGAAGTAATTCCGCTTGTTGAAGCCGCCAAGCCCTTTGTTATGTTTATCAAAAACAATTCCGCGAAAGACATTCTCGGCGTTAGCTTGCGGTGGAAATTTGTTAAATCAAACGGGGAAACAGTATTCAACCGAACGATTGAATCCAGTCCGGGTGAATTAATGGGAATGAAAGTTCGTGACCCTTGGATGGTCGGCAAAACTAGCCTCATAAATAGTAACGGCATAAGGTTTTTCAGCCTTTTTAGTATGGAGGTCGGGCAAACGATTGATAATATAAACAAAAGTGTTAAGTATCAATGCTTTGAATACAAAATTAACCCTGAACATCTACGACAGGCTCTTTCTTATGTAGAACCTCAAAAAAACAAAATGTTAAGTAACAGTTCTCACATTTCTGTTTCCGTTGACGGAATATGTTTTAATGACGGAACTTTTGTCGGTGATGACCAGAATTTCTTTTTTGATTTCCTGAATGGTCAAATTCAAGCGAGAAGAGATTTTCTAAAAAGATTAAGAGAAGAGAGATTATCCGGCAAAAGCGATTCGGAAATCGTAACGCAGTTTCTTTTGGATACTCGTGAAATGCAATTGCCTTCAGGAAATTTTGTTGATCGTAAGGACGCATTCGAGAAAAGCTACAAAGGCGCTTTGAGGAATCTAAATCAAGAAATCAGCTTGAGAAGAACAAAATTCTCGGATAGCCTCATTGTTAATGAATTTTTAGAAGTTCAAGACTCAGACTTCGTTGCCCTTCAAAGGAAATGAACAGTTCAACTACCGACTACTAATTTAATGCTGATAGACATCACGCCGCTAAAAATCTCGCGCGATTACCGCCTCTTATTTTTCGGACAATTAATTTCCTTTTTCGGTTCGATGATGTCGTTTATTGTCGTTCCGGTGCAGATGTTCCAGCTTACCGAATCAAGTTTGATGGTCGGTTTAATCGGCATCGCCGAATTTGTTCCGATGTTTGTGCTGGCTTTCGTCGGCGGAGTTTTAGCGGATGCGGTTGACCGCCGTAAGATGCTGCGCTTAACCGAAGTTGGACAAACAATTGTAACGGCAATTCTTTTGGGTAACTCGCTGCTTCCGCAGCCGCAAATTTGGATTTTGTTTGTTTGTGTTGGAATTCATGCCGGACTTGCGGGTTTGCAACGACCTTCGTTTGAAGCACTGATTCCGAAAATTGTTCCGCTCGAATATATGACCGCCGTTTCCGCGCTTAATTCGATTCGTTACAATGTCGGCGCGATTTTAAGTCCGATTATCGCCGGATTTCTTGTTACCGGACTTGGCGCGAGTTGGGCTTATTTGATTGATTTGATAACTTTTATAGCTTCGCTGATTGCAGTTTGGCTGATTCGCGCCGTTCCGCCTGCCGCCGATGCCGACCGTCCGAATTTTGAATCAATCAAAAAAGGCTTTCGTTATGCGATGAGCCGTCAGGAACTTTTGGGAACGTATCTGATTGATATAAACGCGATGCTTTTCGGAATGCCGATAGCATTGTTTCCGGCAATCGCGGCAGCGCACGGCGGCGCTTCGGTCGGTTTTTTATATTCAGCGATTGCCGTCGGCGCGTTAATTGCGAGTTTAACTTCCGGCTGGGCAAAAAAGGTTTATCGTCACGGTTTGATGATAGCGATTGCCGCCGCTTTGTGGGGCGTGGCAATAATTTTTTTCGGTTTAGCGGAGAGCTTTTGGTTGGGGTTGTTTTTTCTCGCCGTCGCCGGATTTTTCGATATGATTAGCGGGATTTTTCGCAGCACGATTTGGAATCAAACTATTCCGAACCATTTTCGCGGACGGCTCGCCGGAATAGAAATGATAAGCTATCTGACGGGTCCGATGCTCGGACACGCCGAAGCCGGAATAGTCGCGCATTTTTTCGGCGTGAAAACTTCTATCATTTCCGGCGGCATTTTAACCGTTATCGGAACAATTGTTCTCGCATTTCTGCTGCCGAAGTTTATATTTTATGACGGACGCGAAGGCATCAAGCGGAAAAAACGCGAAGAACAAGAAAGGGAAACGATGAAAACATTAGAACCGAGTATCGAACAAATTTAGCGAGGGAATTTATATGCCTTTAATTAAAAAGAGACAATTGGAAAATTGGGCGCAACTGAGCGGCGACGAACGCGAGCGATTTATCGAAAATTTGCCCGATACAAAAGAAACGATTGAAGATTTGTTCGATTACCTCGACCGACGTTTGGAAACCGTCGCTTGCACGCACGATTTGAAATTCACGATGCAGTTTTTGATGGAAAGACGCCTCGATATGCCGAAATTTATGAGCTGGCTCAACGAAAACGGCGCGTATTGCGATTGCGAGATTTTGGGAAACGTCGAGCCGCAATGGTTCAGAGCGTTTGCGGAAGATTAAAAACCAACTCTTTAAACGCTCGAAGCTGTTTCGACAATCAAAATTGTCTTTTCAACCCGATTCCGCTTTGCGTTCTTTGCGCCTTCGCGTGAGGTAAATTCATTTCACGCAAAGACGCAAAGAACGCAAAGAAAAATTAAAAGGCTTTTACGTATTATTGTGAGCGCAAAGTTGCGAGCGGTTTTCTAAACAGAACGTCAAAACTTGCAATTGCGCCGACCAGCATTACCAAAACTGCCGTAACAAAGACGCCTAAAATTGTTAAGCCAAAATCGAATTCCCATTCGATGTTCAGAATATATTTTGAAACGGCGAAAGAAAGAATCTCGGCGAAACCCGCGCCTATAATTCCCGCTAAAACGCCCAACAATCCGTATTCGGCAAAGAGAATTGCCGTTAAAGTCAGACGCTTTGCGCCGAGAGTTTTCAAAATTGCGTTTTCGTAAATTCGCTGTGATTTAGTCAATGCGATTGAGCCGATTAAAATCAGCATTCCGCTCAAAATCACAAAACTTCCGACGAAGGAAATTGCCAGCACAAAATTGTTGATTAGCTTTTGCACGGCAGCGACGATTTCGGCAACGTCGAAAATCTGGACGTTCGGAAATTGGTCAACGATGTTGCGCTGGAGTTTAGCGCGCTCGACTTCGGAAATTTTTTTCAGAACCGTGGCGACAAAAGTCTGCGGCGCTTTTTCCAGAATGCCCGGGCGAAAAACGAAGATGAAAGCCGTGCGCGTGTTTCGCAAATCAATTTTACGGAGGTTAGCGACATGGGCTTGAATTTTTCTGCCCGAAATATCAAAAGTTAAATAATCGCCGACCGTAACATTTAAAGTCCGAGCGATTCCTTCTTCGACGGAAACTTCGGGCGCGTCGGAAATTTCCGTTTCGTTCCACCAATCGCCTTTTATAACCGTTTCGTTTTCGTCCAGATTCGGACGATAAGTTACCGCAAATTCGCGCCCGATTTGTCCTTGCTGCTGGCGCACTTCGCGCTGGTCGAGATTAAACGGTTCGCCATTGACCAGCGCTATCCGCGCCCGAATTGTCGGAATCGCCTGCACTGCTTCGCCCGTGCGCGACTCGACAATTCGTTTCAATTCGTCAATCTGGCTTTTTTGCACGTCAATAAAAAACATACTCGGCAATTTTTGATTGCGCGTAAAATCAAATTCCCGAACGAGATTTGTCTGTAAAGACTGAACCGCGAGAATGACAAACGCTCCTAAACCGACGGCAAGCAGGAT
>JAIVJJ010000061.1 GCA_020200095.1 Acidobacteriota bacterium | reverse complement strand
CGAAGCCGTCGCTTCAACGAAACTCATCAACGTTTTTTCGTCTTTGATTGCGACAATTATCTTTATATGGCAAGGTTTAGTTGATTATCGGTTAGGCTTAATTTTAGCCGTTGTGATGTTTACGGGAGCTTACATTGGTGCGAAAACCGTAACTAGGTTGAACGATTTGTGGCTGAAAAGAATTTTTCTTTTTACAGTTTTAATTTTAGCTGTAAAAACCATTCTTGATTTTACTTTGAAATGAAAATTCTAGAATTGAACAATGATCGTTTCAAAGTTGCATTAGAGCTATTTGAAGAAGGAAAAAGTTTCAATTTTTACGACGTAGATTTTTGCCTTAATAAAGAAAATAAAATTCTTGAAGTTCGCACTTTTACAAATTGGGAGTTAAGAAATTTAACTGAACAAAACGCTTTGAATGAAATTCAGCATGGCAAAGAAGTTTTGAATTGTCTTCTTACGCAATCTACTCAATTCAGAGAAACAACTCAAAATTATCAATCACGATTTTCAGTGATTCAAAATCTCGGAAATGGAATTGTCGAAATTTGTTATTTGTGAATGAAGAATTAGTTTGGAATTAGAGTCTAGAATATGCTGATTTACACGCCTCCAACCATTGCACATATCTTAAATGAACTTCGTAAAATCATTGTGGGACAAGACGAAGTTATCGAACAAATTCTGGTTGCCGTTTTAGCCGAAGGACACGCGCTTTTAGAAGGTGTTCCCGGAACGGCAAAAACCTTAACTGTAAAGACTCTGGCGCGAATCGTCGGCGCGGATTTTTCGCGCATCCAATTTACGCCGGATTTGATGCCGTCGGATGTTACCGGAACAAATGTTTTCAATATGCAGACCTCGCAATTCAACTTGCGTCAAGGTCCGATTTTTACGGATATTTTGCTCGCCGACGAAATCAATCGCACGCCGCCGAAAACGCAATCCGCATTGCTTGAAGCGATGGAAGAACGCCAAACGACAATTGACGGCGAGCGTTATCCGCTTTCACCGCTTTTTACGGTTCTGGCAACGGAAAATCCGATTGAATACGAAGGAACTTACTCTTTGCCCGAAGCGCAGCTAGATAGATTTCTTTTGAAAATTTTAATTGATTATCCGCCGCAAGATGCCGAACTTGAAATTGTTTCGCGCTGGGATACGGGTTTTGATTCGCGTCATTTAGAGCAAATTGATATTCGACCTTTACCTGAAACAACCGCTATCGAAAAATGCCGCGCCGAAGTAAAACAGATGCGAACCGAAGCGGGCGTGCAGAAGTACATTGTCGAAATGGTGCATAAAACCCGAAATCATCCGATGATTCTTTACGGTGCAAGCCCGCGTGCCTCGGTTGCTCTTCTGCTTTGTTCAAAAGCGTTGGCGGCAATTCGCGGGCGCGATTTTTCGACGCCGGACGACGTGCGTGATGTAGCTTTGCCAGTTTTGCGTCATCGCCTTGCGCTGCGCGCGGAAGCCGAACTCGATGGCGCGACAACCGACGCGGTTATTTCCGACATTATCAAAACGGTCGAAGTTCCGCGATGATTTTGGATTGATACGATAATCAATTTCCATTATAATTTCTCAAAGGACAGGTAAAAAATCTATGATAAAAGCAATTCGTGGCAGCACCATCTAATAACTCAACGAGCAAGAGTTCAAAAAGCTTATCGCTCCATACCGCCGAAGGTGTGATTGTGGACATCGGGACGGGCGACGGGCGCTTAGTGTACAATTCGGCGCGGGCGAATCCGAACAAGTTTTTCATCGGTATAGATGCGAACACAAAACCGTTGGAGAAAATCTCGATGAAAGTGACGCGCAAACCGGCGAAAGGCGGTTTGCCCAATGTCCTGTTTGTTCAAGCCGCCGTCGAAAATCTTCCCGAAGAATTAAACGAAACCGCCGATGAGATTCACATTCATTTTCCGTGGGGCAGTTTGCTTCGCACGGTTGTTTTAGGCGATGAAATTGTCCTTCAAAGTTTGCGCCGCATCTGTGCACCCGAATGTTTGGTTGAAATTGTTATCGGAATTGATGAAGAACGCGACAAATCCGAAATCGAGCGACTTGAATTGCCAAAACTTTCTTCCCGTTATCTTGAAGATGTTTTAACGGCAAAATACGAAGCGGCAGGTTTTGAAATTCTGGAAAGCGGATTTTTAACTTCTTCCGAATGGGCACGGCTTGAAACTTCCTGGGCAAGAAAACTTCAAGGCAATGAAAGCCGCGAAGTTATCTACCTTATCCTCAAAGCAACATAATTTTCTTCACTTGCAACTAAACCTTTCGCGCTGTCAGAATAAAAGCTTGTGAAAATAGCAGTAGCACTGAGCGGCGGCGTTGATTCTTCTTCGGCAGCCGCGCTTCTAAAAGAACAAGAACACGAGCTTGTCGGTTTCACAATGCAGCTTTGGAGTGGCACTGAAAGCGGCTTTATAAACGATAACGCCGGAAGATGCGGCGGGTTGGTTTGAGTCTTGCGACTATCCCGTATACTGATACTTCTACCGCTCTAATGCCGATAAACGAAAATTGTTTTACGGTTTATGGGAAACTTTCTGAACGCCGTTGAGTTTGATTTCCTGTACCGTGCCGTCGGGCATTACAAAACTCAGAGTTCCGCTTTTCGGTAAGCAATCCGCTGAAAAACGACGGACGGATTCTACTTCTGTTGCGGCGCGGCGTATCAAGTCTATTATAGGCGGCGACTCTTTCTTAGGCGGCGACTCTTTTTTCGGCGACGACGGCGCGTCGGTATCGGATGACGGCGCGTCGGTATCTGATTTAAATTTAACCGCGCCGTCAAGCCGAATCTGGTAGCTTCCCTTATAACTTCCGGTTGAAGCGAGTTTCATCACTACCGTTTGCCGTTCGTCCAAATTAAACGAATCAACTTCGCGCTTGCTGCCGCGATGCGTCGCCGGCGACATGACCAGAACGTCTGCGGATTCCGCCGCCGAAAAGTTTAGCGTCATGCTCGCCACGCCTTCGCTGGCTTTGATGTCAACGGTGACCGTAACCTTGCCGGGACTGGCAACGAAAGAATAATATTGTTCTTTGTCCGCGCCGCCCAAGCTCCCCTTCAACTCATTGCTCGAAAGCGGAGTCGGATTGTCGGGGTCGGTTGAGATGACGTGGGGCGAAACCGCCACCAAGCCCGTTTGAGTTTAACGGACAACGCGATGAGAAAGTCGCTGTTTCGCCCTCACGTCCATTGAATTGTTCGACGGTGCGTTGATATAAAACAGGTTCTCCATCTAAAATTTATTTCTTATCTGAAAATTTGCGTAATGAAGGAGGGTATTGTTTTTGTAAAGTTAGAGATTTTTCCTCCACTTCTTCAAACACCCTTAGAAAATTTTCACCGGTGATTTTCTTTAATTCTTTTTCTGTCCATCCACGTCTGGCTAATTCAATTAGAAGTTTCGGATATGATGAAACATCTTCCATTCCGGTAATAGTAAATGCGATTCCGTCATAATCGCCAGCCATTCCGATATAATCTACGCCAATCAATTTTTTTACATAATCAAAATGGTCTGCAATATCTGAAACAGTTACTACCGGCGCGGGATTATCCGTTTCCCATTTTTTAATTCCTGCGCTGACTTTCGCTTTGTCATCGGGAAATTTTTTCTTCAAATCATAGTAGAAATCATCGCCCGCTTTCATCCATTTACTAAATTCGTTAGTCGTGAAATACGGAACAAAGGTCAACATAATAATGCCGCGATTAACTTTTAATCTGTTTAGAACGTCGTCGGGAACATTTCTGTTCACTTCGCAGATTGCCCGCGCGTTCGAGTGACTGAAAATAACCGGAGCTTGCGAAACATCGAGTATATCGTGCATTGCTTTGGCTGAAATATGGGACATATCAATCATAATTCCAAGCCGATTCATTTCTTTGACTATCTCTTTTCCAAAAGATGAAATGCCGTTGTGTTTCGGCTTATCGTCGCTTCCGTCGGCTAAATCATTTGTTTCATACGCAAAAGTTACGCTACGCAAACCAAGCCTGTAATAATTTCGGAGCATCGCCAAATTGTTTTCCAATATGACCGCTCCTTCGAGGCTTGGAATTAGCGCAATCTTGCCTGCGCGCATCGCCCGTCGCGTATCTTTTGCTGTGCCAACTATCTCAAGGTCTAGCGGATAAGCGTGTTGCAGCCGAAATAGCAAATCCAATGCTTCAAGATATTTTTCGACTTTCGGCTCTTCTGAAGCGCCATCAACACTCAAAAGCTGTCCGCCAACTCCTCCTTTCCGCCAACGCGGAATATCAGTCTGCCCCTTGGTTTTTACGTCAATCGGATAATCCGCCAAATCTTTCGGACAATCTTGACAACCAACAAAATGAACAAATAAATCGTTATGTCCGTCAATAACGGGTGAAGTCCGCAAGACTTTTTTAACAATCCTCTCTGCCGCCGATTGAGATAAAACATAATTGGCAGCTTGATTTTTCTGATTTACAATTTGTGCTTTTACAGAATATACAAAGCAGATTACCGGAAAAATTAGTCCGGCAGAAATTAAACCAATAATCTGTTGCTGTCTTTTCATGATGTGTTTGCGTTTAATTTACGTCGCATATTAAAAAAAACGTCGAACGGTTGAGATGACGTGGGCAAAAACACACGCAAGTTTAAGTAGAAGAACGTCGCTGTTTTTGCCTCACGTCCATTGATTTCCTATGCAAAGTCAATCGTCAACTAAAAATACCTCGCCGAGCCGTCTGCGACTAACGCTTTGACAGTTCAATGAAGCATTCGGTTTTTCCTTCGCTGCCAAAAGCGAGAACAAGAAATGCCTGGTGTTTCTCCACACTCCTATTCGGAATCTAATTGTTCCATTTTGTGATACGGATGAAGGCGAATATTTAATCACACTGTTGGACGGGTTTGGCTCTCGGAAGAGTTGACCCAAATTCAATGCCGACCTTCATCGCTTCTTATCCACGCTTTTTCTTCAGCGTGAACATTATACACCGAACAGCTTTTTTGTATCACACCTGTTATGCCGCCCATCATTGAAAGAGCCTTTCCGTTTTTATTCACGAAACTTCTCAATTTGGACAGATGACGTTTGCGTGTCGCGCCGTCAGAAGCCATTTGCCCTTTTTTTTCATCCATATATTTGTGTAGCGTCGGCGCACGGTTTGCTCTGTGCCTGTCCGTTTAATTGTTTCCAGTCCCATCACAACGACAGTATTTCCGTAAAACAGAAAAGTTTCCGGCTCTCGAACGAACGAAGAATAATTGATTGTGCCGTTGCGGATTAACGTAAAGGTGGCTTCTCTTCCTTTAAGTATTTCATTACCCGGATTAGTAACGGTAAAATCTTCCGCTAAAAGTTTGTTCAATGCTGCAAAATCGCCGCGCTGAATCGCATCGGCTTGGGCAAGGTCGAGTTTTCTGATTTCCTGCTCAAGCGTGTCATTCTTTTTCGCACTCTGCCCAAAGACCAAACCAGTAGCAGCAAAGACGATGATTGTTGCAAGTAAAATTAATCTCATAGTTTTTCTCCTCTCAAATTATTCACGATTCTACACCATACTGCGAAGCGGCATAACTCCTGATTGAGCCGAATTTGAACTGATAAATGCCGCAAGCATCAAAAACATCATCAACGCAAATGCTTTCCAATTTTTTCTCATTTTATCTTTAAACCTCCTTTACTTAACCCTACCAAATGTTACAAACGCCCGCCAGACGATTAGAGTTTCCTCAGTTTTCGATTGTTCCCATCTGCGATATCGGTAGCAAAACAAGAACCGCCGCGAACAAGAGACCGCAAAGTAGCGGGGTACTCTTAATAGCCAAACTGACTGTTTTTGTAATATGTGACATTGATATATCCTCCGGTCATGCGCGACTGTATTAGTTAGGTACATGGGAATTTCAATAAACCATGAAACTCACCCATCCCGAGCACTAGGTACGTCCCCACTACAATTCCCCCTTTCTTGCGGCACGCCTGGACGGAAACTTCGCCGCTTGACATAGTTCACCTCAATATATCCGTCGGCCGGGATCAGGTGCCGATTACCCCCTCCTCGTTGGATGCCTGTAGCGCAACACAAACGTGTAGCCGGCTTCTGCATGTCCGTCCCCGGCCGCACAGCGTCCCGTTATGGCCACGTCGTTATTGTCCACAACTGCTCTAAACAGACCGCAACACTTGGCACAAAATCGCCAATTTCCCTGTTTTCCGTATCCATACTTATCGATGGACTCCCCCAAAACGCTGTGCGGAAGCCGAAAATTGAATCCTTGAGCATTGTGCCCGCCGCCCGCAGCGCAGCGGCCTTTCGTTTGATAACCATCGAAGAACATCGCGAAGCATTTGTTACAGAAGCGCCAATTTATTTGTGCATAGCGGGTGTCCCGCAGGTTGCCGTGTTCAAGAAAGTAGTCGTACTCATGGCGTGCCATGGAATGGCCTTTTTTTCGGGCAACGCAACGGCCTCCATACTCACCACCCCAATACATGAGGCGGCATTCTTGGCATTCCCTCCACTGGGACTGCTCGCCAAAGGAAGCAGGCAGATTGGCGCCCACCTTGCCGGCAGAAGGCCAAGCGGCGATTTCTTCTGCGAAAGTTGGAATAAGCAGCCCCGCCGAAATAAAGGGCGCAATGTTCATTAAAAATTCACGACGATTTGTTTTTGACATGTTTTCTCCTTTCTGGTTGACGTGGCAAAGAAGGGGCGCTGGAACAGCAAGCACCTGCTTTCTAAGCCTCGAAATTAAACTCACTCTCGATCCATCATAGTTTGCAAAGTCGTTGTCTTGTTTATACATAATGTTCCTCCTACGAAA
>JAIVJJ010000434.1 GCA_020200095.1 Acidobacteriota bacterium | reverse complement strand
CATCTTTGGTCAAACGGTTACGCCCGATGCGAATGTTATCGCACAAAGCAACGGGAAATGAATCCAAAGCATAACGACTCTCGTAGTTAAGTTCTTTAAGCGTCTGACCCAATTGATGGAATATCAACTGCATCAAATCCTGAAGCCGATTAAGTCTTCGGCAAAAGCGCGAGCGCGACAACATCTTTGGACAAAAGCCGAAGCTTTTCAGAAAAGATGAGCCTGTAAATAATTTTGTGTAAACGACATTAATCAACATTTATTTTAATGGAGGATTTTATGCCGATTACACCAGAAGTTTTAGACCAGATACTGAAAGATTACGAAAAGCCCGAAGATTTATTAAGCCAAGACGGACTTCTTCAACAATTAACCAAAGCTCTGGTTGAGCGAGCTTTGAACGGGGAGATGACTCATCATCTCGGATACGAAAAGCATTCTCCGTCGGGTAACAATTCAGGCAATTCCAGAAACGGCTCGACGCCGAAAGTCTTGAAAGGCAAACGCGGACAAGTTGAAATAGAAGTCCCGCGTGATCGCAACTCTGAATTTGAGCCGCAGCTCGTTAAAAAGAATCAAACGCGTTTTGACGGGCTCGATGAAAAGATTATTTCTCTGTATGCCAGAGGCATGACGACCCGTGAAATTCAAGGACACTTGGAAGAGATTTACGGCGTAGATGTTTCACCAACTCTGATTTCCAACGTAACAGATGCCGTTTTGGATGAAGTTCGAGCCTGGCAATCTCGACCGTTAGATTCCGTTTATCCAATTCTTTATCTGGACGCTCTGCAAGTAAAAGTCAAAAGTCAGGGCAGCGTTCGCAATAAAGCTATCTACCCGGCGTTTGGCGTAACACTGAGCGGACTCAAAGAAGTGCTCGGCATCTGGGCTTCAGATAATGAGGGCTCAAAGTTCTGGATGCAGGTTATTACCGAACTGAAAAACAGAGGCGTGCAGGACATTTTCATCGCTTGCGTTGATGGTCTAAAAGGCTTTCCTGAAGCCATCGAAGCCATTTATCCAACCACGCAGATTCAGCTTTGCATTGTGCATTTGGTTCGTCATTCACTTTTCTATGTGTCGCACAAAGACAGAAAAGAAATCGCCACTGATTTGAAGTCGATTTATCAGGCGCCAACACTTGAAGAAGCCGATCATCAATTGGAGAAGTTTGCCGACAAATGGAAGGAAGTTTATCCAATGGTCGTCAAAAGTTGGCGCAATAACTGGGTCAGAATCATCCCGATGTTTTCTTTCGCGCCTGAAATTAGACGGGCGATTTATACAACAAACTCGATTGAATCTTTGAATATGACCTTGAGAAAGATCATCAAGAATCGAGCAATGTTTCCTTCTGATGAAGCCGTGTTCAAGATACTTTATTTAGCCTTGAAAACATCAGTAAAAAATGGACAATGCCGATTCACGATTGGAGCGGAGCGATGAACCAATTCGCCATACTTTTTGAAAACAGACTGCCGAACAGCAGTTTCAACCACAGCTCGTTTACACAAAATTTCTAACATGCTCATGAGTATTTTTATTATGCTTCCGAATGGGAATCTTTCGACGGAGAACCAATAATTCTTTTGTTCAAAATGCATTAAAAAC
>JAIVJJ010000193.1 GCA_020200095.1 Acidobacteriota bacterium | reverse complement strand
CTTCAACTCAGCCAATGCGTTGTGCGCCTCAGCCAGAGTATCGTCAATCTCCAGCGCTTTCATTATGTTGGATCTGGCTTTGTTTTCCGCGTCGCGCCCCGTCAGTCTTCCTTGACCGCTTAGCCTTATGTAGCATTCCGCTATCCCAATGTAAGCCAGAGCGAAATTAGGATCTTTTTCCAGCGCCCGCTGGTAATATGTCAAACTCTGCTCAGCCCAGTTACCTTTTCTTCTATTGAGCCAGAGATATTCGCCTTGCAGATAAAGCTGATACGCTTCCGGGCTGTCCGTGTAATGTTTGGCTAACTGTTCTTTCTCTTGCCTGCTTAGACGGAGCGCCAGGGCGTTGGTTATTCGTCCGGCGATGGAGTCCTGAACCTTGAAGATGTCTGTGAAATTCTCGTCAAACTGTTCTGACCACAAGGGCGTTCCATCACGAGTGTTAATCAATCGCACCGTCACTCTAACGCGCTCGCCCGCCTTTTGAATGCTGCCGTCCAAAACCACTTCCGTTTGCAGCTCTTGACCCGCTTTAATAGAGTCTTGCTGGAGGTCTGTGTATTTGCGCACCGCGCTCATCGGTCGAACGACCACCTGCCCGAGATTGCTCAGTCTGGTGATTAGCGTTTCAGCCATTCCCATTTCAAGCGCTTCATCGCGGCTGTCGGCGTTCAAAGGCTTAAAGGGCAGGACGGCGATTGATTTTTTGTCGCCGACGCCCGGAGCCGTTTTTCCCGCATAGAACAAGTAATAGCCAAGACCGATTGCGCCGACGAGAAATGCGGCGAGCGCAAATGCGGCGAGCGGTTTATGCCGTTTAATTGTCTGCGAAAGAGTGTGTTGCCTTTCGGCCGTTCGAAAGTTTGCGCCGCCTGTCGTCGCTTGCGAAATCGCGGTTGCGTTTTCTACTTTGGGCGGAGCAGAGCGTTCGAGTTTCGCTGTAAACTCCAACTCTTCTTTGAGGTCGCGTAGGTCAATCAGCAAGTCTTTGCTGTGTTGATAACGCTCATCCGCGTTTTTCCGCAGCGTTCTGCCGACAATTCGCTCCAACTCTTGCGGAATCTCCGAAACATATTGCGAAAGCGGCGCGGGCTCGCTCTTCAAGATCGCCGCCAGCGTATCGCTCATCGTCTCGCCCGTGAACGGCTGACATCCGGCGAGCATTTCATAAAGCATCACACCGAAGCTGAAGATGTCGGTGCGCGCATCAACCTGTGCCCCGCGCGCTTGTTCCGGCGACATATACGCGACCGTGCCGAGAATCATTCCCGCTTCCGTTATTACCTGTGCCAGTGTCGCCGCCTCCCTGTCAACCTCTTCAGTCTTTTTCTCCGCGAACTTTGCCAATCCGAAATCCAACACCTTCACCAATCCGTCCTCGCGCACCATCACGTTCTCCGGCTTGATGTCTCGATGCACAATGCCGCTGCGGTGTGAGGCATCAAGAGCGGCAGCAATTTGTGTGGCGATGTTAAGCGTTTCTCCAATCTCCAAACCAGCTGCCTTCAATTTCCGCCGTAACGTCTCGCCTTCAATGAATTCTGTGGCGATAAAATGAGTGCCGCTTTCTACTACGATTTCGTGAACAGTGATGATGTTCGGGTGATTGAGCGC